>CAZLFU010000001.1:0-63197 GCA_964558895.1 uncultured Candidatus Peribacteria bacterium
AGATATCTGTATCCGCGGCTACTGCGTCGAAATCAATGATCAATACGGCGCTGATTTTTCAAATCTGTCACTTTCCACTCTTCCGAGAATAGACGTGCTGACGCTTTCTGAAGTGAAGTCGCAAATGTTACCAACGCAAACAGGTAGTACGATAGAAGACGAGAGTGGTACCGATACGGAATCGGACACAGAAGCGCAAGGTGGAGATCCTCTGCTCGTCGCTGTTGCTGCATCTATTCCTACCTGCGATGGAATAACAGCGACAATCTATGTAAATAGCAGTGGCAGCATTGTTGGTGGTCCGCAGAATGGACAGGCTTTTAGTGGTTCGCTACTTGGAACCGATGGTGACGATGTGATCGTCGGAACATTCGGAGACGATCGTATTTCTGGTGGCAACGGAGATGATGTGATCTGCGCCAGTGCAGGTAACGATGAAATAGATGCGGGTGCCGGAGAGGATCTGGTAAAAGGTGGTACGGGAAATGACACCATTCGTGGAGAGCTCGGTGATGACCTTCTCTGTGGTGATGCAGGGAACGATCAGCTGGATGGCGGCGATGGTAACGATACCCTCTGTGGAAGCGACGGAGACGATCATCTGACAGGTGGTCTCGGGAACGATGAATTGGACGGAGGATCTGGAGTGGACGAGCTCTATGGGACGTCCGGTTTCAATACGTGTATGAATGGAGAAGTGCTTTCCCAGTGCAAAAAAACGAAAATGATCAAAGCTTGCAACAAGCAGCCAGAACAGGAGGTTCCACCGGCAGATGGTGATGGAGATGACGACGGAGACGGAGACGGTGATGGGGGCGGAAACGGCGATGACGACGGCGATGACAATCAGCCTCCTGCAGGGAATGGAGGAGGTGGTGGCGGTGGGGGAGGTGGAAATGGTGGAGGTGGAGGCAGTGGACGGCGCCCTCGGGTTCCGCAGCCTTCTATTACTATTCCGTCTAGGCCCGAAGGAGGTAGTCCAGTTAGTATCCCAGTATCTACACCGCTTCCGCCGCCGGTGGTTCCTACCGTGTTGCCCCCCGCAGGAAATGCTGGAACCGATCCAATTGCAGCTTTTGCAGCGTTCGGTTTCTGCCTTCTTCTTGTTGGCGCTTTATCCTGTGTGAGCTATGCGCGCCGGAAATAGTGTGCGGTACATAATTGCTCGAGCAACTGCCGTCTGCGTGATAGCACTAGTTTTTACTGTTGCATTGCCGACGATAGAGCATGTGCTTTCTTCGGCATTGCCGAAAGAAGATGCGATAGTCACTCAAGATACCGCTGAGCCGGAGCAATCCTATGGACGAGATAATTTACCGCCATCACCTATTCTTTCAGGAGTGGCAAAGGAGCAGCCGGTTCCCGCGGTGGAGATGCACCTGCAAATCGACCGCCTTGGGATTGATGCGCCGGTGGTTCCAGTCGGCATGCGCAGCGATGGATCGATGGATATTCCTGCCGATCCCCTTACTGTTGGTTGGTATACACTGGGCAGGAGGCCTGGAGAGCCTGGCAATGCAGTGATGGCAGGGCATCTCGATGCACCGGGAGGAGTGCGTGGTGTTTTTTGGAATCTCAAAGAATTACAAGTGGGAGATAGTATTCTTGTGCGGGAGAAGGGGATCGTACGAGAATTTCGGGTGATTGATCTTCAATCCTTTATCTATAATGAGGCCCCTATGAAAGAGCTCTTTGGAGAAAATGAACATCAATTTCTACGCCTCATTACCTGTACTGGTGTATGGAATGCGAATGAAGGGATGTATGCAGAGCGTCTGGTTGTTTCTGCAAAAGCTGTGTCTCAATAGGAGATTCTACGTGCGCACGTTTCTACATGTCGAGGCTGTCGTCTTATAAAAGATGCGTGCTTTGTATATTTGGCTTACCAGCTTGCCTCCTTTTAGAACTAACGACAGCATATCCGGCCATTCAAAGCTTACGTCTTCCTGTAGTACAAAAAAGCAGGATTGACATATTCAATCCTGCTTTTTTTCACGATTACTCAGCGTATCCCCAAGATTGCTGCCAGCTGCGCATTATATCAATTTCGCTCTTTTGGGTAGCAATAATATCCTCTGCCATATCTTTGATCTCTTGGTGCTTTGCAGACTGTTCTGCTGCACGAGCCATTTCAATTGCGCCTTGGTGATGGGGAATCATGCCCTCTATGAAAGCCTTATCGAAAGCGTCACCAGTTTTGCCTTTTAACATGGCAGACATGTCATCCATTGACATGCTCATCGCGTCACCACCCATGTGATGAGTAGTACCAGAATCATTTTGATCCATCATTCCTCCCATCATTTTTTCCATCATCTGCATGTACATCATTTTTGTCTCAGAATTACTCATCATGCCTACGTCGCCCCATGGTGCTCCTCTCATGCCAATAGTTAGTAGACACGCAATTGTCCCAATGACAGCCAGCGTAATACCCCATGTTTTAAGTTGATCTTGATTGAGAGTCTTTGCTGCCCACAAAATAAGCAGGATTACACCAACAAAGAAGAGAATGACGGAGAGTACGTGAACTCCCCAAAGGGCAGCAAGGCCTACGCCTGTGCCGGTGCTGTTCATGGTGTGTATCATAGAAATAAAGTGAAAAGAAATAAGAAAAAACAGGAAAGTTAGGAACTAATCCGTGCAAAGAACAGGAATAAGGCTGTAAAACTGATTGCCATAATCCAAGGCGCAAAATCGGAGATCCAGTTTCGGCGCACTGGATGGAAGCCCTTGAGTAGTAGGGAATTTGTGACAACAGCAACGGAACTGAAAGCCATGGCAAACCCCGCAAGTTCTGGCCGTAGAATAATGTCAAATTGTATGAAGGCTCGTGCAGCGATCGGTATACCTATCGCATTGAAGAAGAGTGCAAAGAACATGTTCTGTTTGATCTTGCTCACTGTTGCACGGCTCAATTTGATGGAGGTCACAACGTCGCGTAGGTCATTTTTCACGAGCACAATACCGCCTGTTTCCATTGCAATGTCTGTACCGCTACCCATCGCAATGCCAAGATCTGCTTGCGCGAGTGCAGGGCTATCATTGATGCCATCACCAACCATCACAACTTTCTTTCCTTGTTCTTGGAGCTTCTTTACCTCACTTGCTTTCTGTTCGGGTAGGACTTCTGCTAGTACGTTCTGAATGCCAATACTCGAAGCGATTGCCTTTGCCGTGCGACCGTTGTCACCCGTGATCATGTAGACCTCAATGCCCATCTGCCGTAAGCGATCTATTGCTTCTTTTGAGGTTTCCTTTAGCGTATCGGCTACGGCAATGATGCCAAGCACCTTGGTCGTATCTGCAAGAAGCATGGCCGTCTTTCCTGCTTCTTCCAGTTTCTGAAGCACTGATTCATTCTCTCCAAGAGCAATCTGCTGTTTCTCCATGAGCTTGCGATTGCCGAGGTAGTAGAGCTTTCCTTCAACAGATCCTTCAACTCCATGTCCGGGTATCGCTTTGAATGCTTCGGCTCCACTCAGCGTGACATCCTTCTTTTTTGCACATTGTATGATGCTTTCGGCAAGCGGATGCTCTGAGCCTTGTTCTAGACTCGCAGCGATCTGCAGTACCTTCTCTTCGGTACTCTCGAACGCGAGGATATCCGTGACTTCTGGTTTCCCTTTAGTGAGTGTGCCTGTCTTATCAAAGACAATGGCAGAAATCTTGTTTGCCGCTTCTAAAGGTTCTCCGCCACGGATCAAGATGCCATTTTCCGCGCCCTTACCAGTGGCAACCATAATGGCCGTTGGCGTCGCAAGTCCAAGAGCACAGGGGCAGGCAATCACGAGAACGGAGACAGCGGAAAGAAGGGAGAAGGTGAATCCCGCATCAAGGAACATCCAGATGGCAAAGGTAAGAATGGCAATGCCGATAACCGCAGGAACGAACCATGAAGACACCCAATCAGCAAAGTCTTGTATGGGAGCCTTCGATCCTTGGGCTTCCTCAACTAATGTAATGATTTGTGCGAGCGCTGTTTCGCTTCCTACTTTCTCTGCACGAAACTCTATAGAACCGTTGCCATTTATTGTCGCGCCAAAGACACGATCTCCATCTTTCTTTTCGACAGGAATGCTCTCGCCTGTGAGCATAGATTCATCAACGGACGTGAGTCCTTTCATCACTATGCCATCGACGGGGATTTTTTCACCGGGACGGACGATGATAATGTCACCGACGATAACTTCCTCCATAGGTATATCAACTACCTCTCCGTTTCGCAGTACTCTGGCGGTCTTTGCTTGCAGCCCCATGAGCTTCTGAATTGCTTCCGATGTCGCGCCCTTCGCTCGCGATTCCAGCCATTTTCCAAGAAGAACGAAAGTGATGAGCAACGCTGCGACCTCAAAGTAGAGATCGTGCATGTCTCCGATGGTCGTTCCTTCACTGAGAAAATGCAAAATAAAGTTGAAGAGACTGTAGGCATACGCAGTCGAAGTACCGATCACAATAAGGCTATCCATACTGAAGGTCGCCATTTTCAAACTCGACCAGAAGCCTCTGTAGAAGCCAGCTCCAAGCCAGAATTGCACTGGAGTTGCAAGAATCAAGGATGCAATACCTGCATACGGCATAAGTACGGACATTAGAGGCAGTGTTGGCAGGAAGGTGCCGAGCATGAAATACAGCATCGGAAGGCTTAAGACGAGTCCAATAAAGAACTTGTTACGGTAATCAGCTATTTCGTCTTCTCGTCTCTTTCGATCCATCTCAATACCATGATGACCATGCTCATGTCGCATCTCAGCGCCGTATCCTGCTGATTGTACTGCAGCAATCAGACCTTCCTCGGTGACCTGTGCAGGATCGTAGCGAACGCGCGCTTTATTGGCGGCGTAGTTCACATTCGCGTCTTCTACACCCGGCGTCTTTTTGAGCTTACGGGTGATGAGAGCGCTGCAACTGGCGCAGTGCATGCCGGTGATAGTGAGATCGCATTGAGTACTCATAAAGTGGGGAGAATTTTGTATTTTGAATCAAGTGCCTCTATTTCAGTCGTCCATTTCTGCATATCAAAACTCTCATCGTGATCGAGTGTCACATTCCTTGTCTCAATATCGACATTAACGTTTTTGATAGCAGAAAATTCACTGCTTACATCTTTAATGAGAGCTGCACACGAAGCGCAGTGAATGCCGGGAATAGAAACGGTTGTTTGCATGGAGAAGTAAAGGAAAAGAATTAACGACGAGAGAGACCGACAACATTCAGTACTTCATTGATGAAGGCCTCCTTGTCTGATGGAGAGGATAACTTCTTTGCTGCACACGTATGCAGATGGCTTTCGAGAACAGCTGATTGGATATGCTTGATGTGTCCCTGCATAGCGAGAGCGAGTTCAAGGATCTCTGCACAGTATGCATCTTCCTCGACCTGCTTTCGCAGTTTCACGGTCAGGCCTTCCAGCCGTTTAATCGCATCGAGTGTTTTTTTCTTGGCATCATCTCTCATGATTGGAGGGGTAGGGGGTAGGGGTACTATATCCCTACCACTTCTAATGTCAAAGTAAGTGCTTAGAACTTGCCAATGAAAAAGCCGACGATCACGCCGACGAGTCCCATGGTGACTGCAAACCAAGGATTATTTACAGATGCATTGGAAGCAGAATGCTTTTGCACAGGAGATTCGTCGGGCGAGTCTTGCCATTTGAGTTGAGCCATAAAAAAGAGAGAAGTTAGATCACGGTAAAGGAACCTCGCACCATGCCCATGGAGCACATGAAGGCGAGTGTGCCGCGCTGCGGCGCAGTGAATTCAATAATATTTTCACCACTACGAAGTGGCTTAGAGATATTTAATGAGGGAATGGTGAGGATACTTGTACAGCCGTAGGCCTCTGTTCCATCAATCTTCCAACGGACTGGCACACCCGCTTTTATGGTGAGATTGCTTGGCTCGTAGTATCCGGCTTCTACCCTCATCGATACCTCCTGGACATCGCCGACCGTTGTCGGTGCAGGCGCGTTGCCTTGTTGATTGCTCGTGGCAAACACGTGAGACAGGTCAATACCTGTAAGTGCAAATCCGCTATGCAAATTGAAGAGTGCCAAGAGCAGTACGAGCGAACCAGAAAAGCGCAGGAATAACCGAGAGAAGTTGCCTGTAGCAGTTGAAGATATTGCACTGATTCCAATGAGAGACGGCAGTGTACCTAGGGCGAAAACGAACATGGTCATGGCTCCTGTAATAAAACTTCCCGAAGCCAAAGCAACAAGTTGTAAAGATTGTGTGAACCCACAGGGGAGGAAAAACGTGAAAGCACCAAGCACTAAAGGCGCTGCAGGATGGTCGCTCTCCGAGAGATTAGCGATCCAGCGTGAGAGTTTCTTTGGCGGTCTTAGCGGAAAGCTACCCTTTGGAATGACTTCAAGGATAGAGAGGGCAAGGTAGAGCATGATCAGAGCCACGGCGATATTCAAGTAGCCCGTCATGCGTGTACTTAGCGTGATGGATTGCCCAAGAGTACCTACAAGCCCACCAAGGACGAAATACGAAGCTAGACGACCAATATTGAAGTGCAGAAGGGGTTGAAATTTCTGCCAAGGTGTCTCTGCCTGATGCAGTTCGTTATGTTTTGCGGCTAGTGCAAGTAGCAGGCCTCCTGTGACTGCAAGACAACTACTTGTGCCTGCGACTAGACCGATCAAAAGGACACCTCCAAGCGATAGAGCGCCAGAAGTAGATGGTGCAAGCGAAACAAGATCGAAAGCTTGAAGCAGTTTGTAGCCTGCAAAAATAATGAGAAGTGCAACACCAATTTCCATCCATTTCCTCTTATCGGGCGAGAGCGTAGTGATGGACGGCGCATTTTCATCAATGATCATATAGCCAGCCTTTTCTATTGCGGCGGTAATGCGCTCAGCACTCGGGAGCTGGTCTGATTTGGCTGTGATACGGGCAATTCCAGTTCTATGGCTGATGTCCACGTCTTTGATGCCTGGAATAGCTTTGAGCTTTCTTTCAAGCAGCAGCTCGCAACTGGCGCACGTCATTCCGCCTATACAGACTGTGGCATACCGTTCTTTTGGAGTATTTTCTGACATGATGCGTAAGGAAGAAAAGTAAAAAGCGTGACGAATATCCGCACACGCGAAGTACTTTTCTACTGTCTAAGGACTATGGTTCTAATTCCTGTTTCAGGCGGTGGTCCCTCTGCAGTGAATTGCCAAGGGGGTTGATTAAGAATCGACTCAGGTAGTGTAACCAGCAAAACACTCGAAACTACAGGGGTTCGTATTTCAATAGTCATGCTTGATGACACCGATGTTTCTGATTTATGAGCAGACAAGCAATGTCCTGCATCACATGATGTCTTCTTTTCGGATTCATGCTCTTTATGGGGACAATCGTCACAATCTTCGTGCATCGAACTCACGTTTTGCATTGACAGTTCTACTGGCATAGCATTTGCGATGGGCATCGTGCAGAAGCTACCGATGACAGCGTGAAGTCCAAAAGCCAGTGCAATCAGTTTTTTCTTGAACATTTCACAGTGATTATAGCGTATATTCGGAAATAATGGAGATATTGCTTTCGATGGTTTCGAGCCTCGTAATTTCAGATCAAAATTGGGAGATCAAATGGAAGAAACCCTTTGATGTAGTGGCAAAAACTACTAAAGCCAAGATGGGTAAACCGAAGTCTGAAATTGGCTCCGAACATTGAACCAAGCGAGAACCGAAATTAAGGACAATTGGGAAAGATTAGAAACAGCCTTTTCTTTGCCGCACAGAGCCGTAGCTTGATTGTTCTCCGATCCTGTTTTTTACAAAATGACACAAACGTGTCATGGTGAAGGCGTGCTGGAATAATCTTCCATCCATTGCACACTAAATTTACCCTTTCTATTTCGCGTCAAAATCAATCATCCATTCAATGCCATATTTGTCTCTAAACATTCCAAAATAGGAACCCCAAGGACTGTCAGCCATAGGCATTTCTATTGTTCCACCTGCTGAAAGTCCGTTAAAGAATTTGTCTGCTTCTTCTTTGCTTTCTGCACTGATTGAAATTTTACTTCTGTTTTCATTTTCGTTTACCTTCCCCAAAATTTCTGGAATGTCATTTGCTATTAAGATGTTTTTGCCGATAGGCAAAGCAATCCGCATTATTTTATTTTCCTCATTTTCTGCGACCGGAAATTCGGGGCTTGCTATGTCTTTGAAACGTATAATTTTTGCGAACTCTCCACCAAATACTGATTTATAAAATGTAAATGCTTCTTCTGCATTTCCGTTGAAGTTAATCCAAGGATTGATAACTACCATAATTTTTATGGTAAATAACACCTAACCAAAGTGCAAGTTATTTATGGTCGTACAAATTGGCTCCGAACGCTGTACGAAGCGAGAACCGAAATCAAGGAGACATGGCAAAGACTCGAAAGTGCATTTTCACTGCTACACAGCGCCGCAGTTTAGCGTTTTAGCGATATCGAATTTCAAGAAATGACACGAAAGTGCCATGGTGCAGACATATCTTTTTTAGGGATGTATCTATCTTTATATGCTTTCTATTTGATCGCTGAAGCCGTTATAGCAATGTGAAACACATTATTTACAGTAGAAATTAATGTGGTAATATACACAATAATGAAAACGCCGAATAACATCTTTGTATACGGCTCAATGCTATCTCCTGAAGTTGTTAAGGCGATAACAGGCGAGGAGGGTATTTCTGCAAGCGACGCATGTATTAAGAACTTTGCGCGTAGAAAGCTTAAGGACAGAGATTATCCAGCAATAATTCAACACGAAGGCAGTATTGTAATTGGGAAAATTTTGCATGAGGTTCGTGAAGACTTAGTGCAGCTAATAGATACGTTTGAGGGTGATGAATATGTAAAAAAGGAAGTAAGAGCTGTACTCAGCGATGACTCTGAATTAAGTGCATTTGCTTATGTATGGAATGGTGACCCTGCAGATGTTCGTAATGAAGATTGGGATTTTGCGCATTTTGAATCACACAAATTACGCACTTTTCTTTTGCAAACTCTGGATATCATGTCGGGCAATCCATTAAAAGAACATTACAATGATTGACTATTCTTTTTACAGAAAAATAGGCACTGATGGAATTAAAGACGTTGCAGATAGTGGACTGCATCCAGATGATCTCTTGCATCAATTAGAAGCCTCTAGATCTGAACTTCCTTATGTCGATCAAATTGAAACAACAAATAACTGTAATTTGAGATGTGTCATGTGTCCTCGCACAAAGCATATGACCAGAGCCATAATTAACAGTATGCGAATGGATTTGTTTTGCTGCATTATTGATGAAATTGAAGAATACGAACAAGAAAAGAAACATCTAGGTATTAGCGAAGCTGATTACAAGCTTAATGGCCCCTTCAATTTACAGTGGCAAGGAAGTGATCATGATATTTTTGATTTGAGATTGCATCACTTTGGAGCGCCACTTTTAGATCCAGAAATTATCAACAGAGTTCAGTATGTAACTGACAATGCATCTTTTGGCACGCAGTTATCTGAAACAGTGATTAATTTAAAGATAGAAAAGGTTAGAGAACTTTTTCACGCAAATCTGCGTAGATTGATTATTGCAATCGATGCCACTAATGCCGATGAATTCATTCAAATCAGAGGACGAAAAATTGATTTTGTAAAAGAAATGCAACGTGTTCAGGAAATTGTAGAATTAAAGAAAAAAGAAGGGGCATCAACAAAAATTGATATTCAAGTAATCGAATTATCAAAGACAGATGCAGATGAATTCAGCAAGATTTGGGGGGCACATGAAAATGTTGGCATTCTTCGAAAGTCATTCTTCCCTTATCCTGATATTGATCGATCCTTGGGAAAGCAAAGTGAATCGGATTTTAGTGGTAGTTGTGACTTTCCTTATACGTCAATTACAGTGATGGCTGATGGCAGGGTTGTTCCGTGTTGTGCCGACTACAATGGCGAAGTGGTACTGGGAGATTTGAATACGCAAAATTTGTATGAAGTATGGAATGGAGATCCATTTAAATTATTTAGAGAGAGATTTGTAAAATCTCTATTTTCTCCAAACGACTTATGTAAACGATGCGGCCACTATCCATTTAAGGATTAGCTTCTTCAAAAAAATCAGACAATATTGTTTTAAAAGTAAAATTGCGGATATTTTCTCTTATTTGATTTAGCGCTTCCGACGACTCATCTTTCGAATCGTCCAGATGTTCCTTGATCATCTGCACAGCCTCCTCATTTGAACGGTATAAAAAATTTCTTGGGAAAAAATAGGGATAGCATTGATCGTCAGGCAGTACGGGGTGGCAACCAGAGAGAACAGATTTCATAACCGAATACCCAAATAGTTCCTGCTTTGCGCAGCTCAAAACGACTTTTGACGAGGCAAGCGTCAAGGCATGCTGTTCATCATTTTCACCATGCAGTAATTCGATGTTATCCATTGCAGATAAGGCATCATAGTATTTGCTACCTTTCGCCTGATCCTGTTTTTGAGGAACTGGAATAGCAATTCTGGCTTCAGGTATACCTTTTGCTATATCAATCAAATCAACTATGCCCTTATCCTCATTTAATCGATGGGGGAATATAACGTCATATTTCTTGTCAGGTGAAGTCGCAGGTGAAAATGCATCCATGCCATGCGGCATAAACTGCGTCTTTTTCTTTAGTGGTTCTGGCAACTGCGACTCTATATATCGAGACGGCGTGTATATGCTGTCATACGTATTAGCCCAAGCTGTTTCGTAGCTGCTCAGCCAATCAAATGAATACAGATCTCCACTTAGGAACGAACCACCTGATAAAATAGACCCATATTTGCATCGGAGATCCCTTTGAAGATGTGCATACCTCAGTATGTCCAAACCTGGATTAAAGAAATCCAAGAATAGTACTTTTGCTAACCCTTTGCGTCTGGTGAGTTCTGAAATTACTGCGATTTGTCCTTCAATATAACTCTCATCATCCAACAGCTCTCCTTTTAGGTTATTTTCTAGGGGCTCAATTTGCCCTGTTATCTCAATGGGAATATTCATTTTCCCTGCGCTCACTACGAGAGCCTGTGTCATCTCATCAAACGATGTGCCTTTATAGTGCGGGGGAATTGCAATGACGTTTGATGCTTCCATATGAAATATTATGAAGAGAATCTAACTATGTCGCACTTATCCTTGTCTGGATGCATGCCGATAACTACATCATTCTGAGTGAGATCGCTGACTGCATAATCTTCAAAATACTCCGAATGATCTTTATCTTTTTCATTCATCATTAGCGTAGGAATGCTTGCCGCTGTTAAGCGGATATTTGCTTCCAAGATGCTTATGGTTGATCCATTTAACATGAAATCGATTCCAAAAAATCCTTCATAGTTTTCAATGAGAGGATGCAGTTTTTCAATACCAGACCTCAATTGCTCTTTTACTTCTGGCGTAATCGAATCCAAGCTCATCATTTCAGAGCCAGCGAAATGCTTGTTATCGATTATTTTTTGCTGTGAATACCCAAAAATGACAGTCCCTAGGGACTTACTTTTGACGACTTGTATGCTGGATGGAATACCTTGAACAGCATCTTCTACAAACCAGAGACTGAAACCATCATTGAAAATTTTATCCTTTATTTCTTCAACAGTACTAAACTCAGCAGATCGATGAAGAGTGTATCCGCCTGAACCGAATTGTCTTTTAAAATATACGTCACGTTTCAAGTAACTTTCATCTACGCCTTCTGCATCAATTTTCCTCCATATTGGAGTCTGATCGCCCAACAGTTCTTTTTGAATTATCTTGTCGTTATTTTTTTTGAAATCGGAATATGAGTAATTAATGTTGAGATTATGATCAGTTGCAAAACGATCAGCATCTGGATGCGGAATGGCTACCCATAGCTCACTAACATTTTCTGGGATTTTTGCTGGTGACAATCGTTGGTAAACAGAAGAAGTTGCCTTCTCCGCCATGGGAATTTCCAAGAGAGAATTCGAAGAGCTATACTGGAGAGCACCTGAGAGCTCATTCGTTGCTACATGTTTGTTAGTGAGAACCCACGGCATGAGGTTTTCGTATTTCCACATGTCTACTATTTCCAAATCCAGTGATTCCCCAATCGCTCTGAAATCAACCGAATATAAAGCGTGATCTCTTTGAAGAAAATCAATTTCCGAAGGCTTCAGAGCTTTGAAGGTAATCATAAGTAATGTGTGTAAATAAGATGAGGATCAATATAAGATTCCAGCTTACAGATATCAGGCTCTTCGGTCGAGAAGATGTATAGATTGGATGAGGAGCTATATTGTAAAGCCGAGGGATCAATTGAATTGCTTTGCAGTAATTCGGATGCCCTACCTCTTTCAATGAAATTATCGGGCAATTCATATTGGCTAAAATTCTGACGTACTTCTTTTAGAGATATTCCACATTCAGAAAGCATCTGATGTAAATTGCGCAAATTGCGCCCCATCATGGTAGGGTTAAGAATTACGTAAAATTCCTTTTCTTCCCTATCTTTCTTTAGGAATTTCAACCCTGATGTGATGAAGGATAATGAGCCGTGTAGGGTATAGGGAGGATCTGTAATGAATGTATCTACCGTATCTACAATTGCTTCTTGTCCTAGTTCGGTTACATCACCTTCAATAATTCTCAAAGATGAATCTGCATTCTTTAAATAGCTGATGATTCTTGGATCTTTTTCAAAAACAACAACCTTCGCCCACGGCTCCCTGCCGAGTTCTGCACTCAGTAGATCGTCATCGCCAATGACAGCGACATTTAAATGTTCAACATTTGGATATCTTTCTTTTAGAAGAGCAACTCTCCGTATTCTGGAGGCAATATCACATGGAAACTGATTATACTCGGACATAGGTTCAATAGTTACTTGATGTTGGTCGTTTGCATTCAATATTTCGCCTCTTGTTCTAAACAATCGCTGGATTTGACCAGATGTATTAATGCTTATCAATTTCAGATTAAGAGACACTTCTAAAATTGGGCCAAGATTGTCGAAATCAGCGGCACTCCTTTTTACAAAATCATCTAAATTTTCTGCATTCATCAGTATCTCCACTAATTGTGCGAATGCCAATCGACCTAGCCTGTTGTTACTCCTCCATGATTCCACATTCCTTTGGTCGCCCCCTCTAAGATCGAGAGGAATGCTTTGCAAATAATCCTCATAAGCATGTTCAATTTCTGGCATAAAACGCAATGCTTCATTGGGGCCAGATGATTGATTCTGAGTTTCCATAAAATTGAGGGATTATCGCATTTTTCTTTCAAGTACACTTTTCACAATATTGTTGGATCTGAAGTGCGTACTGATTTCATCAAACAAGGCATGAGCAGCTTCGCTGTTATCACGAGTATGATTGCAAACAAACAAATTAACGCTTACATAGCCTTCCATAGGCCATGTATGTACGGCGAAGTGAGATTCTGCCAACGCAACGACTCCTGTAAAACCAACATCAAATTCATGATAAACAGACTGCAGCTCAGTGAGGTTATATTTATTGAGCAAATCTGATATTAGTTTTTTGAACTCAGTCATTTTAATACTTAAGAGGTATTCACAATCGCAGTCTTTGAGATCCCCAACTATCTCAATACCAGCAATATCTTGAGAATTGCCTGTGGGAAGCTCTGCGTCAGACATTGACATATTATTAAAAGATTGTTATAAATATGTCAAGTTTATGGATAAATCCGATATTGAAGGCATATTAGAACGGGCCTATGAGTTTATTGAGGCCAATTCGGTCAGGGGTCATTCCACAGTGGATGATGTCATGATGGTCTCTCCTCATACTCATTCGCTCGATTCTGTACTGGCCTATATCTATCAGCAAAGAGCGGAAGTGGGTGATCAAATCACTCAGTTGCTCGAAACACGAATATTGGATCTGCGTAATGAAATAGACATATTAGCCTTTTTATACCAAGCAGACGAGGATTCTTTGGCACGTGCTCATAAAGCCAAGCAGGATATAGCAGAAACTATTAGAGCGCATTTCCACAAAACGACATGAATTTACCAAGCCCTTTCGGTACGGATGAACCTCGTAAGGCAAGCGACTGTCGTCCAGGTGGAGATGATTTGGCGAATATCCAAAAAGATCGCTCGGTTTTTCGAGCAGAGGAGGGTTCTCTGCGAGTATCGGGAGACAAGGTGTTCTATACAATTCAAGGGGAGGGCGTATCTATGGGTTCACCTGCATCTTTTTTGCGTTTGCATAATTGCAATTTGAAATGTTCTTGGTGCGATGCATGGTACACATGGAATACGGATAGCGTAGAATTTTGGACGGAGAGCGTACTGTGGACTATCGAAGAAACACGGAGAAATATTGAATCAAGTTGGGGATGCGAGAATGTTGCGATTTCCAAAAGATTGGTTGTGACTGGCGGCGAGCCATTGATTCAGCAGCAGGGAATTGAATCATTGTTAGGTGATATGAAAGATTGGTCTGTTGAAATAGAAACAAATGGCACTATTCTTCCCTCTGACTATCTTCTCAATCGTTGCCAATTTAATTGTTCCCCTAAACTAAGTAATTCTGGGAATCAGGTTCAGCGTCGCATCAGGGCAGATGTATTGAAAGTATTGAATCAGGCTAATACGAATTTTAAATTTGTAGTACGCGACGAAGATGATGTTGAGGAAGTCGATACTGATTTTATCCAACCCCATTCTCTTGATGCGAATAAGGTTATTCTAATGCCCGAAGGCGTGACGATGGGGGAAGTGGCTGAGAATGCAAGGAAGGTAGTTGAGCTAACCAAAAAGAAGGGCTATCGCCTGCTTAATCGTTTGCACTGCGATATATGGGGAGCAAAGCGTGCGGTATAGGAAATGCAGTGTGTGACGTATTTGAATAAATATTTTATTCATTGGCTCCGAACCCTGTACCACGCGAGAACCGAGATTAAGGATACTTGGGAAAGACTTGAAACAGCGTTTTCCTTGCTGCACAGGGCGGCTGTTTGATTGTTTGTATTTTGCGTTTCTCGAACAAATGACACATGTGTGCCATGGCGCAGCCGTGCCAAAGTTGATCAATCAAATAAAATATGTAAAAGTACTCTCTTATGCAAAAGACGCATCAAGATAGAAAATGGTTGGCGATTGCAGCGAGTTCAGTATTCGTGATTGCAGTGATCTTGGTTCAAATTATTTTCTTTCAAGGTGATTACATTTGGTGGATTTCATATCAACCACTCTCTCCTTTGTCTTGGGATCAGATAGGCACTGTTACATTCCGCACGTTGGGCGCACTCCTTTATGGAACCGGATTTTATCTAGCGCTATATAGAGGCATGAAAGCCCTGGGCTTTACTTTTGCGGATTATAAATACGTCAAACTCTTCGTTTGGCTTTCATTGATGGTGATTGTGGATTGGATACAGCGTTTCGTGGTTTATGGGTTCAACGAACTCTGGTCTCTATATTGGAATGTCATTCGATTGATAGTTTTTCTGTTTCCTTCTTACTGCATTATTATATTGGGATTCTTGGCATTCTTCTTGGTTAGAAGAGCTTTGAAAAGAAAGATTTAACCGTGCAACAAATCATCTATGAAGAAAAAGAGCCAAAAACCAGACATGATCATCAAGACGGGCAGAAGTGAAATACATCTCTATTCACACTATGAGAAGGACCCAGAGAAGGCGCGTCAGGCGAAAGAGGAATTCGACAGAGGACTCCGGTACATAGCCAAGCAGGGCGGTTGGCTAGATGCATTGGAAGAAAGGGATGCTGCTCTCGCAAGGCTTATGCAGTTATTGCCTCTCGATTAGCGACTGCGTTTTCTCTCCAAGAACAGGCTCTTTGATGGAACCCAGTCACGTGCGAGCTCATCAGCCTTTTGCAGCCAGCGATCAATTCTATCTTCAGGGGCTACGGATTCACCCCAGTATTCAACGAACACTGCATCTTCGAGGCGTGCTGCTGCTTCCATCATTTCATTTTCAATGAGCTTCAGTGCGCGTTCAATATAGATTCCACCCTCATCGTCATTATCAGGATTCGCCACGCTTCCAGCGGAAAACAGATCTCTTGCCTGATGGCAAAGAACGCCATGATAGGTAAGCAAATAGAGAACAGCATCATCGTACTTGTCCCTTGATCTGCCGGACTGCACGATCTTTGGACACAGCAATGCAGCTTCCGCACGCATTTTTGTTTTTTCTTCCATGGACAGTTTCGTGTAGAGGCGTGCTTGCACAGGAAGGGTGTGTCCAGGGTCGTCTGGTGAATCTTCCAACCACCACATGCGCTCACCTGGCTTTAAGCGACCACGCGCATAGGCGCGAATGTGGCGCATCTTGTCTTCCATCGGCAAGTCGCGGAATTCATCGTATGAAATTCCCATTTGCTCGAACAATGATTTCTCCGCTGCTATTTCCACTTCAAAGCGAGGAACGTGAGAAGTGCGCACATGCATAACGCATTTGTCGTATTCGTCCCATCGTACTTCGGGAGTTCCACCCATTTTGCCAAACACGAGGAAGATCTTTTTCACTTCCTTGATGCGGTTTGTTTCCAGCACGCTATTCGCAACGCTTCGCCAGGTGTCGCTCGTTGTGAATTTTACTTCAATGCCGAAATCGCCGATTGCTACATCTGGAAACGCTTGCGGATGCGGGTCAAAATCAATAGCCACTTTCATTCCCTTCATTATTTCCTGCGCGACTTCCCTAACTCGATCCTCAAATTCTTTGGAGGACTGAAATGGTTTTTGCCTAGCCTCTGCGGTCAATGTCTCGCAGATGGCTTTCAGTATTTTCTCAAAATCTTGCTGGGTCATTGAGCGTTATCTTGCTCGCAAACCGCATAATTGTCTATTTCTGCTTATCGAGGCAATCCTGTACCGCTTTTGCCAAATGCCAAGCAAAGACCGGCGCTACTGCATTGCCAACCTGTCTTTCAGTTTCCCTTAACTTTGAATCAAAAATAAAGTCGTCTGGGAATGACTGGAAACGCGCTGCTTCTCTCATAGAGATGCGACGGCGCAGTTTGTAGTGGAACTGAATGTTGCCATGGCACTCTGCACGAATCGTATAGCCAGGACGTTCGGCAATTAGTTTCCTATTTCCCTGTTCGGAGCTTTTGTTAGCGCGACTCCAAACATGATTAAGATTTTCATTTTCAGGCATTGATTCCAGATCGCATATCGCCTCACGAGCAGTTATATGCTTATCCTTGGTTAAAGGTGCAACAGGAGGATTGAAGTCAGCCACCTCTGGGCGAGTTCCTACAATAATCACCCTTTCGCGCGTCTGTGGAACGCCATAATCAGCCGCGTTGTAGAGCTTGAACGAAATGTTGTAACCAAGAGCTTTAAAATCAGCAAGAACACGCTTTAAAGAATCTTCATTGTGCTTCATCAGCAATCCTTTCACATTTTCAGCCAAGAAAATCTTTGGCTGCACTCTTGATACCACTTCAACCATTGCCCGATAGAGACCGCTGCGCTTACCGTCTACACCGGCTCCTTTGCCGTTTACAGATATGTCCTGACAAGGAAAGCCCCCGATAACCACATCTGCCGTTTGGGGCATTTGATCCATTACTTGCCAAATATCTCCAGTCACGATGTCGGCCCCAACATTCTTTTTGTAGGTCCTGCAAGCAGCTTCATTAAGTTCATTCGCCCAAATGATTTCAAATGGCAAACGTTCATATTGCTTACCAAGAGACTTAAAATCTCCTCTGAAACCCAAATCCATCCCGCCACAACCAGAGAATAGAGAAATAACCGAAAAAGTTCTTACTGGCTGCTGCATTCCAAGCTCAATGGCACGTTTAGTTATTGTTCCGATTTTTATTTCCTTTGGAGGTGCGATTGTTGGATTCATCGGTGCGAATTATACATGGTTAACTCGGCACGCCCCACGCAAAATATGTCATTCTGGCAACAAAGTAGCAGTTTTTCATATCCCATTCAGATAAACAGACGTTCTATATGCTCATAGAACAATCTGATAGATCGGTATAATGATCAAGATGGAAACTCGTCGCAGAATAGGCAGACAAAGTGGTCGCCCTTCCAGTGCTACACCAGAAAAATTAGCAGTACTTATCGCTGCTATAGAGCATGGCTTTAGTTTAATTGAATCGCTCCAACAAGCTGCATTATCGGATGATGCCTATCGGCGACTGATTAAAAAAAGCCCCAAGTTCCGTCAGGAAATTACAGCTGCCAAGATGAAATTAGTAATGCTTGCTCGTTCTAGTGTTGCCCGTTCAATCAATGAAGGGGATATGGCTACCGTTCGTTGGTATCTTGAACGGAAATGCCCAGAGGAATTCAGTATGAGAGTTGTTAAAGATAAATCAGACAATCCACTGCCAGAAGGCACGGTGATTGTGCTGCCTGGTAGTCACCCTCATCCGCGAATTATCCCCGAAGAAAAGGATTAGATCTAAATTCTCGCTATGTCCAACACAGCCGGAATGCTACTTCCAATGCTTACCAAACAATGGATGTTTGGGTGTAAGGACTATTACTGCCTCATCTTCGATTTTACCTCCTGTGAGCTGTTCGGCTCCTGTGCCAAAATCCAAATCCTTAATTGTTCCCTCTTGATTCAAAGTAACTATGTATTGGAATTTTAAACCTTCACCTTCTTTTTTCATTAAAAAATTATAAAGGTGAACGAAATGTGCCTTATCAATCCCATCAAAAATTCCATCGTGAATTAAAAAGCGAGGACAATGTATATTTTTTTCAATTGCATGGAATAAGACTGCAAGATCATAAATCAATGTGCGCCCCTTATTCTTACCGTATGAAAGATTTGATGGAATTATTACATCCATATTAACCTTGGAATCCTTGTTCTTATTTGCAGAAAATACAAAATTTGCCTCATCTTTATTCTCTGCATAAATAGCATCGTGAACAAAGAAAAATATCCTTCTAAAATCTTTTAACTGTTCTTTTATCTCAATACAAAATTGTTCGATCTCTGCATAGAGTGTAATGCTCGCTTTCTCCCTCTCTGTTACTTCTCTGCTTAAATCCTGATAAGTTTTTAGCTTTCCTTCAAGATCACTCAACCTCTCTCTTTTTTTACTTAAATCTAAATATGCTTCTGACAAATCCTTAATAGCCTCTTTGGCAGAGAGAAATTCGAAGAGTTGAGCACGTTTCTTTTCAAGCTCGGAAATCCGTTTTTCTTTTGTAGAAATTGTCGCTGTTAATTCAGTAACTTCTGATTCTAAAAATTCTTTCCTTGATTGTGCGATCTTCTTTCTGAATTTAATCGCCTCTTCCAAAGTTTTCTTGATATTATTTGCTAGCAGCTCATTCAATTCCTTATACAGATTCTTTATCTTTGTGGGACGTATATCCTCATCGTCATAAGAAAAGCTTTCCTGATAGGCTTCAATTTGTTTGCGATCAGTAAAATTCTGATGCCAAAGCTCCTTAATCTCTTCGGTTAATTTATTCGATTGTGCTTCTACATCGGCATACTGACTAGCTAATTCAAACTTCCGTATGTGCTGCTCAAAGACAGAGATATTAGCTTGTAATTTATCCAGTTCACTTTCAGCCTGTCCGATGTCTTTCAAGTTATAAGTATCCTCCACGAGAGATTTAACTTCTCTTAATGCCGGTTTCTTTGCTTTTATTTCCGAAATGATTTCGTAATTTTTCTGAAACAACCTATTGCTGATTCCCAGCAAAAATAAATGCAATGGTATTAGTTCAATTTCTTTCGCTCTATCATGCAAATAGTTGATCGGATCTTTAAAGTTAGTTTTCGTATTAGACGATTGCGCTTTAATAAAAAAAGGCATTAATTTCCTAAACCACGTATTTGAATATTTCCCTTCATAAGTCTCATTCTTAAAAATCAGATCACAAAGAATTTTGCTCAATTCATGATCGGTAGAAGTATGCCTGTATTCATTTAGAGTTCCCGTCTTTTTGCCAAACATGATTTCTTTATTTGGATTCTGGAAACCTCTTTTTATAACATAAAGATCGTCCCCAACATAAAACTCAAGAACAATCTTGTATTCTTCCAAATCATTATTCGCCTTTGCAGATTTAATATGACTAGTCTCACCAGACAGAAGGCAATAATCAATTAGGTTTAATAGCAAAGATTTTCCTAAACCATTCAATGACTTCCTGCTGTCTCCATCTTCACCCTTTTTTGCATATACGAAATTGAATCCAGGCTTGAATTCAACGGCTTCAAATAAACCTGCCGGCTCTGAATATAATTTATGCAGGAACATTTGTTTGCTTTAGAAAGATTTTATAATCATTGATTTCTATCAGATCTGCCGACCAAAGAAAGGTAAGCAAATCAAAATATCTTTTGATATTTAATTTTTTATTCCTCTCACTCAATTCCTGAAAAAGACTTTCAATATCATGCACCCTTTGTTTCAGCGCAGCAATTGCCCACCCTCCCATTACAAGAAGATTGTCGTTAATATTCTCATATTTGGTTGGATAAAGCATAGTTAGAAAAGTTGAGGATTTTGAGAATTTGCTCTTTCCGTTTCAGTTGCAGTCTTCTTGCCTATGTCACACTTCTCAAACACCAACAAGATGATCGCAATGCAAATATACAGAGCCTTTGAATTACCTCGATGAGTTTCTGGGAGATAATGTTTTGCCAAATCAACGATATGGTTTGCATCTTCCATTTTGTGATCACAACTTTCACTGTTGCAAAGAGATCTATATTCCCTTTGGACATCGAATACGAATCCAGTGACCACTTCTGGTTCTTTATCTCCTAATAAAACTTCGATTTCATTTTTATGTATCCATACCTTGCGAAACATAAGCTTAACATCCGTGGCTGCATTCGCAGTAAAATTTAATTCGATCTTCTCTTTTAAATCTCGCAGATAATCCGTGCCTGTCTGCATTGTTGAATCTTCAGGCGTAACAGTTTGATTGGCAAAAATATGTTCCAGTATTTCAACGACTAATATTCTATCCGCTTCCTCTGTCTTTGCTTCCTCTGAATAATTCAAATTAACAGTGCTTCCACCATCTGCTTGAACTTGTATGGATTTGTTGCCGGCAGATTGATTCTGATCACTCATGAATTTCCTCCGAGATGGATTTTTGAGTCATTTTGAGCTTGATACTGCTTCGATCCATTTCCTGCTGATTGATTCTGCGTATGATGAATCTTTGTAATATTTTTATTAGTCACAAAAAACCCAATAACAGCCACGAGTGTCGTGACTAACAGGGAGATTAATTCAGTAAGTGCGGGGTTGGCGTTTAGGTATTCAAGCATGGGCGCGAGTTTACCCTTTTTATATCCGCAGTTGTACTAGAAATTTGCTACCCCTTGCAGAATATCGCCACTGCACAAGTAACCAATGCCTTGGGAGGCTTTTGGATATACCCCAGACGCATCTTTGCTTCTTGAATGACAAAGGGTGCATCGCGAAGATTCGGATACACCACAGGTCGTTTATGCAGACCGAAGCCCTGACAAATAATGCTACTTATTTGCCAGTATCCATTGTTGGGCTTTGTTCGCCCACGTTAGCGGCAGTTTCACTTTTGCCAGTTCTGCGCCGTTCCCAATGATCTTCAACATGCCTTTGCCCCATCCTAAACCGTCTACGGATACTGTCGTAACATCTTTCAATGGCACACGAAAATTGTGGCTGTATACATCCTTAAATTCCAAGAAGCCGTTTTCGATGATCAATGTCTTGCCGCCGAGTAAGCCGCCAACGCGGTACTTTTTCTTTTCACTGTTTGCCATGGAAAGAGGGGGGAAGAGGCAGAACAGGTGGTATCGCCAAAGCGGGTATCCGACCTGGTAGCCTCAACATCGTTGCCCCGAAGAGCTAGACAGTGAGCAGGTGGATACCCGCTACGACCGTCTAGGAGCGCATAAATGCGCCCACGGAGCTTAAATAACGATGGAGGCTACGGATGCATTATATGTTTTTACGGGTAAAAGTACACAAATGAGGTTTTTCAGTGCTTGGAATCCGCGAAATAGAAATAAGGATTAAGGTTTTAAATAAGCCAAATCTTTCAAAAATTGCATGAAATACCGCGGATAAAATGCGGCATTTAAGGCGGCGATCTTTTGAAGAGAAAATGTATAATTACCGTGCTTTCCACTCAACATTGATCACAAAAGACTCCATTGGCGAATTGCGTGAGATTCATAAAAGACTCATGGCTATCGCCAAGCCTGGCATGGAAATTTATGCGGTCCTTGCCAATGACTTTGTTCCTTTCCTTGAATCGCATTCTTTCTTAAAGGAGGAATTTCAAAGGCGAGCGGAATATGAACAAGACCCCAATGAATTCATGGCTTATGATCTTTTTGAGAAGACGCCATCATTCAGATTTGTATCTGAATTATTGAAAGATTCCGATCACCGGCTTTCCAATCTGATTGATAGAGAAGAATTTTTTAGGGCTCAACAATTCATTTCTGATGTGTGCCTTGAATTGATTTCGTTCGCTGCCACAGCTTCGAAAAAAGCAGTACCCATTGAAAAGAATAAACGTGGCAAGGGAAGACCAAAGGAGTCCCAGTTCAAGAACGGCAACATTTACACCGCTATGGCAACTGTAAAAATCCGAAGTAATCCTCCCGTGACTCGCCTGTGCGAGAAAATGTTTGGAGTACCGATCGGCAAAACGATTCATTGGATTGATTTGTATGCACACGTGTACGAAGAGACTGAATCACCGCGCGATGGCTGGAGAAAGCTCGTTGCGATTATTCAGCGAATCAATGAAAACATGACCAACAGCGGCGAGGAGCCGATATTTAAGTTTGAAGGAGTAGAAAGCGGGAAAATCACTAGGCTCTACTGAAATTTGCCGTGACCGTTGCCGTGACTCCCGTGACTAGGCGTGATTTTCGTTGCCTACGATCGCGGCGATGGAAAGCCTGGTCGCCGTCGGCAATGCGTTGAATCTCTATCTTCGAGAAGTCGAAGCGCAGCGTGCATTGTGTGAAAAGTATTTGCCGACTGCTGCTATTCACAGCAAAGGACAGGAGTTACAGATATATCGTCAGTTTGATCGTCGTGAAGAAACCGCAGCATCCATCCGTAAATTTGGAGACTTACTGCCCAGTTGGGATACGACACTCGAATGGGCAACGCAGAAGAATCATTTGATCAAAGTGCAAAAATCCATAGAAAGGAGAATGGAGAAGCATTCAAGACAGCATCCGATCTACACACGCGGTGTTGAGTGGGAACATCGTCCAGTTCTGATACATGCTTACAAATTTGAACCTGACCCGATATTAAAATTGGAGATTGTACTGCCTGTGGTAAAACGACACATCGAAGAATTGTCAGTGCATGTTCTTTGCTGTGCTCTGCGATGTCACGAGTACCTTGTTCCTGAATTCGTTGCACCGGCAAAGCCACCGTATGAAAGACATGAAACAGAATTTTTAACACTCACAGAATACTTGTCGCAAACGATGCCGAAAGGGCTGCATGTGACAGAGGCAATTTCTTTCATCAAACCAAAATGAAAATAGATACAAGTTAAACGTGCGTAGTGGGGATGCCCTGCACTCTTTCACGAGTGGAAAGCCAGGGCATCCCTTCTGTGCATTTTTTATTTTTATCCCCCATTTGTTATGACAATTGACGCATTAGAATTATCGAATGACTCAACAATAAAAGAAGTTTTTGCATCCGATAAAGACTTTCAAAAGGCAGTATCAGAATTAACCAGCGCAGTCGCCGATGTTGATTTTGGTCATGTCTGCACATCTGTTTTGGGTGATGGTATCGCGATTGTCTTTATCGAGAGATGTATGCTTCAAGATTTAAAGAAATACGTTGATCAAACTGAAGACGGAAAAGAAACGCTCAAAGCCATGATCAATTATATGGAGACGAATTATGCCGAGGAGTCCCTTATTTTCAGAGTGATAGAAGGCTGAATTGGCTTACAAAAGCCAAGATAGACGATATAAGAATCCTATTTTTCCACCAATATTCTATGAAACATGTCCAATCCTTCACCATTGGCTACATCCGAAAGTCCACGGACACCGAGGACAAACAAGTGCGTTCATTGGAAGACCAGGAAAAACTCGTGCGGGAACAATATGAAAGTATGCCGCCAGAAGAAAAATTATTTCCGCTGAAAATAATGCTGGAATCAAGAAGTGCCTACCATCCTGGTAGACCGGTGTTTAATGAGATAATAGAAATGGCGGATAGAAAACAGGTTCATCGCATTATGGTTCTTGATCCAACACGACTTTCCCGCAATATGGAAGATGCTGGAAAGCTCATACAGAAATTAGCCGACGGTAAAATCCAAGACATTCTTACCGCCAGCGGAAAGACTTATTGTCGAAGCGATACAGGGCAACTCCTGATGCTCATGCTTGAAACGACAATGGGCTGGAAAGATAGTGCCGACAAAGGAGCGCGAGTAAAAATTGGCATGAGGCAGAAAGCAAAAGAAGGCGGTTCAACCGGTCCTGCGCCCATTGGTTACAGGAACGTTGGAATGACCAAAGGGAAGAAATGGCTAGAAATTGACCCCGACACAGGACCCAAAGTGAAGAGTTTGTTTCTTCTGGCATCCACTTCTGCCTATTCATTGTCTGCTCTTTGTGTAGAAGCAAAGAAAATCGGTTTACGGACAAAGCCCACAAGGAAGCACATACATGGATTGCCAATCAAGCAAAGCACCATGCATCAAGTACTTCGGAATCCAACCTATAAGGCGCTTAAAGTGTATCAAGGTGAAAGGTGTCAGGCATCTCATGCCCCCTTGGTGGAAACCGAAGTATGGGAGCGTGTGCAGATTATTCTTTCGGGACGCAGAACCAACACATGCAGATCGAAAGATGAATTGAAGCGCGAATTGTTCCTCCTTGCGGGATGCACTCGCTGCGGCAAGTGTAAGACTCACACGATGAGTCCCGAAGGACCCAAGAAGGGGAAGTACATTTACTATTCCTGCAAGAATCGTAATTCACATTGCCGGAACTCCATTGAGCAGACCGTTCTCATGGATCAGTTCCATGAAAAGCTCTCTCTATTGCAGGTGGAAGATGAGGATATGCCTTTCATGCGAGAGACGATGAAGAAAGACCATGAGCTGTATTACAACAACTTCCAGGGTAAGCGCGAAGCCCTGGAGCGTGAGTATGCGCAGAACGAAAAGGACATTGGTGATATTTTCGCCCAGAGAGAGGATGCCCGTAAAATGGGCGTCCTCGATACGATAGATGCCAAACTGGTTACTCTGAAAGCAAAGAAAGAAGAGATACAGAACGCCTTAAATGAACTGCATGACACCAGCAATGACTGGATTAATCATGTTTTGAGATGCTTCGAACTCGTGAAATTGGCTCAAGAAGCCATAAAGTATGGGTCTCCCGTTACCAGGAGCGCAATCATCAAATCGCTCGGCTCGAACTTCTATGTATGTGACGGGAAGCTAGTCTGTGATTGGGTTTCTCCCTTCCGACAGAAGGCAGAAAGTGAGGGTCGTACAATATGGCTCCCCCGGTAGGATTCGAACCTACGACCCAGCGGTTAACAGCCGCTTGCTCTACCACTGAGCTACAGGGGAACGATGTACCGTATCAAAGAACGCGTCACGTATTATACGGAAGAGGCTGGTTTTCAATAGAAAAATACGAGAAAAGTTCGCGTAGCGCTCTTCTAGAGAGATTTTCACTCGAAAACTACTATATTACAAGTTTTTTACCGATAATTAGCGCTCAATGGACTATTTTGCAGCTTCCGTCTTTGCATCGCGGCCTTCTGTCTGCAATGTATTGGTAGACCCTTCTGCCTATTGGAGCGACTCCAGGAAGGTGCAACAGGGGCTTGAGAGGCCAGAGAGTTGGTAGAGATCCTGCCAAGGATCGGAAGGCATCAAAGCCATCGAGAAGGTGGCCATCTGGCAGGCGGATATGAAGAGAGGTGAGCAACTCGTTCTTTGTCTTCGCGGGTGCATATTTTTTTCTCATGGCTGCATCATGCAAATTTACGATGCGTATGCGCTGCAGATGATCTGCAATACTTAGGAGAAACACAGATCGCATACAGAGAGAGCACTGCCCATCGTACAAAATAACGACAGAGTCTTTTGTATGCCTGTTGAACCATGTACGAAGCACAGAGAAGTCTCTTTCTTGTAACGCGCCAAGGTATGCAGTGAACATAGCAAAGCAAAAAGAGCCCACATTCATGAGTATAAAAATACTGCCGTGGAACAGAATGCCAAAGAACAGAAGAATGCGTTTGAGCGAATGTCGGCGAATCCAGAGTGGTAATTTTTGAGTGACAGAACGAGGGGTCAGAAGGAGCACCCACAAAAACTGCCACACAAGTGTGAGGTGGGTAGGGAGAGAAGAGTACGTTGCGAGTACGTCCATCACAGGCTTGGGCCATTTTGCAAAATGTGTATGGTGAAGTGCTGTTGCAATCGCAGTACCATCGTGCCACATATCACCCAAATATTTATCCCATGCAGAGGTGATGTATACCACTATCAATTGCCAGATAAGAAGTCGATAGGGCCAGATGGACATAGTGAGAGGTGGCAGTAGCTTCTTATTCTTTTGCCACGATTTCCACTGATCCCCCAAACGATCGAGGGAGAAGGCTCTCAATTCTGGACTGATAAGCAGAAGGAAACCAACAACCCGAAGCATCGTATCTCCTCCATTGAGAGGTAGTCCATTGCGTTCATGAAAGGAAAAAAGAAGAAGAACACTCAAGCTAGTAGTAATGCGTGTCCACTTTCCAAGAGCGCAGCAGATGAGGAGTAGGATCAGAAGAATATAGAGTGCGTACACTGCTTCTGGTTTCGTGATGATATCCAGAATACTAAAGCGGTCATGAATGCGGGTGATAAGAGAAAGATCATCAACTGGTACCATCCCAGCATTGGAATAGAGCCACCAAACATCCGGAGCTTTGAAGAGAAAGAACCCCAAGGTGATTGTTGCCCACGCAATGCGCATCATGCCAAAGCCACTTGCAGAAATAGACTGAAAGAAAAAAGCCTGGATGGAGAGGAAAAATTTACGCATAAGATGGGTGTATGGCACTGATAGTTGGGAATATGGGTTTCGGGTTTCGGGTTTCGGGTTTATCCTCTTTTTCAATTTCGAACCCGAATTTCGAACCCGAACCCGATACTTCTGGACAACTTGAATCCACTTCAATTCTACTATCCCACTCTGGTTTCCAATTTCTCCACCACGAGACAGACATCTGGATGCCTTCTTTGGGGATGACATGCCAATGACGGATGAGTCGTATCGGAGTAGTAGGCATCAGACGTAAATTGTCACAAAACCGCAACAGATAGCGCTCTTTCAAAATGCCATACTTTGAGTTTTTTTCGTCTAACCTACGTATAATCTTCAAATTATATGCTCTGTTCCACCAGTGAAAACTTTCGTGAGATATTCTCTTCTTTTCTTTCCAGGTTTCGTTTTCCAACACTTCCACACTAAATTCTGTTACACGTCTGGTTGGGTTGGGTGCAAAAATATTCCAGAGTTGCCACTGGCTGGTTTGTAACACATACGGGACAATCACTTCTCGTGGATGATCTTTGAGCCACTTTGTGAAAGGATCTTTGGCATCTGGTGCTAGTGCATAGAGCGCAATTGCCGCCATGTGCCAAAGGCAGAAGAGAATGATGACAGTTTGGCCAATAGGCGTGAGCCTGCTGAGGAGCTTGGTTGAGGAGGGTTTGATTCTTCTAGTGTAGCAGGATGAAGGCTAGAGGTCGAAGGCTATGTTTTGTCTAAGGTCAAAAGTCTAAAGTCGGATGTCATGTTTTGACCCATCGATACCTCGGAGTAAACTTATTCAAGACACTACCACGACATCTCACAGCACAAATTCTTTTAAGCATCACCCTCACCCCGCCTCTGATGAGGCACCCCTCTCCCGTCCTTCGACAGAGCTCAGGATGACACGGGAGAGGGGAAGACCCCGTAAAGACGGGGTCGGGGGTGAGGGTAAATGAAAAAGTAAAAAGCCCTACAACTTATGACTTTTGACCTACAACCATCACTTTTTCGGTCTCAGCATCACAATTTCTCTTCCCAAGAACTGATCTGGTCTACGATAGAGGAGCGATGTACGTCCAATGAGAGTAGGGGATACTCCTGGTGGTAAGACTGCTTCGTATCCTGCATCATCAATAGCTTTCCAAATTTTTTCGAGCATGACGCTGTCTTTGCTTCCGTACCATACTGGCCATGTGCATACCAATGGAACACCAGGGAGTGACTCCTTTGCGTTTTGTAGAAAGCTAGATTCTATCTTTTCCAGTTCTGCTCGGGCTGAAGTGATTTCTTTCTGAGTGGGACGTTTGGAAAAATTTGGTCCCAATGTTGTTTCTGTCACGATGACATCGGGGAAAGTTTTGAGAGCAAATTCTTTAAGAGCATCCTGTTTCCAAATAGTACACTCCACATCTTTCTTTAAAATTTTCTCTTCCTTGCGGAACCACTCAATGTTTTTGGTACAGCCATTGACTGCTTTCTGCGAGGAATCGGAAGCGAGACTGTGCCAACCGCGAGCAAGGCATTCCATTGGAATGACTCCAGTACCACAGAAGGGATCAAGCACAGTGAGAACTTTTTTCTTCCACCGCTTCTTTGTAGGTTTGGATGATTGCACGTCTTCTTCTAGCCACAATCCAAAATTGAGAAGTATCTGAGCAAGCTTGGGAGGGAGGAGTCCTACAGTAGTATCGCGAACAGGTTTCTTGATGTCTCGTTTGGTATAGGCATTTACATCTTGTGCACCCATTGTTCTTCCGACCCAGAAGAAATTTTCATCTACCAAAATAGTCAGTTCGCAGCCATTTTTTCCAGTGAGCATATCGTGATCATGGAGCATTACAGGAAGAGCAGGCTTTTTCTCGTTGCCGATGTACCGGCATCCACGACCTTTTTTCTTAAAGGCATCTTTCGTCACACGGTAGAGTGTATGGACAGCTTTTGGGGACACACCAATAGTGCGTATAGCAAAGACAACCTTTCCTCGCGCTCCGGAAATTTGATCCACAAATGCTTTGGGGATTTCTTTGAGTGAATCTACTTTCGGTTCTAGTTGCTGTGCGAGAACAATGGTTCCACCAAGGCATCGCATAAAGTCTGCATCTAGCTCTTCTTCACTTTGAAAGACCACAAACTGCTTCTCTAGCACTCGCTCTAGTGAAAAACCGGGAACAGATGCGGAAAGCTCCGCAATACTGATGTGTGGCTGGTGACCGAGGAACGCTGCATAACTTGGCATGCCAAGATGATACAGTGAGCGCTCCAAAGTGGGAGATGGTCTGTATTGCTCTGTTTCGTCTTTATTCCATTATTATAGTATCTTCTTGTTTCGAGAAAACTGGCTGAAGCAGAAGAACAATCAAAAAAACGATACAGGGAACCAGGTGGAGAAGCCCACGGGCATATCCGGTTTGTCTCAGTGCTTCTTGAGAGAGACTTGTGAAGAGGAAGAGGAATAGCTGGCCAAAGTACACAATGAGAATGAATCCAGTGAGGACTACCAGCACACTGCGAAAAGCTTGTTTTGCTCGGGCGATCAGTAGGCCTATAAAGACTGCAAAGAGGAGTAGCCAGTTGCCTTCGAAGAATGTATTGATCCACACAGCTCGTACTACACCTGGCTGCCAGCCCAGTGTCATTCCTGTTACTTCTTTTGCATTCCCAAAGGTGAGACCATGCGAGACTTTGTAGAGTACCCATGGAACAAGCACAGCGAGAATCGCGAGGGTGTACCACAAAATCATGCTTTTGAGTGGCAGTGAACGATTGCGAACCAAGCTGATAATAAGAATGAGAACAAGTGGTGGAAGATAGAGGAGAATTGCTTCGTTCTTTGTGAAGATGAGAAGACCGAGTGCAAGGGCAGCAATACGAATGAATGCTTTTTGCGCATCTCCTTCTGCTCGCAGAACGTGCAAGATCATACTGAGAGCCAAAAAGAGATGTACCGAGAGAAAGACATCTGCATAGGCATTTGCTCCGTGCATCAAATAGAGTGGCAAACTAGCAAGGAGATATGTCCCAAGTGCAGACCATAGAACATTCACGTAACGTCTCAGCGCAAAGAAGAGCAGTACAAGGGCGCTACAGTACCAGAGGAGATGAATGGAATTTACTAAGCCTTCGTCCCATGTTCCTGCAAGGGAAGCAAGCCATGCTTTGACCATAGGAACGGTTGGAGGATACGAACTTACCGCAGTAGAAGAGACAATTTCGTTCCCAAGTTCCAAATTGAGGACGATTTCTTGCTCCACAAAGAAAGCCTTTCCTCGCATATTCCAGTTGTTGTAGACATCATCAAAGTAAGGAGGACTAAGCACCAGGAGCACACCTGCAATACTGACTTTGAGGAGAATCCATGCTCCCACTACTGCGCAGAGAGTTTTTATCCAGGGGGGAATTCCTGGAGAAGCCGCTGCCGTTACTCCTTCCATGGGTACTCTATTCCAGAACCAAATTCCACCACACACAAGTGTGAGAAGGCATTGCACAGAGAAGAAGCCTATAAAATTAAGTGAGATAAGTCCGCAGACATGCGTTAAGAAGGTAACGTACATCGTGAGTGTCAGCCCTAGTACAAAGCCGATAGCCCATCGTTCTGTTCGAAAAAGAACAGATGTGTGTCCTTCCAGAATACGCAGAAGCAACCAACCTGTGAGAGTGGGAAGTGCGATGCCAATAGGGAGGAAGAGAAGATTCATTGTAGGTTGGATTCGAATAGAAACGTACCAGGTTCAAATTCATGAACGATGCGGCCAGGGAGTGATACTACTTGCCCCTCAACAACCAAAGCACCTTCGGAGTTCAGCAGAATATCTGGTCTCTCATAGACAACCCAGAGTCGTAGACCATCTTGCAGAGCTCTCTCTGGCATCGTTGGAAGAGATGGATACGTGTAATATCGAATGAGCCCTAAATAAGGCCATCTCTCCGATGCCATGAAGACATATTTGTCGTGGAGAACTGTGTACGATTGCACAGTCTCTGCAAATTGTATGAAGTGTTTTCGCTCACGGAAGATTGCTCTACTTGGAGTTTCTAAGTGGTATGTTTTCCAGTCATGCTGTGCGTAGCTGATGATCTCTGCACCCATACGAATATCGTAGAGAAACCAGAGACCAGCAAGAAGAAGGAAAAATTGTAGAATTGCTTTCTGCTTCTTCTCCGGTTGGTCTTTTTCTTTTGTTAATTTGATTATCAACCACATGAAACCAATTCCAAGCAGTACGTAGAGCAGGCGATTGGCGGAGTGAGAGAGAGGTGGTAGATGAAGGAAGAGCTCTGCTCGTTCTACGGGTGAAAATCCAAGAAGGGGGCCCCAGAGAAAATTGATGCTATAAGGACGAAGAGAATCAAATGTCCAAAAGGAAATAAATGCTTCTCGCAACTTTTCTACAGGATTCCATCCCCGGAATTCTATATCTGCAATAAGCACATTGCTCCCCGGTTCAAATGCAATTCCGAGTACATCTGCACGTGGATCCCATTGTCTCATTGGTGCAATGTTGAGATCCATCTGCTGCATTCCATTTGTTGTAGTGAGTGTAAAAGGAAATTGCACCAGATCATTCTCTGGCGTACCACGAACATGCCAGAGGAGATATGCCTTCGTATCGGTATAGGCGGTATAGGTAAGGTGTACAGCATCGACGCGGTGTGACCACTCGGTGGAACGCGTCATCTTCCCCAGTGTGTTCGTGACAATATGAACACCCTGTCCCGTCGGCGTGATATTCGTTAAGCCTTTTACTTCCCATTCTCCAGGCACTGTTCCCTGGAAGTTCCATACAGTATTTTTCTCTGCGTGGGCAGAGAAGGGGATAATAAGAAGGAATAACAATGCAAGATATCGAGGGTGCATGGGATTCATTGTACGTGGTTCTACGGGCATTCAAATCATTTCTTTTCTTGTGCTACCTCTATTTCTTCTGGTCCACCTTCTACTACTGCTTTGATTCTTCGCACGCCAGAAGAAGAACTCTCTTCTTTGAGGATTTTAAAGGAACCTAACATGCCGGTACGGGCAACATGTGGGCCGCCGCAAATTTCTTTACTGAATGCATTTGAGCCCTCTCCCATAGAGTAGACCTTTACCTCTTCTGCGTAACGGTCATCAAAGACACCGATAGCCCCTTCTTCTTTTGCCTGCTCTACTGTTGCCATGTGGTAGGAGATAGGGAGGTCTTTTTCTATTGCAGAGTTTACGAGTCTTTCTACCTCCGCAATCTGTTCTGATGTCATTTTATCATCGTGAGAGAAGTCGAAACGGAGACGTTCTGTAGTTATGTTTGAGCCCTTCTGGTAGACGTGATCCCCCAATACATTTCGCAGAGATGCATTGAGAAGATGTGTAGCAGTATGCAACTTTGTTGTTTCTCCAGAATGATCAGCGAGCCCTCCTGCAAAACGTTTCTCTGCACCTTGACGAGATTTCTCCTGATGTTCCTCAAATGCTTTTTGAAATCCAGCTTCGTCTACAATGCATCCTCTTTCCGCTGCGATATCTTTGGTAACCTCTAGTGGAAAGCCATACGTATCGTACAAATGAAAGGCAGTGATACCATCAATCACTGTTGTCTTGAGAGTTGCAATAGTCTTCTCAAATTGTTTTAGCCCTTCCTGTAGCGTTTTTCCGAACTGTTGCTCTTCGTGCGAGAGAACGTCGGAAATATGTTTTTTCTTCTGGAGAAGATGTCCATACGTGTGTCCATACTGCTCTATGATGGTGCTAGCAACACTCGCACAGAACATACCAGTGTGTTCTATTCCTAGCTTACGAGCAGATCGAATGGCTCTACGAATAAGTCGTCGTAGAACATATCCTTGGTCTACATTGGAAGGCTGAATACCATCACCAATAATGAATACTGCTGCACGGAGGTGATCGGTAATGATTCGCGCATCTCCCATCATCTTTGCTTTACCAGATTCTGTCATGGCAGAGAGCGCTAGTGTTGCCTGTACAATAGGTTGCAATCGATCTGTTTCGTAGACTGTCTCAACTCCCTGTAACACTTTGGCTACTCGCTCTAGCCCCATGCCAGTGTCCACATTTTGTTGCGCCAAAGGTATAAACGATCCATCTTCTTTTTTGTTGTACTGCATAAACACATCATTCCAGATTTCTAGCCAATCATCTTTGTGTGTTTCGGGGTTTCCTACAGGTTCACCTTTGCCTATCCAATAAAACATCTCTGTATCTGGACCACAGGGCCCAGTTTGGCCTGCTGGCCCCCACCAGTTATCTTTTTTGGGAAGGAAGCCGATACGATCAGAACTCACACCATGACTCATCCAGTAGCCCGAAGCTTCTGTGTCTTGCGGCGCATCGTCATCTCCACGAAAGCACGTAAATGCCAGATGATCTTTCGGAATTTTGAGAATTTCCGTGAGAAATTCGAAGCTCATCGCGATCGCTTCTTTTTTGAAGTAATCACCCAAGCTCCAGTTTCCAAGCATTTCAAACATAGTAAGGTGGCTCGCATCTCCAACTTCGTCGATATCCTGTGTTCGCACGCAGCGCTGTACATTTGTGAGTCTGGTTCCTGCAGGATGTGTTTCTCCTAAGAGATACGGAACAAGTGGATGCATACCAGCAGTGGTAAAGAGCACCGTAGGGTCATTCTCTGGGATGAGTGATGCTCCAGGAATCACCGCGTGGCCTTTGCTCTGGAAAAAATCCAAATAGGCTTGCCGAATCTCATCTGTTGTCATTGGCTTCATACGAGAGGGGAGTGTAACAGCCCTTCTGCGATGAGGCGAGAAACCTCTGAATAAATTTAAAAGTCAAATGCTATAAACTTGAATAATGTCAACTTTTGTGTAAAGTGTCGCAAATGTTAGATTTTACTTCTCGAAAAGGCGGAGATATTACGGAAAGATTTCAAGTAGGGCCTCTTTCCGAAGAGCAATTTAGATCATTAGAAACAGACCTACGTCTTGGGATTTATTTTGCACTTACAAACAGAGAGAAGAAAAGAGATGGGATAGAGGTGCCAAGATTAAAAATTGGTGAGATGCCTTCGAATCTCATTCCTCAGGAAATAGATCGCCAGATGAAAGAAGTGCATTCGGAAATACTGGGTGCAGCTAGAACCATTTTAGGAAGCGATATTTTCTCTTTTGATTCTATTCAGCAAAGACTTGGTACAACCTCTAATGTTTCTGGAATCCAGGAAAATGCTCTCAAATCTGCAACTTATGATATTGCAATGGCCGTAATGGAAGCACTTAAAAATTGTGCAGAACATGGTAATATCGATCCACGAAAAAGGATTGAAGGCGATTATGCATATCATGAAGCTGAAAAGTTATTTCAAGTAACAATGTGGGACGAAGGGTGGGGCTTCTCGCCATCAAAACTCCTAGATGCAGATGTAAAAAGCTGCAAAGGAAGAGGTATAAAGCTCATGCTTATTCATAGCGATGACTGTAGATTTGGTTTTGGTAATTCTACTGGTGCGTATGGTTCAAGTGTTGAACTTGATTTTTATCTCGATGAAAAGAGAAATAGAATAAAAAAAGGACTGGAAGAAATAGATCAAATGAGGAAAAAGGGATTCCTAAGAAGGTTATTGGGATCTTGAATTGTCACTCTTTTCCTTTCGCTTCAAATCCTCATATTTCTCCAAGTACGATTCACCTAGATTCCCAAAGAAGGAAATGGTTCCCTTGGCAGCCTCTTTTGCTGTTTTGATGTACGGATTATTAGTATCATTCTTTTTCTGCTTGGTATCTGGTTGATCACCCAAATCTTTCATAGCGTGAAAAGCCCATTTACCAAGGTTATCTAGTCCATTTTGGACATGGGCAAAACCATATCCCAATTGCTTTGCCAGAAACTTGAATTCTTGCTTTGCCATGCTTATAGCATAGTAATTTTGGCTCCAATATGCTATAATAATCGGATATCTTTTATGTCAAAAACACATTCCAGATTCCTCTCCAAGGCATACTTTTTCTTTCCAGTCATTATGGTGCTTGGAGTGATAGGCTTTATGAGCTTGCTTCTTTTTACGAGAAGTAACGCGGTGATGTCACAAGAATTGAAACTACGCTTACAGAGTACGGCTGCAGTGGCCGCACTGCCATTTTCTGTCGATGATATAGAGCAGGTGTGGACAATGGCAGATATGCAGAAGCCTGTCTTTCGGAGTCTTGTCTTGCAGCTTCAACAAATTCGCGAAGTTATTCCTCATATTCGGTATGTGTACATCATGCGGAGAACAAGTGACCCAATGGTTCTCTCTTTTGTCGCAGATGCGGATGCTCTCAGTTCTGTAGAAGATTTGGATGAGAATGAGAATGGAGTTATCGACCCAGATGAACAGGTTTCTTATCCTGGCGATACGTACCCCATCGATGATATTGCAGCACTTCGGCATGATGCTTTTTTGTTTCCAACTTCCGATGAGGAAATTACCTATGACCAATGGGGTGCATTGATTTCTGGATATGCACCTATTCGCGATAGCCGTGGTGAGACTGTGGCCATTCTTGGTATCGATATGGAAGCAGGGGAATATTTACGACAAGCTCGTAGGATCTTCTCTCCCTATATCATTTTACTCATTACTCTCATCGGAGTACTCCTTGCTGTGTACATTCTTCTCTTTCTTCGAGATAGGCGCATCAGCATGTTGCAGAAGCTCAACCAGGAACGAAGTGCTATGATGGATCTTGCATCACATCAACTTGGAACACCTCTCTCTATTTTTAAATGGTGGGTAGAAATCATGAAAGAAAACCAAGGAAAAGTGACAGATACGCAAGAGGTGTGCACGCAGATGGAAAAGGGAATTGAGCGTATGGAATCTATTATGGATGCAATGCGAAAAGTGAATAACATGCACAAAAAATCTCATGTATCTACTTCGGGAGAAACTTCTTTGGACAGAGCAGTGAGGGAAGTGCAAGATCATCTACAATTCCAGCTGCAGAAGAATAAGCAAACTCTGAAGCATTCATTAGGAAAGGGGATCATGGTGAAAATGGAAAAAGAATTGCTTACAGGTGTTCTCGATGAAGTGCTGATGAATGCACTCTCCTATTCTCCAGAAGGTGAGACTATTTTCATTCGTGCAAAAGCACAGAGAAAATTTGTGCAGATAGAAGTGGAAGATCGTGGTTGTGGAATCCCCGAAGATGATATCGATCATGTCTTCGAAGAATTTCGTCGTGGTTCCAACGCGGCAAAGTGCCAACCTGTTGGAAATGGCATAGGACTCTTTGTCGCCAAAGGTATTATAGAAACAGTGGGTGGCAAAATTTGGTTGAAGACACAGGAGGGGAAAGGCACAACAGTGTTCATAAAATTGCCGACGGAATAATGGGAGGATCATAATTTTCGTGATACATTGTTCTTCTCATTCGTCAGCTAGGCTGACTACTGAGGACGTGAAGGTGTAGTTCACTTAAACAACTGGGGATGACCCGCCTACATCCGCCTGAGGCAGATTACGGACGGGCAAGAGGAGAAAGTAATGATTTTCATTATTTGTAGCTCATTTACACCACTGGGGATGATCCTCCTTCGTCAGCGTTGGCTGACTACGGAGGACAAGCAGGCGACCTAGGAGGAGTCTCCTTCGTCACTTTTACAATATTTATGTCGCTTAGATTATGGGGATGACAGGTATCGACAGCGTGAATCTAGGTATTGATCGCCCTGCACCAGACACTTTGTGTCGATGCTGGGCAAGCTTCTGTTCGGGATGGCAACGGTTCCCGATACCCACTTGTTGCACCAACAATTGCAAACACTGCAATGAATGCTTTCCGTAACGCTGCTGCTAGAGGACAGGAACTCGCAAGAGGATTTGTTCTTCAGCCAGCTATGGTAGCTTAGTTCGCCCTTGCGCGAACACGTCTCTCCTTTGATCCTCGCTAAGAGGATGAGGCGTCACTAGCGAGGTGGGAATACACTTGATGTGATGTATTCCGTCATACAGCATCAACCCTCTCTTTTGTTCTTCGTCCGCTTCTTATAAAAGAGAGTATCGAAACGGACATGACAGTATGAGCACAGTGTCTACACGTTGGACCCGGGTTCAAATCCCGGCATCTCCACCAACGGCTTTAGTAAGCCATTTTATAATGATTGACTAAATTTGCTAATATTTAAAAAAAGTGTATTGTAATTATTCCTATGCGTAGTATTGAAAATGATAGGGAGTTGAATCCAGTTAGCCAAAACCCCTTTGCTACAGAGATATCACTTTATGAAAAAAATAGAAGTGCTGGAGATATTCCTGTGGCCGTAAGTGTCCCAGATTTTTACCCAGTTGCATTTCCGAATATTGGACATCAGATCATTGAAAAACGGGTGAATGATATGCAGGATTATTTTGCTTATCGATGCTACTTGTCGACTGATTACAAAATACTTAGAGAATCTCAAATCCCTTCGGAACTCGTTCTTATTTCCATGAGTTATGAAGGTTCCTACATACGGGCTCTACGTGTTCTCGATCAATTAGGCATCCCATTAGAAGCAAACAAAAGAACTGAGGAAGATCCAGTGGTGGTTTTCGGAGGCCGTGCTGTTTCTATAAATCCGCTACCACTTTTTGATACAGCTGATGTAATTGGAATTGGAGATGGTGAAGAACTTATAGTAGAAATTTGTGATGCTTTTCGTGCAGCTCGAACATGTCGAAGTAAATTATTTGAACTTCTTAATGGTAAAAGGGGAATTGTAATTCCTTCGCGTTATCATGTTGAAACAGAAGGAGGTTATTTGAAAACTTGGGAACCAAAAAACGCGCCGCTAGATATTGAGCCAAATCGAGGCTCATCGTTTCCTCATTCTTGGTATCTTTCTTCAGAAACAGATTATAACGATATTGGTTACTACGAAGGTCAAACATTTTTTTCAATGGAGATTGTCAAAGCATGCGCTTCCAAATGTCTATTTTGTGCTGAAGGATTTAATAACGGAAGAATGCGTTTTACTGACGACACTGAAAATATTACGAAGCTTGGTAGTTGGGCAAAAGACAAAGGTGCTGACCTCGTAAAATTATTTTTTCCAGCGAATTCGACTGTGGAAACGACAAAAAATATCGTTCGCTCGTTACTTGATCTTGGTTTACAACCACGAGTTGGCTCTGCAAAAGCTGAAAAAATAGATCGTGAATATATCGAGTTTGTAGGTAAATCAGGACAAGAAAAAATTGCTTTCGCCCCTGAAACTGGCGATTACGAACTGAGGAAGAAATTAGGAAAGCCCGGCATGACAAACGAAGTCTTGGATACAGTAATTACTAATGCTTTAGAAGCTGGTATTCCGAATGTTGATTTTTACTTCATTATGAACCTTCCTGGTGAGACACCTGAAAGCTTCCAAAGAACTGTAGATTTGATTGGACATTTTAGGGATCTTACTAGGAGGCTTGGGATGAAAGGAAGAATGAGAATGTCTGCACCGAATTTCTTTCCAAAGGCTTGGACTCCTTTCCAATATGCACCTTCCGGCGATATAAATTTATATAACGATAAAATTCATATGATCGAAGCGGTGCACGGAGACGGTGTTAAAGTTAGTAATATGCAGGGAAATGTTGATTTACTGTCACAAAATATAATGTCCAGAGGCGGCAATGAAGTTGGCTCTTTACTCCGAAGGGTTTATGAAAGACAAAAGGAACGAGAGGCTCATACAGGCCAATTCACACCTGATACTTTCGAAGATTGGAGAGTGGCACTGCAAGAACTAGGATTGTCCGAGGAACAGTATTTTTCAGCAAAGGAAGGAGATTTGCCTTTGCCATGGCACCATATACGAATGCACAATTCAGTTGATTCCTTACATAAAGCATGGGAAGTCTTCAAGGGTAGAACTATTCCTCTCCCTGTTATATGAATAAAAGAATCAGCCATATCTTATTGGATCTCGACGGCACATTAACCAATAGCATGGATATTTTTTATGAGGTTGATAGACAATTCCTTGCAGCAAATAAAATAGAGCTGACCGAAGAAGATCTGGCACAGATGCAGCTTGAAGATGGGTTCGAGGTGCTTCGTTCGATTTTAGATACACGATCTAATTTAACAGAAGATGAAAAAGTTAAGATTATGCAAAAAATTTTAGAGGCAAGTGTTAATGAATTAGCTGAGAAAGTGAGGTGGTATTCCGATGTTGAGCCATTCGTAAAAGACAGTTTATTGTATCCTGTAACTATCGGGATTGTTACTAGATCCAATGCACGAGATTTAGATACTATGCAGCATCAAATTCCTGTTCGCTCATTAATCCCTATTATAGTTCAAGGTGAAGATACCAAGGGTCGCCATAAGCCTAATCCTTATCCACTTATTCTGGCTGCAGAGAGATTAAATGTGGATCCAGAGAATTGTATTTATGTTGGTGATCATCAAAATGATCTTCGTGCAGCTAAAGCAGCAAGTATAAAGAGTTGTATTATATTGAGAAAGCATGTTCCACAAGAACTTATACAGAAAGCGGATTTTTCAATAAATTCTCTTTCTGAACTTTTTTCAATTGCCCTAAACGAAAATGAATGAATTCACATTCCATTCTGCAGAATCCGTATTTCGCGGCCATCCGGATAAGATAGCTGATCAAATTAGCGATTCAATTGTTGATGCATATCTTCAACAGGATAAATATTCTAAGGTTGCCTGTGAAACGTTGGTAAAACAAAATTTAATTGTCGTAGGTGGTGAAGTAACATCTGCAATCGAGGTAAATATTGATGAGGTAGTTTGTGAAACAGTGAAGCGAATCGGATACACTGATTCTTCTAAAATTTTTAACGTTAATAATTTAGAAATAATTAAACGTATTACAGCTCAAAGTCCAAGTTTTACTGAAAAAATCGGCAATAAACAGCGTCAGGATGTCGTGGCATCTGACCAGGGTATTTTATATGGATTTGCATCAAATGAATCACCCACAAAGATGCCGTTGCCAATGTATTTGGCACAAAGTATTACGCAGGAAATCGAAAATGCACGCGTCACTAAGCAATTGCCTTACCTTCAACCAGATGGGAAATGCCAAGTTACTGTAGCGTATAGTAAAAATAATCAGGTAGACCATGTTCATTCGGTGGTTGTTTCAGCTCAGCACAAGCCAGAGCAAGATCCTGAAAATGTCATTGCTGATATCCGATATCTTCTTGATGGAATTTTTGATCCACATTTGATTACTCCTAACACTAAATTCTTCATTAATCATTTCGGAAAATTTATAAATGGTGGACCTGAATTTGATTGTGGAATAACAGGTAGGAAACTTTTAATCGATACGTATGGTTCTGCTGCAAGGCATGGCGGTGGAGCATTTTCCGGGAAGGATCCGAGTAAATTGGATCGTTCTGGTGCTTATGCTGCCCGATGGATTGCAAAAAATATTGTTTCTGCAGATTTAGCAGCGCAATGTGAAGTTGAGTTAGTTTACGCGATGGGATATGAACAGCCGATCTCTATCGGTATTCAGGCAAAAGGTACGGAAAAAGTTTCCATTAGCAAAATTGAAAAAGCTGTGAGGGGGGCATTTGATTTGAGACCATCTGCAATAGTAGAAGAGCTTGGTTTACGGGATATTTCTTCATATAAAGATCTCGCCTTCGGTGGCCATATGGGTCGTCATGATCTTACAATGCCTTGGGAATCAACTCAAAAAGCATCATTACTTTCAAAGGTGTTACATGGCTCATGATTTGAAAAATTCAGGAGAATCTAATCAAGAAAACTGCATTGTTTTCACAGGAGCACCTTGTTCAGGTAAAACATCTACGCTTCGCTTGCTTCAACAAAGCGGATTTGGGATTTGTGACGAAGCTGCTGACTTATACGTTGTTAATGAATTAAATAAGGGTAAGACAATTGAAGATATTTTAGCTGACCGCTTATCTCTAGAAATTGGTGTTACGCGCCTTGCTTTAATACGAGAGGCAGGCATTGCCCCGGATGCCCTTCATTTTCTTGATCGTTCTGCAATTGACTCCGTAGGTTATTCAAGAACATATAATATCGATCCGATCCCCTTTGAAAGTGAGATTCGCAATAAAAGATATAATCCTAATGTTTTTTTCTTTGATCGATTGGGCCTGCTTAATAATAGGCTGGAAAGAAGTGAAATTGAAGTATTGGAGCTGGAAGGGCAATTAGAAGCTGCATATAAAGAACTCGGGTATGAAATTATCCGCGTTCCTTTAATGAGTGTTCGGCATCGAGCGTGGTTCATTCTCACGGAAATTCAGAAGAGGATAACGGATGTTAAATTTGGTGAAGCATTAAGCAGACGATTGGGAATTTCCGAAGCATTGCGCTTAAATTATGAGAACTTTCAATTTTACGCGCCAAATAGAAGATTTGATGAACAAAGTGACGAACTGCTTAGGGTAAAAGCATCGCGTGAGGGTATATCTGGAATAAATATTAATATCATTGTTGTGAATGATAAAAATCATATTCTCTTTCTTAAGCGTGCCCTTCATGATTCTCATGCCCCGGGAAGTATCGGATTGCCAGGTGGCACCCGTGAACCAGAGGAATCTCTGATTATTACTATGGAAAGAGAAATGAAAGAGGAAACAGGTATACAAGCGTCCGAAGAACTATATTTAGTGGGCTCATATGATATTGCTTCTGAAACAGCAACATGGAGATCTTTTACTTTCTTAAATAAAATTCAAGGATCAGAAGTATTATTAGATCCTGAAGAGCATTCTGGTTATTTTTGGGAGAATTTTTCTGACGAAAAAATGTTGCTGAGAACTGAATTACATAGTCCTGGTGAAATGATTATGATTCATAATACTCAGGCAAATCTTTTGGCTAAGAGATTAATAGTATAAAAATCATATCCGTTCTAATGTTGGAGAATCTAGATTCTTTGTAATGCACCAAGTTGCTTCGCCCATCCCATAATCAACTGCTCAAGGCGGTGTAAACTTTTTCGCAGCACCTCCACCAACCTCCGCAGGAGGTTGTCAACCATAGCCTCCGCGCAGCGGAGCAGTTGTTGACCTCTTTGGGCAACACTTCTTAGCTACGGTTGGTGGTCCTGCGGAATCATACGCGGCGGCTATCACACCTGGCTATGACATGACATACTCATGACGTATCAAGGCAATGAATACAGATATCGCACAAGCACTAATGGTTCTATCGTTCGAGTCGAATAAGACTGCTTTTTCTTTCTGGTTGCTACTGTGAATCGATTGATTCTTTTAAAAGCTTATGCCCCATTCCATTCATCTCATTCAATAGATTCAAACTTTTCGTACCGATTCTACAAAAAACCCGACCATATGGTCGGGTTTTAAAGACACTAGGTTTCAATATAAACTACCGAATCCAGAAGACGTCGGTGATGATCTTGTTGCCGTTACCGAGATCGCGCTCGTATCGGTGGTCACTTATTTGTCGACCCCATGCTGAGGGGTTGTTGAGATCAATATCCTGCCCTACATTCGCGGGCTTTCCATTTCCTTTACCATTGCCACCTCCATCACTGCCACCACTGATAATGTATGTATTTACACTATCGAGGTGAGCGTAAATCGCTGTGAGCTGGTCATAGTCATGCTGGTTTGGATGCTGATTTGGCGTTGGATCTGGGTCGGTGTAATCCATACACGTTCCGAGAGGAGCATTACCAAAATCTTCATCTTGATGACCAAGACCAAATATATGGCCAATTTCCTGACAGGTTACAAGACTTCTCCAAGCGGTTGTGTTGTACTTCGCAGTATTAAAGTATGTATCGTTGAGCTTTACTACTCCTTGAGTGATGTGGCCTCCACTGATCCAAATTTGAGCGATGCCGAGCCAGCCGGTATTACCATATGTACTATTACAGATTTCTGCACGGCCATTCGTTGCACTGCAGTTGCGAGGCTTTGATTTACCAGCCACAACAGAGGTATGAAGTACAGAAGAGAGATTCCAGTCGCTACTTGCAAGAGAAAGATGGCTATCCCATACATTGGAAACGTTATCACCTAGTTCAAGTGGAAGGGGGTTTGCTGTGCGTCCCCAGTGATAACTAGCCCACGAGTGGCTAGCGTATGCACTAACGACAAAGGTCAATGAAGTTAAAACAACTCCAGCTGATAGGAATGCATGTGAATATTTCTTCATACAATGAAATGTTATAGATAATAGGATATAATTATACTCTAAAATAACATCAAGTCAACAATATTTAATTGGTTCATTTCTAGTTTAGAGGTCTTTTTCGAAAGAGCTTTAGTAACAAATTATAGAGGTTTTCCTTTCGATGGTTAAATCGAAATTCACATTCCTTGAGATGAAGGTAGAAAGTAGATTTATGCATGCCTCTTGCTCTAGTCAGACGTACTTTTGCCAATCCCCAGAAGTTCTCAATGCCATTGATATGACTTTTCCCACGAGCAAATTCATTGTCTCCATGGTGCACTCGATAATGTTTACGATAGCCAACGTCTACAAGTCCATCATACGCTTTCCAGTTGTCACTGTAGATAATACTGTCAGGATCAACTTTTCCCTTAATAATGCTATGAAGTGTATATCTATCTGCTTCTTCAATGATCTTTGTGTATACCTTTCCCTGTCTTTTTAGGAGTCCAAATACTGGTGTTTTCTTCCCTGCACCACGTCCTCTCTTCCCGCGTACACGCCTTGGATCAAAGTAGGATTCATCAACTTCAATATCACCCTTAAACAGAGATTCATTCTCACACTCCTCTGCAATACGCTTACGAATGATTTGGAAATATCGATGCACGGTGTTCGCATTTAAACCTGTTAATTCCACTACTTTCGTTGCCTCCAAATCGAGACAAAAATACTTCAAAAGAGCTCTGAATTTCTCTTCAGAAATATGGGCTCTGTTGATGTAACGATTTTTTGGCTTCATGGAGCTAAGAGAAGGATACCATCCTCTTCTTAACTAGAAATGAACCATTTAATTTTTTTGTGAATATTTTTCCAAACCCTCAAGAGTAGTCCTCAATTCCAGATACCAATCCATCATCTCCTCCATGTGGTTCTAGTTATTTTCTACCCCAATTAATCATGACTGAAGAAGACTGGAAACATGACGGTGAGCAATGGATAAACACTGCAATGAATGCTTTCCGTAACGCTGCTGCTAGAGGACAGGAACTCGCAAGAGGATTTGTTCTTCAGCCAGCTATGGTAGCTTAGTTCGCCCTTGCGCGAACACGTCTCTCCTTTGATCCTCGCTAAGAGGATGAGGCGTCACTAGCGAGGTGGGAATACACTTGATGTGATGTATTCCGTCATACAGCATCAACCCTCTCTTTTGTTCTTCGTCCGCTTCTTATAAAAGAGAGTATCGAAACGGACATGACAGTATGAGCACAGTGTCTACACGTTGGACCCGGGTTCAAATCCCGGCATCTCCACCACATTTAACCAACACACAATAAAGTGCTATCATCCCTATCCTATAATTCAATGAACTATGTCGACAATCCGCTTTACAGCTACACCATTGAACATAGGGTCATGGACTATTCTCGTGCTGCCAAAAACTGCAAGTACGAAGTTTCCGTCGCGCGGCATGGCTATGGCCGAAGGAACCATCAATGGTTTCCACTTTCAGACTGCTCTCGAACCGGACGGGAAGGGGAGTCACTGGTTCAAGATCGAAAAAGCTATGCCGGTAACTGCTGGAAAAGAAGTGACACTTGCGATCGAGCCTGTGAAAGAATGGCCCGATCCCAACGTACCCACAGATTGGAAGAGCGCACTTGCGGCCAATCCGAAGGTGCAAAAACTTTGGAAGGAAATTACTCCGATGGCTCGCTGGGACTGGATTCGCTGGATACGAATGTCTAAAAACCCCGAGACGCGCAAGAAACACATTGTGGTGGCTCTTTCCAAGATGAAAGCGGGAGAGCGACGACCATGTTGTTTTAACCGTAGCATGTGCACAGAACCGGATGTATCGCAGAATGGAAAGCTCCTTGATCCGGCGTAAACGACGGGCGGTCTCTTTCTATTGAGGGGACAAACATCACTCATAACCTCTCTGTTGTACCGACGCTACGTCCAATGTTTCAACCTCAACAGTTATTGGAGTGGAGATATACTCCATTCTACTTACATCTGCAAGCATGATCGTGGCGTCCTGTACAGTGAAGTGCTCGCCCCGAATGTGGCTGATATCTTTTGTAATTGCAGTTATGGTATTGGCAGAACCACGGAGGTCTACAGAGGAATTGTCCTGAGTATTGACTGCGATAGCACTGAGAGAGACATCAGCTTCCACGTATGCGATATCTTGCGTCGTAATTGTCATGCTACTTCCCGAAAAGCTCTCGAGCCTGATGTACGAGCCATCCTCTGCAACGGCAGAATCGAGAGAAGGCATGGTTACATGCAATGTACTTTTACGGGAGAGACAAAAGATAACGCAGCGATCATTATTATCCGGGAGTGTTTGCAGAGACACTATGCCATTTTCGACAATCGGTTTGTGAGTTACTTGTGCGCGTTGAGTTCCTTCAAGGGTGACAGAGAATTCCGGTCCCTGCGTAACGAAGATCTGCTGAATTCCATTCGCAGAGACTCTAGTAAAATCCTCAAGTTCGAAAGACTCTTGCATGATGAGATAGTATTTCTCCTTATGCGTTAAAAATCATATAATACGCCTATGCGATATAAGAATTACAAAAGCGTAGATGACTACATCACATCACAAGAAACGCAAGTTCAACCGCTTCTTGCGAGTCTTCGTAGTATCATCCTCAAGGCAGCACCCAAGGCAGAAGAGGGCATCAGTTACAGTATGCCAGGGTACAAATACATGGGAGTTCTCGTGTATTTTGGCGCATTCAAGCATCATATAGGTTTCTTTCCTGGTCCAGCTGCAATCATCAAATTTGCGAAAGAACTCAAAGCGTATGAGGTATCCAAAGGGACAATCCGATTTCCATTGGATGCCCCTCTTCCTCTCGACCTTGTGAAGAGAATTGTGCGGTACCGAGTGGAGCAGAACGAGGAAAAGGCGAAGAAAAAAAAGAAGTGAAACTCTAGAATCTTATTGAAATTCTGAGTACCTCTGTAGGTTGCCAAAGCTTTTGGAGCAGACTCCTCTATAACAACAGCCCAATTTCGCACTCTCTTACGACCAGAGTGGCTTGTACTTCTCTTTGTTGATCCATAGGAAGTACGCATTGAGAACGAGCAAGATGTACGCAGGAATCGCAGGAGCACTGATAGTCGCTGCATCTAGGAATAAGTGGAAGCCAATTACATTCACCGTAAATGGTGCGAGGAGAGCTGCAGCGAGTGCAGTGCGATTCATCAAGAAGAGCACGCCACACACGAGGGAGAGCAGCGCAATCAATGGCATCATATATCCAGTATTCATGAGCGCAGACATAAATGCCCAGCCTTCTGGTGAGTACATCTCTGCTGTTGGCTCAGGGAACAATTTCAAAGCGCCTGCTACTGGCATCAACAAAAAGAGGCCGAGAAGAATACGCAGAACCAAGTTGGTAGTTTTCATAGGGTAAGAGGAAGGAATAGAGGAATTGTAAAGAATGGAAAGGAGAAAGTCGATCGAAGGATTCTTGCCACTGGAAGGAGAGTGATATCATTTCCCACATGAGTGCTTGGCAAAAGGGGATCCTTGGCATTGGCATCGTTTTAATTCTTGGTATTGGTATCTGGGAGTACCAGTGGGATTTTACCGTGATTTCGGATGTACTGAGACAGCATCCTTTTCTCGGTGCAGTTCTTTACATCGTTTTGCTCATTACGTCGGTTGTATTGCTACCACTTTCTTCATTGCCACTTCTTCCCCTGGCTGCCCATATCTTTGGCGTTTGGGTGACTGCGATCCTCAGCATTCTTGGTTGGTGGCTTGGGTGTCTTATTGCGTTTTCCATTGCAAGACGTGGAAGAGTGTACCTGGAAAAAATTGTATCGCTGGAGGCAGTGGATAGACTGGAGAAGAAAATTCCTGAGGATATCGGATTTGCGGGCATTGTCATCCTCCGCATGACACTCCCTGTAGACATCACCAGTTTTGCCCTTGGTCTCCTCAAGAAATTGCCATTTTCTACTCACGCCATTGCATCTTTTATTGGGATCGTTCCCTTTGCATTGATGTGGAGCTATGCAGGTGGAGAAATTGCAGAAGGGGAGTACCTTCTTGCTCTCGTCATTTTCATCGTGATGACATTTTTTGTAGTAGTCATTCGACGTGCATCGCGTCATCGTGATTAAAATTTTCGACTATCGTATGCCCAGTGTAGGAGTGCTTGTCGTTGTTTTTTCCGACAGAGAAAATCCCCTGGAATGCAGTTTCGTTGTATCTGGACGATGTGGCGCTTCATGGCAAGCCACCTGCGAATTTGCTTTTCATCCTCTTCTGGCATTCTGCGACCCATGTAGTACCGGCAGTACCACTGAAACCATCCTCTAGGATCTGCAGGGTGGATCCATCCTTTCCTTCTCCACTCAGAGAGTGGCTGGCTCGCATTGATGCCAAACAAGTTGAGCTTTGGATCATGTTTCTCTGGGCAGAGCTTTGCATGTGCGAACCAATCTTTGGGAAATTCTTCTCTACAGTCTGTCATATATTTTCCTCCAAAAACTCCCAGTTCTAACATTTCCTTTGGTGTGAGATCCGGTTTGAATCTTGGATCAAAGTTTGTACCCATTGGCGCGGTAAGCACATACCGAGCAGTTTGCATCTTGTCTTTCACAGATACTGTGTATGGTCGTGCTTGGAGAGATTGTGTATCCATCAATTCTGTAATTCTTTCATGATTGTAATCAGTTTGGCAACATAACCAAAGCCAACGCAATTTACTCCAAACATCCTCGTGTCCGCTGCACATGTTTGAGCGCGAAGCACTACATCAGTATTCTCCTTTCTAGCGCTCGAATGCCAAGTTGCGTAAGCAAGCTTGGTTGAGAGCGCGCACAGGTCTGTAAGAAAGAAGGATGGCTTTGCGCGAGCTTGCAGCGGACAAAGGCTTTTTGGTTCTTTTTAGCCTGTCCTGAGCTTGTCGAAGGGGCTCTCAAAAAGAACAAAGAGTATTGAGAAGCATGCTGCAACGGAGGTACCAGGAAGGAAATTGTTTTGTATCACGAATTCTATTAGCTTAACTATACATGTGCGATTCTTCTCTTCGAGTGCTACTGTAGATGTATATGGCCTTCTGTTCACTTCTTCCACCTGGTTCCCAAAATATCCAATCGAAGCTGAAGAAGATCGAGGCGTATTCCGGCACTATTGCCGAGGCCCTCTTTGCTGGAGGATGCTTCTGGTGCATAGAATCTGCTTTTGAAGAGAAGGATGGCGTAGTAGCTGCTGTGTCTGGCTATACAGGAGGAGAAGAACAGCAAGCAAATTACGAGCAAGTTTCCTCTGGTTCTACCAAGCACTACGAAGCAGTGCTCGTTGTGTACGATCCCGAAAAAGTGTCCTACAAGGAGCTTGTAGACTACTTCTGGAAACAGATTGATCCTACCGATGAGTATGGTCAATTTGCGGACAAGGGACATCAATACCGTACCGCACTACTATATTTTTCTGATGAGCAGAAGAGGATTGCAGAAACTTCCAAACAGGAACTAGAAGCCTCTGGAAAATTTTCGAAACCAATTGCAACCACTATTCTTCCTGCAACTCCTTTCTATCCTGCCGAGGAATATCATCAGGACTACTCTAAAAATAATCCTATTCGTTACTACGCGTACCGCACAGGTTCTGGTCGTGAAGGTTTTTTGAAGGAGACGTGGGGTCGATAAAAACAAGGCGAGTTTTTTTGTTTTACCTTCTCAATAAGCTTTTTATTCTTCCTAAGAATCCTGCTTTTTTTGACATGATTCCAATCTGTACCAAGTGCGCCTCTAGAGCTCTTCTATGGTCTTCACTGAGTGGAGAATCTGATTTATCAAAAGCAGCAATAAGTATCCTGTCTTCAGCATCACTTCTTTCGAGAACCCCTGGTTGTTGCTGACGAAATTTCTCTCTGGCTTGCGAAACATCTGGATGATAGCGTAGTAGTTCACTTGCTTCGCCATATGTACGTGGCAGTGGAATTGAAGTTATAGTTTCCATTGATTAGATATAGAGAAGATACGCACACTTTTTATAACAGGTATCGTTTTTGATCAATATAGAGTATGAAGGTGATTGCACTGTTTGTTCATATTCTGAACATCAAATAGATTTGTTCTGAGAACTATTCATAAGCAAATAACAAACATAGAATTGTATAGTCAAATAATTTTACAATTTGACAGAAGTAAATTCTATAGTTTTATAACTTTGAACGTCTCAAGGAGGCGATCAAATTCACGTTCTACCTTGGGGTCACTTTTTCCACAATTTGCTGTGAGACGGAAGAGGGAAGTATCGGTAAGGATCAGAGCCTTCTTAGAAACACAGTTTGCACCTTTTTCCTCATAGACCACAGTAAACGTAGTATTTGTTTCCCTATCAGAGAGAATGGTAACAGAGGTATCTACCACTAGACCACCTACGGCATCATCCCAAATTTCGGGATCATATCCATCGATGAAGTAATCTCGTTCGATCACTTCGCCGTATCCTGTTGTCTCGTACTTGGGTCCGAGATAGAGCCTCCACAGAGAGCGTGCATAGGGAGATCTCTCGTCGTAGACACCACGTCCAAGGTAGATAGGTTCGCCCCATTGGCTGGGATACAAAAGTTGAAAACCATGTGTGGTATTGGAATAGGAAGAGAGGGGAGATTGTGTCACCAAGTCGGAATATGTTCGATAGCCTGTTGGATCTTCTGTTCGATTTGTATCCCACAGACGATAGATCATCTCTGCCATTTCTCCACGACGCACTGGTTGTTCGAAGGAAACGATACTTGGGGGAATGGCTTTCAGATCTTCCAATGTTTTGACGTATGGTCGGTACCAGAGCTCGTTTAATTCTCCCAGGTTTGGCAGGTTTACGACATTGAGGTGAAAGGCGATGGAGAGAATTTTTGCAGCTTCTACGATAGAAATGCGCTGCTCCGGGCGAAATGTTCCATCCAAGTAGCCTCCTATAAGTCCAAACATTTGCGCTGTGCAGATACTTGGTCCGTACCAAGCATCGTAGTCGATATCAAAAAAATGTAATTTCTCGTAGAGCGCTGTGTTGTTTTTAAAATCTGGTACACACTGTGCTATCACATGATAGGGGTACATCATGGACACAATAATTTTGGTAAATTCTGCACGATTGATTATCGCATCTGGTTTAAAAGTGCGATCGTTATAGCCACTGACAACTTGCTTTTCTTCAAGGAAGCGTATGGCATCTCGGTACGGGTAGTCATCATCCACATCTGCAAACTTGGCGTGTGCAGTAGGGGCAAACAGTACCAAGAGAAGAAGAAGTGCTCGCAAACTCATGGATAGCAGTATAGCAGGTTCTCCTCACTTCTCGGGTGCAGGTGCATGTGGCAGAAAAGTGCAGTCTGTTGTACGATGGCACTATCTTTTTCCTTCATGCGCTATGGATCAGAAAGAAATTGAAAAACGAGTAGCAGAGTTCCTGAAATCACTGGGAGTTCCCGCTTTCATCATTTTTGGATGGCAGAAGGCAGATAAAGAATTTGGCGTGGTATCCTCTCAGCACAAAATGCCACCCAAGGTAGCAATCAAAGGAATTTCCTGGGCGTTGAATGATGTGATTAATCGGAATCTTTAAGTGAGTAGGCTGGTAGGTGGTAGGAAAGTAGGAAGTAGGTTTTTCGCTTTTTGAAATTACTACTTGTCTACAATCTACCTGCCTACCAGCCCTACTCACCTACCTGCTAAACATGTTTCTCTCTATTGAGTAATTCCTTCACCAGCCAGTTGCCGATTCCAAATGCGGAGGCGATGACTATCCAGCCCCAGAGGCCGCCAAAAATTTCAAAACTGATGAGCTCTGGATCCATTTGAATGACAATCAAATGTGTAATCCATACGAAAATACCATTCACAATAATGACAGCGAGCAGCCTTGCAAAAATTTTGAGAGGTAGAGTGAGAAGATCCAATACAGGACGTACAAACAAGTTCATCAATGTAAGGAGTGATCCTACAATGACGTACGCAGCTGCGCCTCCTGTAAGTTGAAAGTACTTATCCAAAAATCGCGCAAGCAACCACACCAGCAGCATGTTGAGCAGCACTGTGAGAAGAATCTTAAGCGGGAGAGAGATGCCTTCACCTTTCATTACGAAGAGTGTAGCAGAAAAAAGAATTTGGACTACCCTCACCCCAACCCTCTCCCGTCACGGGAGAGGGAGCACTATTGCTGGACTAATAATACGTATTAGTAAAATAGTGCACCCTTCTCCCTCACAGGGAGAAGGGACGGGGATGAGGGCAGTCCCTATTACTTCTTCTCAAACGCAATCACGACTTTTCGCCCATCCAAATCTACTTCGGTCTTCTCCCCTTTATTAGCTCCCAATTGAGATTTGGTTTCCTGTGTAATCATCTCTTCGTATTCTGCAAGTACATCATCTGCACCCTCGATGGTCAGGAGGACTGTATCGGTAAATTGGAATCCGCGCTCTTTTCGCAAACGTTGAATAGATCGAATGATATCTCTCGCTATCCCCTCTGTTTCCAAGGTTTGCGAAATTTCTGTATCTAGACTCACTACAATGCCACGATCTGCAGCAATGTCCTGCCCTTCTTTTCCTCGGTACATCACCTGTGCTTCTTCCGGGCTCAAGACTTCATCCAGAATCAAAATGGAGCCGTCGTCCTGTACGGTATAGTTACCAGCCTTTCCTGCTTGAATAATTTCCTGCACTCGTGCACCCAGGCGAGGACCAACCTTGCGTGCGTCTACCTGCATAATCGCTTCTGCAAGCGTTTCTGGGTCATTGGAAAATTCAATATCCTTCACATTGAGTTCCTGCATAAGTACTTGCAAATCTTCTTCTCCAAATCGAACCTGGCTTAACTGACTTGGGGGAATAGCCACAACTGCTTTTTGTAATGGCTGCCTTATTTTCACTGTTTTCTCCGAGCGGATTTTATTACCCAGAGACACGATCAATCTTTGTAAGCGTGTCTTCTCCAGCAAAGCATGTTCTTCTGCATTTAGCTCTCGCGTTGCAGGCCAGTCGGTAAAGTGAATGGAACCATGTTCATCTGGAACCAAGTTGAGATAAATTCCCTCTGTAATGTAGGGGCAGAAGGGAGCGAGTAACTGCGAAATAGTGAGGAGCACGTCGTACAATGTATGCAGTGCATCCTGTCTTTCCTCAGGATTTTCTTTTCCTGCAAAGCGTCTCCTCGAAAGACGCACGTACCAGTTGGTGAGTGCATCGATCGTTTCGTGTAGTTCGTTGCAAGTGGCAGAGAGGTCGTACGCATCTAGCTCCTTTGTCATACGATTCACTAAATCTTGTACCTCAGCGCGAATCCACAAATCAAGCGGGTGTGTAGAATGCTTCCTATTATCTATTGGCTCAAAAGAGCAGGCGTTTGCATACGTTACGAAGAAGCTATACGTATTCCATAGTGGCAGCAAAACTGCTCGCAGGGATTCCTCTACCAACTTTTCCGAAATCCGTAGATCTTCTGCACGCACCGCAGGGGAACTCATAAGGGTAAAGCGGATGGCATCTGCACCGTACTTATTGGCAAGCTCCATAGGATCTGGATAATTCTTGAGGCGCTTACTCATCTTCTTACCATCTTCTGCCAGTACGATTCCATTGACAACACAGTGCTGAAAAGGGGATTCATCGAAGAGTGCAGCCCCCAAGACTGTAAGCGTATAGAACCAACCACGCGTTTGATCTGTTCCTTCTGCAATGAAATCCGCAGGGAACCCCTCTGGCTTGGTTAAACCTTTGTGCTTGAGTTCAAAAGGAAAATGCTGCTGTGCATAAGGCATGGAGCCAGATTCAAACCAGCAGTCGAAGACTTCTGGAATGCGTTTAAAGTGAGGATGTACTATGCACTCGTAGATTGTTGCATTTTCTACAGCTGCATCCACTCCTTCCCTGTACGACAAATTTTCTAGGAGCGTGCGCATTGCTTGTACATATCCACCATGTCCAACGATGAGTACTTTTTTCCCTGCATATTCTCTTAAGAGTGTATTGAGAAAATTCTGTGTACGTTGCAAAAATGCAGAGACACTTTCACCTTTTGGCGGAATGACGGGATGGAACGCAAAGCTCTTCATGGGAATATTCGTAAGTTTATTTTCCACTTCTGAATGTAACTTCCCCTGCCACTGACCGAAGTTTCTCTCTCGTAGTATTTCCAGCTGTTTTGCATCTGTAAGCCCGAGTGATTTGGTAATAATCTCTGCTGTTTGAACTGTTCGATCCAAATCTGAACAAAGGCAGACATCAAACTCTTTCCCTTTTAGTTTTGCAGCAGCTTTTGCTGCTTGCTCTTTTCCTACATCAGTCAACTGAGGAGACGTTTCTTGACCTTGAATGCGACCATCTTTATTCCATGTACTCTCTCCATGTCGTACAAAGGTCACTTCTACACTTTTCTTCGACTGTGAACTTGGGAAGACGATATCATCGATACTATGTTTATGAAGATCCATCTGCGCTCGTTTATCGTGATCCCAAAAGAACGTGTAGGGAGTAGCATAGTATGGGTATGGCTGATGCGATAATTTAACAGGGTCTTCCTGTGTAAAGAAGTGGCGAATGTTTTGGAGAGGGTCTGCATGGGTGACTACCACCACGTGTTCACTACGATGCTTGGGCAGAATTTCCTCCATAAAATTCGACATGCGCTTGTAAACGTTTTCCCATGTTTCCATTCCTTCAAAATGATAGATGCTTTCTGGCTGGTTTTTGGCAAGCTTATGAGCGCGACGTGCTTTGAGGAATGTAAGATCATTAAAGTCCACACTCTTTCCTTCGTGCTTACCAAATTCCACTTCTCGCAATCTCTCGTCGATGACAATCTCTGCGCCTGTCGCTTTCGCGATAGCTTCTGCAGTTTGCAGTGTTCGTGCCATCGGTGAACAGTAGATGATATCAACCTTCTCATTCTCAAACATGGTGGTAGCGTGTTCTGCCTGCTCTCTTCCGCGATCAGTCAAATTTGTCCCTGGGAGTTCTCCTTGATAAATGGGAATCAGATTTCCTTCGCTCTCGCCATGTCGCAAAGCTGTCAGTTTGGTGAAGCGAATTTTTTTCTGTTGCATGAGGGCATCTCTGCTCCCAAGAATCGTGATGTCTCCAGAGTCTTCCTCTCGCCAGAGAGGGAGGGGAGTACCCCAGTACCTATTGCGGGAGATGGCCCAATCGCGTGCGCCTTCCAACCAGTTTCCAAATCGTCCATCGCGTAGATGTGCAGGTACCCATTCTGTTTTGCTATTGGCATCTAGTAACTTCTGCTTAATCTGCTCTACCTTCACAAACCAAGAGCTGGTTGCATAGTTGAGCAGAGGGGAGTCGCAACGCCAACAGTGTGGATAACTGTGCTTATATTTCTGTGTCGAAAACACTGCGTTCTGTTTATGCAAGTACTCGATAAGTTTTCGATCGGTTTTCGAAGGGTCATCTGCAGGTTTCACATCCATGCCTGCGAAGTCGGTCACTGCGCTTATAAATTTCCCCTCCATTGTTACGTGCTGTAGGAGTTCCACTTGTTGTGCTTTTCCTATTTGGAAGTCGTCCTCGCCAAACCCCGGAGCAATATGCACAACCCCTGTTCCTTCTGTTGTTGTCACAAAATCACCTTCCACAATGGTAAAGCATTGTGAGTACTTGTTTTCAAAGTATGGAAAGAGTGGCTTGTAGGTTCTACCAAGAAGATCTTTCGCATGCATCGTTTCGACGACCTCATGCTCTTTTCCTTTGAATACAGTTTCGACCAAGTCCTTTGCAAGGATATAGTAAGCATTTTCTGATGAGACTTTGACGTAAGGAATATGTTTTCCTACTGCAAGAAACAGATTGCCCGGCAGTGTCCATGGTGTTGTAGTCCAAGCAAGAATAAACGTATTTGGGGTATCAGAAAGTGCAAATTTTGCTATAACAGATTGATCGGTTATATCGATATATCCTTGAGTCACTTCAAAATTACTGAGAGGCGTAACACAGCGTGGGCAGATGTGCATCGGCTTGTGCCCTTCGTATACCAATCCTTTTTTGTGAAGTTGCTCAAAAACCCACCAGATACTTTCCATATAGTCGGGGTCCATCGTGCGGTAATCCCAGTCCATATCTACCCATCTTCCCATGCGCTCCACAATCATTTGCCATTCTTTGGCATAGCGTTGGACAGAGCCTCTACAGAGCTCGTTAAATGCAGCAATTCCCATGGCTTCTATTTCCTGCTTGTTTTGAATGGAGTGTTCCTTCTCTACAAGATTTTCAATAGGGAGACCATGGCAGTCCCACCCAAAGCGTCTTTCCACATACTTTCCCTTCATGGTTTGATAACGCGGAATTACATCCTTGATAGTTCCTGCGAGCAGATGTCCGTAATGAGGGAGGCCTGTGGCAAAGGGGGGACCGTCATAAAACGTAAAGGTCGAAGGTCGAAGGTCGAAGGCTCCCCCTTGTGCGGATGACTGAGGGCTCTTCGACTTTTGACTGATTCCCGGAGTGTTCAAAGCATCCGCATTTCCATCATTCTGCTTTCTTCTGTGCATAGACCTCTTGAAGGTATCTTCTTCCTTCCAGTACTGCAAAATTCCTTCTTCCAACTTGGGAAGAGATTGTTTAGGGTCGACAGGGTCGAAGGAAGGTTTTGCCATGCAGAGCAAGTGTAGGGAATTTTCTTCTTTTAAACTACTTTTAATGGCAAAAAGTACAACCAACAATTCCTTAAAAATTGCAGAAAATTTTTTACTCTGTTAGCTTTCCAGGAAAACTTGCTATTTTTTTTAAAAATGGAATTACACGATAATCGATACTACCTACACTTACACATTCGTTACGAGTATGCTCGCCTGTTCCGAGTGGTGGAAAAACAATTGCTGGGATGTGTTTTGCGTGAGCTATAATTGCCTCATCTGCGACTGGCTTTGCTGCTTTTATGGCAACAGGCTGATTGTATACTTCACCTGCTAACATGTGTGCATTTCTAACAAAAGGGCTGTCTTCGGTTTCCAGCCACGGTTTAGTAAAGGGTATCTCTGAATGTCTCTTTTCAAATTTTACAGTGAAGTTATCGTCGCCCAATGCACTGCGAATTGCTTCTCGTACCATATGCTGAATTTCTGTTTTTGTTAATTCAGGATCTGTATAGAAAGCATTAATTTGAAATCTCCCTTCCGTAACAACACTTAGTGCTTGTGGATTTATTGATCCCCATCTTCCAGGAACTAATATTGGTTTTCCTAGTTTTGCATCATAAGGGTGCTCGGAAAATCTAAATCCATTAAGTGCAAGTTTAGCTTTGGCATCTCTTGTCCATGATAAGCCATCAAGCATTTCGTGTGTCACTCCTCCGGAGTGTGTTGATGGTCCTTCTATGGTAACATCTAATCCAACGCGACCTTGCCTTCCAATATATATTGCTGGAGGGTCTTCCAATTGACCCTTCACTGGAATTTCGGTTGATACAACACATGATGCCCCATCTAGAAGATCATTATCTGGATGCAAAGCTGCATGAGTACCTTCAGATTGATTTTCTTCTCCCCATACCAATAGAATTCTTATTTTTCTGTGAGTAGCAACTTGCAATTCGCGTGCAGCTTTGAGATAAGCAGTGACTCCACCAAGCATATCGTATGCTCCAAGGCCGTACACAATATCTGAATTTCTTTCATCCACGATTAATTCATGCGGATTGCGTTTAAAACCTTTATATTCTTCCGGAGGAGGAACTGTATCAAAATGACCATGGAAGATAACTAGTTCTTCTTCTCCGTCTCCAAAATCAATTGTTATATTCCTTGGTCTAGGATCTTGATCTGCAAAGCTGGCCCCAGTTGGAAACTCGTGAATTTTGAGGTCACCATGAATCCATCTGTCATTCATTTGCTTAATGACGTTCACCATGTTTACTTGCCCCTGTTGTGTAAATGATTTCACGGCTATCAATTCACCCAGCACATCCTGTGTTGATGGAAATTCAGTAGACATAACTCATAGACGCGAAGATAAGATATAATCTTCTTTGAAAAAACTTCTTCCCACAAGAAAAATCTGAGTGATATGTTGTACTGAGTGTATTAATACTATTATTAACAAAAAAGAAAAATTACATTGTAAAGCGTATTTTCCATTCAAATTTCATGTTTTAATGTTTGACAAATAAGTCAAAAAAGAGAGAATATTTGTCCGTTTCATGTTTTTTATGATTCAAAGACGTGAGGTAGATCATGGGCGCAATTCAGATGGTACCAGGTCTGAAGACTTAGTTGGAGAAGAGCTATTATCTACCATGCTTAGTAGAATTGATGGGCAAGACTTTATTGTGAGTGGAAGTGTATCAACTGCGTTTGACGTTGTTACTGAGGTAGAGAAGAAGATGGGTGATGTAGGATTTGGTGCGTTTCTAGCAGAAAAAGGGATTTCAAGAGAGCAATTAGTAACATCGTTAGCACATGATATTGCCGAAAATGTTGAAGCTGAAGGGCGTATTCCAACGCAAAGACTCAAATCAGTCATTAGTGCGATTGCGGGAAGGTTAAAAGACATTTTTGGTAAAGCCGCGATAGTTTGAATGCTAACACAATGTGAATTAATGGTGGTTCAATGACAATTTTCTAGAACATTGATTAAGGGTTTTTTTGTTGCGTAGCTATAAACAAGAGTTATGATACTCTCGGACGATTTTTATAGTTTTCCCAGATTGTAGTTTGACGGGCGAAAAACCATTTGAAGGGCATGAACCCCCTCAAGAAAGCGCTGAAAAGCGACTTTCTCAGGGCGGCGAACCTTTGCAAACATCTAGTGAAACCAGTGGATTAAGAGAAAAGGTTACTATTAAAGTCGCTCAAGTTCTTGAAAAAGAAAATAGAACAAGTAATTTCAAAGAATCAGATTTTGAGTTGATTACTCAACATACTGAAAGTAGGGAATTAACACCAGATGATTGGGAAGCCGTTGGTGAACTTTATCAGAAGAGTGAAATGTCTACTGAAGTGTTTCAACATCTGGCAAATAAAGATTATATAAGTGCGGAGCAAGAAGCAGCAAAGGGAGGAATGATAGATAAATGGATTTCTAATCCAAGAGAATTGCAAGCACTTAGAAATAGAAATCCAGCGTATATTTCTTCTGGAGAAGAAATGTTGCGTTTTCTGAAAAGAGAATACAAGCCGGAATCGTCTGAGGCAGGAAAAGGTCGAGTGGCAGATTTTCGTATGTGGGGACAATTTGATAGAGATAAAAAGTTACGATCAGCAGCAGCCGCGTTTTTACCACCAAAAGATTCTGATTTACTAGAACGTCACACCGAGCAGATTCAGAAGCTTTTTACTGGTCAGTATACATATGATAGGCATGGAATTCAGTTTTACCCATCTGGCAAAAATTCTTTTTCGTATGCCGATGAACATCAAAAAAGAGCTCCAACAACAGCAGAATTTTATTTAATTCTACAGGATGTAAAAGGATCTGGAGCATTTATTATTCAAAAGATGCTGCAGGATCTGAAGGATGAGGAGATGCAGATTACCGATTGGTACCTTTTGCGGTTTGGAGCATTGAAAGTACTAGAGCCGGAAGAGGATACGCGTTTAGCAAATTCCCTCGAAAATGATGCAAGCAAAAGATTTTTTAAACACAGAGGGTTTAGAGATGTGGGAGTGTTTTCTTATAAGGATCAAATAGCAGCAAGAGAAGTTGGTAGTAGTGTTGTAATTGTAGAACCTGAATGGAAAGTTATGTGGAGTTCAAATGATGAGTTTGCATCTGGTAATGCTACCGAAGTCGCAGAAATATATAGAAAGGCAGAAGAGCATAAACCTCGAAGGGCTAGATCCTAGCTTGGAGTTTATTTTTTTGAAAATAACATTGGCAGCATTGCCCCAATACTTACTAGTACAGCTGCAATTAATGTTAGTGGACTAATAGGTGCCAATTCAGGAATGATAAGTACTTGACCAAGCATTGTCGAGAAGATAATGAGGAATGAGTATCTCAATACAAAATCAATTTGTTTATATGAGAGAAGATAGTAATACACATAATATGGTAATCCTGCAAAGACTATACTAAAAAGAATCATATCTGCGATAACGTAAGATTCATACGTATTGAGTGTTGAAAATGGTAGAAATGGTAGTGTCAGAATGGCGCTTAAAATAGAAAGCAGTAAAAAATACTGTGCAGAGCGGGAAGCTACATGCTGTTGTCTTTTGTATTGTTCACTCACAACAGAGAATGCAGAAAATGCTACAACAGCCAATAGCGTATAAACCATTCCCTTCAATGACCAACTTGGAGAAAATAGTGTAATAATTGATGCTCCCAATATAAGCAAACCCCATGTTACTAGAAGAATGTTTTTGCGGTGCTTATTGACAATAGAAGTCAGGAGAACACCTCCTGTAGTCATTGGAATAGAGTAATGAATGGGGTAGGTTGATTGTAATGCTTCGTACGTGAAGAATGCGATGCATGCTAACAGAAAGACAGTAATAAGCAGTGAGCGATCAATAATGGGTAAACGTATTTCAGGTAGATCATCGTGTGCTTTTTTCCAAAGAACCAGTACAGCACTTATGCAAGTGAGTGATAAGAAGCGGATGATGGTTAAGTCGAGTGCTGCAATATCATATGCATGAATAAGTTTGTATCCCACAGCTGGATCGAACCCCCATAAAACAAGAAGGAAAGCAATTCCTGTGCTGTGCCAAAGCTTCGACGAAGCATTACCAATATATACGTTTGTAGCTCCTATTGCCTCTAAAGATTTTTTTAATGCCTTTTGCTCATCCATAGTAAGCGGATGTTTTATGGTTATATTCCCATGCATCATTGCAAATGGTTTAAATTTGAGAGAGCGTATATTTATTTTAAATTTCTTATACAATTGAATCGTATGGGTTACTGTGTCAATATCGTTTATATCCAATGAAAATTTAATGAGACTTTGTGTTTTATTCATGTCTTTGGTTTCTCTTTTTATTTCTCCAAACAGTAGTTCATAAGCATCAGTTGGCTTTAAGTGACCATCTGCTATGGCTTCATAGATCGTTTGCAAAGATTTATAACTTGTTCCAATTAGTTTTTCTTCAAGTTTTTTCTGGTTAAATTCTTCTATAAATCCTCTACGCTTTTCTGTCATTACTTCTTGAAAAATCTCTTTACCTATTGAATATTTTGTAGTGTCTGATTGATTTGAAAGTGCCTTACGAATTGTGGCGGTAGCTAATCCAGTATTAACGAAATTTAACCACGATCGATCTACAGTTTCATCTTTGTTAAATTCTGCGCGGATAGATTCTGCGTTACGCAATTGAGTATTGAATCCAACTTTTTTGCCATTAACTGTAATGGTAAGAATGTTAAGGGCCTTGTCTCCAAAACAGTAAAAAGCACCATCGAGAGCAGTGGCATCTTTTGGAATGAGAATGGCGAGATCTCCTGCACCATGAACAATAATAGAATCTCCCAAAATATCACTTTTCAAGCTTTCCCAAAATTCTCCACTGTGTTCAGCTGTATCTTCAGATAAAGAAGAAATACGCCCTGCCCATGGTAGATAATTTTGCAATCCCATTGATGTATTATCAAAGCAGAGCGAGGCAATTCCCATATGGTGATACTCATGCATTCCTTCTGTGCGTATTTTACATCTGATACGTGTGCCATCCTCCATAATCATTGTTGTGTGTATTGCTTGATATCCGTTAATTTGAGGTGAGTTGATAAAGTCTTGAAAAGAGAGAGTTTCTCGTTGCCACTGTTGATGTAGCATTCCTAAAACAAGGTAACAGCTTGGTATATCTTTGCAGATAAATACAATGGTATACTCCGAGAGACCAGTGATTGCAGAACCGCCTGCCTGTAGTTGTAGTTTTACCTTGTCCCATATTTTTGGTTCATAGAGCATTTTGATATCGCCCCATTGGTTGGGGTGTGTAACAGAGAATACTTCGTGGATTTTTTGAATGATTCCAATCACTTTTTTTTCATTCGCTTTTCGTAATTCGGAAAGCTGTGTAAATAACTCTGGTTCCAGAGTTTGCAAGCAGAGTCCTTCCATTTCGTCTCGTAAGTCCTGCATCGAAAGTCGATCTGCAATTTTTACAAACACTTCCATTGTCTCTTGTGCATATGTTAATTGCCTCTCGGGTGACATATACTCAATGGTTTGCATGTTATGCAACCTATCTACCAATTTAATGATCATGATGCGCACATCCTTTTCCATCTGTGTAAAAATTTTGCGAAGAGTTTCTATTTCCTCTTCCAGTGTTACATTGTCATCGATGTATTTCGATTTCAATTTGGTAACACCATCGATCAACATGGCAACATCCGAATTAAACTGCGCATCAATTTCTTTCAGTGTCAGGTTTGTATCCTCGATAGTATCGTGCAGAAGTGCTGCGATCAGGGTATCTGGATCTGCACCCATGTCTGCAAGCATATGTGCCACCGCAATAGGATGAGTGAAGTAAGGATCGCCCGACTTTCTTTTTTGATCTTTATGGGATACTTTTCCAAGTTCAAACGCCTGTTCTACACGTGCTTGATCCTCTGTAGAGAGGTGCCGAATATGCGATCGAAACTCATTCCAGCGCATCATAGTGACTGTAAATTTTACACGTCGCTTTGCCAAAAGAACAGGAGTTTTGTGACTTATTTTGCCTATTTAAGCCAAAACTACTTATTCATTGTTCAAAAAAATTACAACGCCAACAGCAGATACTTCTTCACATTGGCAAAAATATCTTTTTCTTCATCCAGTGCCTCTATCTCTTCCTTCGTAAACCATCTCAAGTCACTACTTTCTTCTTCTGCCAATTGCAGCATTTGAGATTCGTCGAGTAGTTTTGCAAGAAAGAGAAAATCCATATGCTGGTGTGCTGGCTCTCCTCGTACCTCGGATGCAGGGATATTCTCCAGGAGCATGGCAAAAGGCTTGGTAAGCATCATGCCTTCGCTTGGATCCGTTGCAAACAAATCCTTCTGGTCTTCGCCTATAATTTCGACGTCCAAACCTGTTTCCTCTTTACATTCCCTGCATGCTGCCTCTTGTGGTGTTTCATCTGGATCAATGTGTCCACCTGGTGGCATCCATCTCTCCAATCGCTTATGCCATAAAAGCAATGTTCTCTTTTGAGAATCGATAATGAATGCTGTTGCGGTAAAGTGTTTCATCATTAGTAGAGTGGAGTGTACTGTGGAATCGGGTATGGGGCTATATAATTATGATTTCATGGCTACATGATTAAAGGGTTCAATGATGACATGACTACATGATTAGAATGTTGATGCAGTATTTGATGTCTAGCGAAGTGGAGAAAAACATATGTAATTCGCTTGCGAATCATGTAGTCATGCATTCATGCATTCATGTAACAATGTAAACCAGCAACAAAGCATGGTATACTCAGTCCCTCCTTCCAAATCTCCTTATGGTACTCATCAATGATAACTCTACTGTGCTTGCTATTGGTGACCCTCTTCCAAGTTTTTCCTTGCCAGCGACCGATGGAATGACTGTCGATTCACACATGATTAAAGACCCAGTTCTTGCAGTCATCTTCACATGCAATCACTGTCCGTATGCCCAAGCGTACGAAGATCGGCTCATCGCGCTTGCGAATCATTTTGATGAAGAAGGTGTCCAGTTTGTGCTGATCAATAGTAATGATGCGACAAATTATCCAGAGGATTCCTTCGAGCAGATGACTGTGCGTCACGATGAAAAGAATTTCCCATTTCCCTACTGCCATGATGAGTCACAGGAGGTTGCCAAAGCTTTTGGAGCTCTCTGTACACCACACTGTTTTGTATTCAATCGAGACAGAGTGCTTAAGTATAAAGGAAGAGTAGATGACAGTTGGAATGATGAAGGTGCTGTCACCGAGAAAAATTTGTACAACGCCTTAACTGCACTCGTACAAGACGAAGAGCCACCGGCACATGAAGCAAATGCAATTGGGTGCTCTATAAAGTGGAAGGATTGATAGAGCCTGAGGAATTTTGAATTCTTAATGAGAAATTTTAAATTAAGAATTAAAAATTCGTACTGTCCTTCTTTACTTCCAGCACCATAATCTCAGGTGGTGCGAGTAACCT
>CAZLFU010000002.1:0-14109 GCA_964558895.1 uncultured Candidatus Peribacteria bacterium
CCTTCGATACCTCAGGACAGGCTTGCTCAGGATAACAAGGAAAAGAGTCCACATGCATCAACGTAGGCAAAATCCATACATTTGTACCAAATTGCTCTCTAGTTTTTAGAATCAGACTTTTGCGAAGCGGGAGTAAATGCATCACAAGCACATGCTCCCTCTTGGCAACAAGAACCCTTGCTACTGTCTTCTGGAAGATCTAACTTAAAACGTCCTTCGCGGAAATCTATGGTAGATCCTCCTATACGAAAGAGTGTGAGAGCAGATGCAAAAACACGAATAGAAGAAACATCTGAATGTATAAACATGTAGTGATCTTCTGGATCCTCATTGGCAAATTCCATACAAAATGAGCCTCGCTCATCCAATGTGACAATGAGAGGATCTCCTGCATGACCCTCCTGCTCTGCGAGAGTAGAGAGAGACTCTGCAGCATCTTTCGTGATAGTAATCTCCATCGGACGAGAAGATCCTTCTGTGATGGCATCGTTGATATCGTCCACAAGTGCATCAACTGTCTCACTAGAAAAGCCATGAAGAATGCAACCTTGTTCTAAGGTATCAAGCGTATTAAGCGAGCACGAAAAGCAATGCAAACCGTACTCGGATAAAATTCCCGCTGCATCTGGCACCAGAGCGATAATGTCGCTCATTTTCATATCTCGGGTAATTTTTGGTTGACGAGTTCCCGATCCTTTCGCTGGCGCTGCGCTACCTTCTGGCATATGGTGATGCTACGTGGAACAGGCATGTTCTACAACGATATTGCTCGTTTTATGAACAAGATATTTCGCTCGACAACACTGGCTATCCTCCCTGTTATTACTCTGCTGCTTGGGTGGCACATTGGTGCAAGATTCGAAAAGCAATCGCTGATAAACATGCAGGAGAATTTAGATTTTTTGTATTCCGGACAAGTGGAAGAAGGGGAACAAATTACAAACCCCGAAGAAGAAATAGACCTCTCACTCATGTGGAGTGTGTGGCGTTTATTGATCGATCACTACATCGATCCCAATAAGCTCGAAGTGACACCTATGCTCTATGGAGCAACTAGTGGTCTTGTACGATCTCTTGGCGATCAGTACACCGTATTCATGACTCCACCGGAAAATGATGACTTCCGTTTGGCGCTAGACGGAAGACTCCAGGGAATAGGTGCAGAACTTACTATGCGCGACGAAAATGTAGTAGTTGTCGCGCCTTTAAAAGGCTCCCCTGCTGCACTTGCAGGCCTGCTCCCAGAAGACATTATTATAAAAGTAGATGATGTTGATATCATCGGAGAAACGCTCAGTGATGTCGTACAGAAAATTCGTGGAAAAAAAGGAACGACTATCACACTCACTATTGTGCGTGAGGGAGAACTCGAACCCATTGCTTTAGAAATTCGTAGAGATGATATTACAATTCCCAGTACAGAATCCGAAATCTTAGAAACTGCTACAGGAAGCATTGGGTTAATTACTATCAATCAATTTGGAGAATCCACAACAAGAGAAGTCGAAAAGGAAATGCAAGAATTTAAAGGAAAAGACCTCAAGGGAATTGTGATTGATTTGCGATACAACGGAGGTGGGTATCTGGAAAAAGCTGTAGAGCTTACTTCCATGTTCTTGCAACAGGGTAAGGTTGTTTCTGTAGTAAGAAGAAATGGTGAGCCAGACAATCACTACGTGACAGGTCGACCTATCGACCCAAATATCCCTCTCGTCGTGCTGATTAACGAAGGGAGCGCAAGCGCCTCAGAGATCCTTGCCGGTGCACTGCAAGATCATGGCCGTGCCACAATCATCGGAAAAACCAGCTTTGGAAAAGGTACAGTACAAGAAGTCTACGAGCTCCCAGGAGGTTCGAGTATTCGTATTACAACTGCGACGTGGATCACACCAAATGGACGGGACTTGGGTAAGCAAGGTGTGGACCCAGATATCGAAGTAGAAAGGACACTGCAGCAATGGAAAGACGAAGTTGACCCTCAACTGAGTGCAGCGTTGGAATGGTTGTTGGATGGAGAAAAACCAGCGATGGTGGAAGTGGCGGAATGAACTTGTTGTTTTTCGTTGATTGGTTGATTGGTTTTTCGTTATTCGTGAGAACATCAACGAAAAACAAGAAACAACCAAACGAAAAACTTAGTACGTAAACAACTCCTCTTCTTTAAAGAACCTGCGTACTTCCTGCTCTGCAGCTTCTGGACTATCGGATGCATGGCAGATGTTTTGCATTTTGCTGAAGCCCTCTTCGTTACTTCCTAGCTCTGCACGAATGGTACCTGGAGCAGCTGCGAGACAATCGGTGACACCGAGCATATCGCGCATGGTATCGATGATATTCTCTCCTTCTAGCACAAGAGCGATAGCAGGTGTAGAACTCATAAATGCCTCTACCTCTGGGTAGAAAGGCTTGTCTGCAATGTGAGCGTAATGTTCGCGAAGAAGGTCTGGCGTAAGCTGAAGCATTTTGCATCCACGGATGGCAAAACCAGCCTGTTCGAACCTATCGATTACCTTGCCACAAACATGCTTGGAAACGGCGTCTGGCTTAAGGAGGATAAGTGTGCGCTGCATAGGAGAATGGTGAAGTTGTGAGCATGGTACGCAAAAAATACACGAGGTAAAGAAAAAGAGGGATCATTTGACCCCTCGTGAAGCCACGATAATTAAAGTTGGAAAAAAGGATCACTATCCCTATCAACTTCAGTCCAACGAAGAGCGTCAGCAATTTCCTCCCTTACACCATCTGGTAATACAGGTTCATTTCCTTCAGGTTTTTTATCTAGAACCGCTGGAACAACTGGAACTCCTGGTAGTCTTTCTGATGAATCATTCATTGCAAAGTAAGTGAAAGTAAAATAAAAGCGCGCAAAGAATATGGATCCAGTCATCATCTGGCAATACATGAAGTCAAAGAAAGACAGGATGTGCAAAAAAAAGGCTCTACAAAGGTAAAACACAACCCTCATACAACTCGACTCTCTAGCTTATCAATGTCTCTAGTGCTGCGCTATCTTCCTCTTTCCCAATGACAACTAAGCGCATTTCCTCTGGCGTAAGAAGTTTGGCAGCAAGCGCATTGACTTGTTCTTTGGTCACCGCATCTATCTTCGCAAAATAGTCCTTCATATCTCGTACTTCTGGATAGAGCAATAGCTGCTTGCCGTAGAAGTGTGCACGTTCTTCGCTATCTTCTAGCGAAAGAGCAATCTTCCCTTTCAAATATTCTTTGGCTCGATAGATTTCTTCATCGGAAACACCATCACTAGCACAGACCAGGTACTCGTGCTTGATGGCCTTGAGAGCCTCGTGCAAACGAGATTGATCTACTCCTGCGCGTGTAGTGAGCGAACCAGCATCCAGGTAGCTATCGGTATCGGTAGAGATGTAATAACAGAGACCACGTGCTTCGCGGATATTGAGGAACATACGAGAACTCATGTTTCCCCCTAGAATGATTGAGAGAATCTTATGAACAAAGTGTGCAGGGTCTTGAGAACTTACTCCTGGAACACCCAGCACCAAATGTGCTTGCTCTGTATTCTTGGTACGCAGAATCACCTTCTTCTCGCCGTAGGTTGTAAATGGCTCAAAAGCACGGTCTGTGGTACCTGTAATGGGAGAAAAGTACTTCTCCGTAAGACTCATGGCTGTCTTGTCGTCCAAATTACCAGAGAAGGCAATGGCAAGATTATTTGTCTTGTAGAGTTCGTCTTTGTGTTTTTGGAAATCTTCCTGCTTCACACTCATAATTACCTTCTCGAGCCCGATGGTATCCCACCCTAGTGGATGATTGCCGAAAATCAGTTCTTCAAAATCCCATCCTGCTCTGTACATGGGTGTATCTTGATACATGCGCTCTTCTTCCATAATCACGCCACGCTCTTTATCGATCTCCTCTGGAGGAAATGATGCATGGAGCAACATGTCGCTTAATACATCACATGCGAGGTCTGCGTGCTCTGCAGCAACTTTGACGTAATATCCTGCATATTCTTTGCCGGTAAATGCATTGAATTCTCCACCGAGTCCATCGATAGCTGCACTCACTTCTTTGGTATTTTTGTACTTCATACCACCTTTGAAGAACATATGCTCCAAAAAGTGGCTAATACCGCGCTCCTTCTCTGTTTCGTAGCGGGATCCTGCTCCTGCAAACACCATAACGGTTACAGATGCAGTGCCCTGAATAGGTGCAGAAAGCACACGGAGACCCGTGGAAAGAGATTGGATAGAGTACATGTAGAACGGAGTGTAAAGCAGAACGGGGGTTCAGAGCCAGAATTCCACCAAAGTTTATCTAGTTTTCTGTCCTTTTAGGCATTTCTAGGCCAAAATTCACCATCAAATTCTTGACCAAACTACTCTGTCTCCGTAGGCTTTCACGGAAATGTTAGGAAAACTGAAATGGCGTCGGCGTTTAAGGAAGCATGGTTTCCTCAAGAGAAGCTCCACCAGCGATGGTCGAGAAGTGCTCAATCGTCGTCGTGCACGCGGTAGACACAGACTGACAGTACAGAGAACAGGTCAGAAATAGTTGAAGAGATCAACTGGCTGATTCGTTATGGATTTCTTATGTGAAATTTTTAGAAGAAGTATAATTAAAAATTAATAATTAAAAATTTCAAATTTGTACTGTTCTCCATACAGACTACACTACTACCGTGACCTCCTATCTCCACAAACTCTCTGGCATACTCTTCTACATCTTTGGAACCTTCTTTTTTGTTGCGTATCTCTTCTTACGAAACGAGATCATCCCCGCATGGGCAAAGTGGTGGCTCAATGCGATGGATCTCCCCATGGCTGTCATCAGTATTCTCTATGGAGGAATTAGTTTATATCTCAGCCTCAAACGTCCAGAAAGTACGTCGAAAGGTTTGGCCATCGCTATCGCTGTGCCACTCGTTGCGCTCTTCACTTTGATTGTGGTACTTAATTTCTGGGATATTCTGGGATTACCAATTGGTGAGATGTAATTGTCATCATGAGGAGCACAGCGCTTATGCTTCGAGACGTCTCAGTCATGTCATTCTGAGGAAGCCGAAACGAAGTGGAGGCTGTCTCGAAGAATGGCTGACTGATCCTCCTCAGCATGACACGCTGTGAGTCTCGAAGGACAAGTGGCACTCATGATGACAAATGGTCCAAATCACACAGCAGTCTCCTCTACTCCTGCTTGCTTGTTTGCCATGCGAGACGCAACAAAGAGATAATCACTCAATCGATTGAGATACCGTTGCACTTCGATATTGATACTTTCTACTTCCGACAAACCAACAACCCACCGCTCTGCACGGCGACAAACTGTACGTGCGAGATGAAAAAGAGCACCCAAGCGCGAACCACTCGGAAGAATGAAACTTGTTTGCTGCGGGAGAGAATCTTCTAAGTGATGGACCCACTTCTCTACTTCGTCTGCTTCGTGTGCAGAAATCCTCTCAACCTTAGCCGCACTCTCCAGTGGTGTTGCCAAGTCTGCCCCCACCAAAAAAAGTACCCTCTGTGTGCGGATGATTTGGCTCCACAGTTCCTTGGAAAGAGATTCCTCTGCCAAAATAAGACCCAAACAAGCATTCAGTTCATCCACTGTGCCGTACGCATGCAACCTGAATGAAGATTTTGCAACTCTTTTGCCGCCAAAGAGCATGGTAGTGCCGTTATCGCCTGTTTTGGTAGAAACACTGAAACGATCCATAGGAGATAAGTATAGCAGGAGGACTTTATGGTTACATGATTAAATGGTTACATGATTAAAATGTAGATGCGGTCTTTCATGTCTAGCGAAGTAGAAATATATATCAGTAAATCGCTTGCGAATCATGAAATCATGTAGTCATGAAATCATTCAAAAAGTCATAGCTTTCAAAACTTGTTCTGCTTTCTCATGCTCTTTCTTCACCTCTTCTTCTGTGAGAGTTCTATCTAGCGCGCGATAGACGAAACGGAGTGTGAGATTGTACTGGTTCTCTGCAAGTGGCTTACCAGAATAGAGATCTGCAATTTCTACCTTCTCGAGAAGAGGAGATGCTTTTTGAAGTTTCTCGAGCACATCTGCAGAGCGCTTGGATTGATCGAGTGTAAATGTCGCATCGTACGTAATGGCAGGGTACTGCGGAATATCTTTTGCAATACGTTTGGTAGGTTGCACTGCAAACAGAGCATCAAGATCTAAAACAGAAGCAGCAGAATACTCTGGAAGATCAAACTTCTCGCAGAGAGTGGGGTGTACTGCAAACAGATGTCCAATGCTGGAACCAGCAACTTTCACCTCTGCTGTGCGACCAGGATGCGCATAAGCAGGAACTTTCTTAGATGGAAGATACTCTGGTTCATACCCTGCTTGCTGCAAAGCATGTGTGATACCTGCCTTCAAAAGGAGTAGAGGTTCTTGTTTGATAGATGCTCTATCTCGCTGAGCAAGAAATGCCCCAAGTTCTAAGTGCTGCGAAGCATCTGGATGAAACACATTGCTGATATGAAAGGTGCTAAGCGTGTCACCTGCACTCAAAAGATTTTTCTCTGCATGTTCTAGGAGCGCAGGAAGCGTACTTGGTGTCATCAGGCTGAGTTCTTCTCCAAGGGGATTTTCTATCTTCACTGCATCTTCTGGGTTAAGAAGACACTTTTCTAGCAGCTTCGGTGATACAAGCGAGAGTGGAAGCAGTTCCAAAAATGCTTCTTCCTTAAGTGCATCTCGCATCTGATGCATGCGAAAATCGCGTGCAGGAGGCTGTACCAAAGCCAGTGGCATCGCTTCATCAATTTTATCGTACCCGTAGATACGGCCAATTTCTTCTATGAGGTCATGCGCACCAGTGATGTCTCCACGATACAGTGGCACTGTGACAACAAGCTCGCTTTTTTTGTCTTCTACCGCAAAATCCAAACTCTGCAAAATACTTATGATGGTCTTGGTAGGAATAGTTTTACCAAGAACCAGAGACACACGCTCTGGCGAGAGGGAAATAGTTTGCTCTGTTCCATTTTCTCCTACAGATTCCATCTTGGACACAATCTTGGCACCAGGAACAAGCTCCAAGAAAAGCTGCACTGCACGATAAAAGCCTAGTTCTGTGGTAATGTGTGGCACGCCCTTTTCATATGTTGTTGCAGCATCGGTGCGGTGCCCTGTTGCGATGACAGTATTGCGAATACTGACAGGATTCAAACTAGCGCTGTGCAAGTAAATACGCTTGGTAGAGACCTTGGTAGAACTACGCAAGCCCCCCATAATTCCAAGAAGATCAAAGATGCCTTCATCGTCACTCAAGATCAATGCTCCCTCTGGGAGTGTTCTTTCTTGCTTATCCAGTGTGATGATCTTCTCTCCTTTCTTAGACACACGCATGTGTACATCTCCCTTCAAGTCATCGAGATCAAAACTATGCAGGGGCACTCCTGCTTCCGATGAGACAAAATTGGTGATGTCGATAGGTAAGTTGATAGACCTCCAACCAACTGCTTCTAGTCGTGCCTTCATCCAGTCTGGCGTCTCGCCGATGTCATCAATTTCTATGACACATGCGCAGTACCGAGGCATGAGTTTAGAATCTTGAATATGTAGCTTGAAGGGAACAGCATCCTTTCCAAAAGACGGAACAGGAATAGCAATATCTTTCTTCCACTTGGCAATACCCATGGCCACAAATTCTCTGGCGAATCCACGATGAGAAAATAAATCTGCACGATGCGTAATGGCATGATTATCGATGTGGTAGACCGTGTCTTGCGTACCAAAGAATTCCTGCAAGCCCTTGCCTACATCTTTGCTACTTGCGTCCAATGCCACCACAGGACGCTCACCATCTTCTGGAGTTGGTGGACAGCGATCTTGTAGATCTAATTCTTCTGCTGCACAGATCATGCCTTCGCTCGTCTCTCCACGAATCTTGGTCTTTTCCAAAGTCATCATATCCGACCCATGCCAACGTACAGTTGCTCCAATATGTGCAAAGGCAACTTTCATTCCTTCTGTGATATTGGTACCACCACACACTACTTTCTTCACTCCTTGATCTGTCTTCACTTCGCAGAGAGACAGCTTATCTGCATTGGGATGCTTGGAAAGAGAAAGTACTTCTCCTACGCAACAATGTTGCAAGATGGAACCCTGCTGCTCGACCTCATCGACCTCGGCTGTATGCGCCGTAATACGGCTAGCAATGACCTGTGGGTCTTTTTCGGTTAAATCGATGAAATCCTGTAACCAGCGGAGGGAAATCTTCATATCGACAGTAGCATAGCCCAAAGAGGACAGAAGTTGCCAATAAACCGTAGTCGTTGTAGCCTCTCTGTGTATTTTCTCCTTCCTCCCTATGAAAAATAGCTGTACTGCCTGCTCCACCATGTCCTGGATAGTAAATATCTTACTATTCTTGGCTTTGCTCGCCTCTGTCATGGGTGTGTACAAAGCTCATTTCCTCTCTGCTGGCGCAACATACGGCACAACATCTGGCTCTCTTTCTCTCATTGCAATGGTGTTGAGTGCCACTCTCTGGCTCAAAGTGATGAAAAAGTGCTGTCCATGTTCTTGTAATTCTGGTTGCTGTGGATCTGGAGGTTGCGACCCAAAATGTAATTGTGGCCCAAGTCCAAAGGGTAAATAAGCCTTTCGCTACAGAAACACGCCACTCTATGAGAAACTGGCGTGTTTTTTTGGCTTTCAAATTGCAAAATTCTCCAAATTATCTCGATGACGTGCCTTGGCGACCACGAGATGGAGCGGTAGAGTGTTTCGGCCCTTACCGTATCCGGAGAAGCCAGCTTATCGTCTTGAGTAGATTCCGTACCCTGGAAGATCCTGTTGTCTCGAACCCTGCCTTGTCATCTCGAGCATAACCCTGTCATCTCGAGCATAACCCTGTCATCTCGAGCGGAGTCGAGAGATGAATAAAGGTAATTGCACTGCTCTCTTGATATCATAGCATTCTCAACCGTGGAGAGGTTCATAGTGGCTTGCCTGCCGTAGCTTGCGAAGGCAAACCAGTTGCTCTCTTGATATCATAGCAGTCTCAACCGTGGAGAGGTCGCATAGTGGCCTAGTGCGCTCGCTTGGAAAGCGAGTAAGCCTGAAAGGGCTTCGGGGGTTCGAATCCCCCCCTCTCCGCCACCCGTCTTCGTTCGCCGTTGGCGAACTACGCCGTGGTGGCTGATAACAACTACAAGGTGCCAAGGCGAAGCCGGAGATCTACATTAGGATCCCAATGTTTTGATGAGTAGGAAACCTGTGTGCTCATCACAAACCCCCTTCTCTCTCACTTGGCTCATAAAACTTGAGTCCAAGTGCTTCGTAAATATCTTCTTCTGTCTTGGAAGCAAGTACAGTCTCACCATCAAACAACCCATATTCGTTGAGCTTCCATCCTTTGGAAATAGCCACTTTGCGCATGGCAATATTGTGTTCTTTGCTCCCTGTAAAATAGAGAAGTGCCGAACCCCACTGATTTTTTTGAACCAAACGAACATCCACTCGCAAACCGTTGTGGAGATCGAACGAAACTTTTGTATCTCCATGTGCAACTATGTCTCGCACAAGTGAATCACCCTTCGAATTTTTTTTGTCACCCTGAGCACCTTTTTTGTCACCCTGAGCTCGTCGAAGGGTGACAATAGAGTCAGAAATTTTCTGAGGGTTGTTGGTGATCACCAAAATATCGATATCACCCACTGTTGGTTTTTTTCTTCTGTACGAACCTGCTACTTCACACTGCTCCACTCCCTCTACACTCGCAATTGCCTTCTTCAATTCTTCTACATCCTCTGTGATTTCCTCTCGTTTAAATCGCTTGGTGCGTTCTTTGACACGCTTGGCACTCTCCAAAATCTTCTTCTCCATATCTTCAGACATTCTCGGAAGACTCCGCAACTTTCCTGCTTCTGCAGCTTTGATAAGCTCTGGAACTGTCGAAATACCAAGTTCTACTTGGAATTGCCTCGCGCGCTTGGGACCCATGTTTTCTATATCCATCAATTCCGCAGAGAGGCCACCTAGTTCCGCACGAAGCTGCTCCAAAAAACTCATCTTTCCTGTTTCTAAATACTCGATAATTTTCTTGGCAATGGCATCGCCAATACCAGGGAGCTTTTTAAGTTCCTTTTCATCTCCATAGGTAGAAATATCTTTGGGGAGATCTTCTATGACTTGAGCCGCTCGCCTGTATGCAGCAGGTTTAAACGCAACACCCTGCTCGCTCAGCAGTGCTGCAATCTGATGAAGCATGGAGGAAATCTGCTTGTTGTTGGACTGCGAAGGCATCTTCTAAATGAAAAATTCCCTCTCAGTATACCGGAATATGCTTCGATCTGTCTTCGTAAGTTGGGCCGGGTCCGAAGACCCGGCCGTAGGTGTCCGACGCATCTCAGCGTCGGGAATTGTCTTCGTGAACAGTAAAACACTTGTCCACGTGCTCAGCGAAGGAACAAGATTCCTCCGGAACCTTGATCCAACAATAGGGACAAATCCTGTCTCCCCGTCCTTGGGAAAACAGGCGCTTGGCGATCGCCTTCGGCGATCTGCGGCGCGTGTCCCTGTTGCGAGGAAAACGGGTAGCCATTTTCCTCCTCCTCTGGTTGAGGAATCTGCCTACGCGAAAGCCGAACGAACCGGCTCTCTAGAAACGGGGGCAGATCGAAACATATTTCTTGATGAAAAAGATCAAGAGATTACTATCCTCTTTTTAGAATATGTCTGCCAAGAAAATAAGAATGACAAAGCAGGAAAATATACAAAGTAAAACTCAATACTGATTTCGATCTAATTGCTCAACAACCGATACAACCTTTCTTGTGCAGCTAATGCATACATCTTATCGATGACTCCAGCTGTAATAGCTTCGATATCTCCTTGAGTAACGTTAAATCCTTCATCCAAAATCGCCTCGACACCAAGATAAACTCCTTCCGTGAGCTCTTGTAACTCTAAGGTCTTTGACGGATGTAATTGTGATAACTGTTCTGCTATCGAAACAACTTCATCATAAGCCTTTGTAAGCGCCTCATTTGTTACTGAAAGTTTCATAGTAAAGTTAGAAAAATAATCGATAATCTGATTTCTTTAGATGTGCCGGGCCCCGTGAGGAGCCCGGCGAAGGAGCAGCCAGCCTAGCTAGGTAGGCTGACGGAATCGAAGAAGTTGCCGGCGACGGGGCCGGCGGTTGGCGGGGCACTTGTGAGTGCCCCAGTTCTTGGGTGCGACGAGGTTGTCGCACCCGGGACACTGCCAATACCACCGCCCGTTGCGGTGGACGCGAGGGGCTTCAAGCCCCTTCAACCGGAACTTTCGCATCCGATTCTCCTTAGTTTTCTGCTGTTCTACCGTCGCACGCGGTGCGCGACCGTTATAAAAAGCAGATTATCAATCACGTACGGAGGTGTGAATGAACAGAAAATGATACCTAACCTATTCTCTAGAGTTTTAAGGGATGCCCGGCCTCCGAGGTGGAGACCGGGCGATCCGTGTTCGTGCGGTAGCTGGGCTACCGCTTTCGCTTCTTCGGCGGTCGGGGCTTTTCGCCCCGCTGCTGCTGCTTGGCAGCTTCCATCTGCTTGATGCGACGCCTTGTGACCGTCATGTTGCTCTCCTGAACACGGTGTTTCCTGCTCCACGCTCCAGCGTGCCCGCGATGGGCCAAGGGAACAGGTTACGTATCACGTATGATTTCAATGAACAAATGTGTGCATGTGCACAACCTGGCGTGCTCTTTTTTTGAAAGAGACACCCAGTCTCTCGTGTCCTGACGGACGATGTGAGAGAGACTGGGCAAGATGGGAGGGTGTCGTGACGACTGCTATCCGAGACGTTGCGTCTCGGAGCGCAGCTGGTGCTTAGCCACGCGACGTTCGCTGCGCTTCTTGCGCTCCTTGCGGGTGCGAGCCTTGCGGCTCATTTGTTGCTTCGACATCAGCTGATCCTCCAATCCAGTGTTGGTCCTTCTCCGTATGGGTACCCGCGTAGGTACCAGTCCTAACGGAGCAGACCAGGTTGAGTACAAATCCTGTGGTTTGAAAGAACATTCAGTAAATTTCTACACCTCACCATTTTCTGCACTTGCGAATTCTGCAGCCTTTCTTAGTGCGGTATTTGAACTATGAATTCTAGCCAGAATACCCACAGCACCCAAATCAACCGAAACTCTATTTCCATTGACTAGACTTGCACTACCTACGCCCTGATGAAGACTTACCTTCATTCCACGTTTTGTGTCGTAAGCAGATGCACTATCTAGCGGCATTGATGGATCTATCCGATGATTGCTGCCATTATTTCTCATAATTTATGAAGTGAAACGAAGTAAAAGACCCTTTCTTCTTGGAAGGGGAGGCTTTCTTTTCTTTGGTACTCTTTACTCCAAGCCTAGCGCCCTTCCTTGCGGAAGAGATTGGTGAGGCAAATGATGAAGGAGTAAGAAGAATTCATAACGGTAGTAATTTATACTACATTTGTTAGTTTGTCAAGTATTGATGTACCAGTACACTCAAAAATTGACGGAAAGAGGATAAAGGCTCCTTTTGATGAAATCAACCAAAGTTGCCTGTTTCTATTTTTTGGCTTACAGAAGGGAAGATATGGGTATATGTGGACTTCGGGAAAACCTCTTCCCCCTCCCCTAGCCCCTCCCCCTCTGGGGGGAGGGGAAGCTTTATATAAGCTCAAAAAATTCTTCCTTCCCCCGTGTCATCCTGAGCCCTGTCGAAGGACGGGGGAAGGCAAGGAAGGGGGCTTAAAAAGAATTACAAAATCCTCACGTCCCCTCCTTCCAAGAAGCTAAATACTGTACCTGCTCTGGTGTAAGGGTATCGATAGCAATATCCATGGCTTCTAATTGCAACTTGGAAATTGCATCATCAATCTCTGGAGGAAGTGTAATCACTTCGTTTGATAATTGCCCTCTATGTCGCACGAGGAACTCACACGCAAGTGCCTGCCCACAAAATGACAAGCTCATCACTTCGCTTGGATGACCTTCTGCAGATGCAAGATTGACGAGTCTTCCCTCTCCTGCAATGTAAATTGCTCTACCATCCGAGAGAATATATTCATCTAAGTAATGACGTACACGCTTTTTGGCCACTGCAGCATCCTCGAGTGATGCGAGATCGATCTCATTATCAAAGTGACCAGAGTTACAGAGCATGGCTCCGTCTTTCATTTGTTGAATATGCTCCATACGAATGACATGTCTATTTCCTGTCACCGTGATGAACACATCTCCGAGAGGAGCAGCATCTTTCATTTGAAATACTTGATGACCATCCATGGCAGCCTGCAATGCAGCAAAGGCATCTACCTCTGTCACAATCACACGTGCACCCAGTCCCGTTGCTCGCATGGCTACACCTTTTCCACAACTACCATACCCTACCACTACCACAACTTTTCCTGCGAAGAGCATGTTGGTAGAACGCAAGATACCATCGAAGGTAGACTGTCCTGTTCCGTAGTAATTATCCATGAGATGCTTGGTCTTGTTGTCATTTACGGCAACCATTGGAATTTTGAGAGCGTTGTCTCGCACCATAGACTTAAGGCGAATGATGCCTGTTGTTGTCTCCTCACATCCGCCAATAATTTTCTCCAGAAGATGTGGGTACTTGGTATGAATCTCTGTGACCAAATCACATCCATCATCGATGGTGATATCTGGCTCTGTTTCAATCACCGCAGTGAGAAACTTGTAATAATCTTCGTTCGTCTCACCTTTGTACGCCCATACCTGTACATTTTCCTCTTCTGCAAGTGCTGCTGCGATGTCATCTTGTGTACTAAGAGGATTGCACCCTGTGATGGCAATCTTGGCTCCTCCATCGCGCAGTGTACGCACTAGCACACCCGTTTCTTTGGTCACATGCAACGCCATACCAATAGTGAGGCCTTCGAACGGACGCTCTTTCTTAAAGTGTTCACGCACTTGCATGAGCGCACCCATTCGCTTCTCTGCTAATTCAAGGTTAAGCAAACCTTGAGCCGTAAGTGAGGAATCTTTTACGTACGACATAATCGATGCACGGATCATAAGTGATAACGCGCAGAGTTCCAAAAGTTTTTATTGCGCTCACTTTGCAACCTGCCTCAAAACCGCCCCCTCCCTAACCCTCCCCCTATGGGGGAGGG
>CAZLFU010000002.1:14119-36205 GCA_964558895.1 uncultured Candidatus Peribacteria bacterium
TTCCCTGTCCCGCTGTCATCCCGAGCTCTGTCGAGGGACGGGACAGGGGCAATTACAACTCCACCATCACCTCACCATAAGTCACTTCATATCTCTCACGAACGACCATTGTATCAAGCGTGTCCAACTGAGTTGCATCAATTTCCACTACAAGTGACCCAAGTACAGCACCCAATCTACATGCATCCACAAGTGACCATTCTTTGGTAAGACCTACAAGGAGGCCAGCGCGGAATGCATCTCCTGCTCCAGTGGGGTTCATCATACAACTAGCTTTGCATGCATGGATGTGATGCTCTTCTTCCTGTGTATAGACACTCACGCCGTCTTCCCCACGCGTCACAATCAAGAGAGGACAGAGTTGTAAAAAATCTTTTTCGGAACAAGAGAGTGTATTTTTGAGCAAGCTCCATTCGTAATCATTCACAATGACTGCCGCACTCATCCGTACAAGTCTCTCTGCCTCGTCTCTTCCAAACATATGTACCTGTTGGCCAGGATCAAAAAATACTGGAACACCCTTGGTATGACACCACGCTACAGCACTTACCATCACTACAGGATTACGAGGACTTACGATCGCATACGAAAGATCGTCTACGTACTGTGAGTAGTCTTTCCAAGTAGCAAGCGCATCTGCACCAGGATGAAAAAAAGCAATTTGACGCTCTGCTATATCTGTTCCCATGATGGCAGTGGCCGTAGGCGCATCGGTGTGCGAAGTGATTGCCTCGGTAGAAATACCTGCGTTTTCAAAACGGTGAAGATAATCGTCTCCATCAAAACCTACAGCACCTTCTACAAGAGGATTTCCGCCAACGAGGCGAATGTACCAAGCGATGTTTCCCGCTGCTCCACCAAACCCTCGTGCATAATGAGGAGAGAAATAGGAGACAGAAAGCGACTCCAGAGCCTCGGTACGAATAGAATCTATGAATGAGCCTTCGAAGCCCAAAAGCACATCGTACGCTATAGAACCGGTTACAAGAATCTTCGATTTTTTCATAAGCCAAGAGTCGCATAAGACGACAAAAAAGGCTAGACTTCGTACAATGCATTTAGCAGTTGTCGGTACCGGTTATGTTGGACTCGTCACAGCCGCATGTTTCGCGGAATTGGGACACGCTGTCATAGGTGTAGATATCGACGAAGAAAAAATTCGTAAACTCAAGCAGGGAATCAGTCCTATCTACGAACCAGGTTTGGAAGAAGTCATCAAAAGAGGATTGGAGAGTGGCCGACTCTCGTTTACCACAGATCTCAAAGAAGCACTTCCTCATTGCACCGTTCTTTTTTCTGCTGTGGCAACCCCACCAAACGAAGACTACACCGCAGATCTCCGGGCGGTATTCAAAGTATGCGAAACCGCTGCAGAGCTGAGCGATCACGACATAGTCTTTATCAACAAATCTACAGTACCAGTAGGAACAGGACACGAATGTGAAGAGCGCATGAAAGTGATCTTGCAAAAACGTGGCATCAATATACGTATGCCCGTGGTATCCAACCCAGAATTTTTACGAGAAGGATCGGCCGTACGAGATACCATGAATCCCGATAGAATTATAGTAGGGATCAACAGCTCGTCGGCAGAAGCTTCGGATAGCAAAGCGAAGGCTAATGACGAGTGGGCTATCAAATTGATTGAAGAGCTGTATCAACCACTCACACGTACAGGAAAACCTCTTCTCTTCATGCGAAGAGAGAGCGCAGAGATTGTAAAATATGCAAGTAACGCATTTCTTGCGACCAAGATCTCGTTCATCAATATGATGAGTGAATTTTGCGAAGCAACCAATGCCAACGTACGTGATGTTGCTAAGGGTTTGGGAATGGACGAGCGTATTGGTCCAAGGTTTCTCCAAGCAGGAATTGGCTACGGAGGAAGTTGCTTCCCCAAAGATGTCAAAGCACTCATGGCGATGAGTAAACATATGAATGTGCCACTACCCATCGTGGAGGCAGTGCATGATATCAATGACCGTCAGAGGCTTCGCTTTTTCCAAAAGCTGCTCAATCAACTTCCAGAAAAGAGCACCGTGGGAGTATGGGGACTTAGCTTTAAACCGAAAACAGATGATATGAGAGAGGCTCCCAGTTTGGATTTGATCCCCATGCTCGTACAAGCAGGTCATGCGGTGCAGGTATTTGATCCGGTAGCCATGGACAATGCAAAGGCACTTCTGCCCGAGACTGTACAATTTTTGAAGTCACCACTGGAAGCAGCCAAAAACGCCCATGCAGTCATATTATTAACAGAATGGGACGTATTTCGTGGAGTTGACCTGCGCGAATTGAAGGCAAGTATGAAAGGTGACCTTTTGTTTGATGGAAGAAACATTTATGATCCAAAGGAAGTGCATGAAGTAGGACTTACATATCAAGGTATAGGCATCTCACTCAAGAACGCATGAAAGTACTTGTTACAGGATCTGCAGGCTTTATAGGCCACCATGTTGCCCAAGCGCTCCTCGCACGCGGCGACGAAGTGATAGGGTTTGATAACTTTAACCAATATTACGACCCTGCTCTCAAAGATCGTCGCAATGCAATGCTAGAAGAACATGATGCATTTACACTCATTCGAGGAGACCTCAAAAATACTACAAGTTTGCAACAAGCATTCGATGTACTAGGGTCGGGACCTGATACACGTGTCTGTCATTTGGCAGCACAAGCAGGCGTACGACACTCCATAGAACACCCCGAAGAATTTTTGATGGATAATATTGTGGGGTTCTCCCATGTACTTGAGTTGGTAAAAACCAAAGAAGTAGGTGGGTTGGTCTATGCCTCTACCAGTGCTGTATACGGAGATAACGAAAAAGTTCCCTTTAGCGAGGAAGATAAAACCGATACACAGGTATCGCTCTATGGCATGACCAAGAAAGATAACGAGCTACAAGCGAGTGTGTACCATCATCTTTTTGGTATCCCCTGCACTGGGCTTCGCTTCTTCACTGTCTACGGACCATGGGGCAGACCAGACATGGCACTGTTCCTTTTTACAGATGCTATCTTGCACGACCGGCCTATCAAGATTTTCGGTCATGGAAAAATGCGTCGTGATTTTACGTTTGTAGATGACATCGTACAGGGAGTGATCTCTGCTATTGATAAGAATTATCCCTACGAAATCATTAATCTAGGAGGAGACAAAACAGAAGAGCTGATGGACTTTGTGCACACAGTAGAAAAAGCTTGCGGTAAGGAGGCGCGGAAAGAATTCTTGGATATGCAACCTGGAGACGTTGTTCAAACTTCTGCCAATGTAAGCAAAGCTCGCAAATTACTAGGATACGAGCCAACGACACATATTTCGGAAGGAATACCTAAATTTATAGAGTGGTATAGAGAGTATTATGGTGTGTAATTTTTAATTTAAAATTTATAATTTTTAATGATAAAAATATATTTCTCTCATTAAAAATTGTACTAAAAATTAGAAATTAAACATTAAAAATTCATACGTCGTATCCACAACAAAACAGGTGCATCTTCAACCAACCTCCAATCTCCTCCAAGATCTAGTTCACATTCCTGCAAACAGACAATCGCTGATGCAGTATCGATGGCTTCTTCTCGATATCTCTCCACTGGAAGCATACTTTCGTACTGCCACTCATGACCAAAAGATCCTTGGATGAGTAGTACTCCTTCCTTGGGTAATTGCTCTGCAACTTCGCTGGCAACCGAAGATTGCACTACTGGAAATTGTACCCATACAAACAAGAGAGTGCACAGCACAAATAACCAGCTAAGAACCCGTGCATGTGCAAGAGATTTTCCATAGGCAAGTGCGCCCACAAAGAGTGGTGTAAAGAGCACTGCGTAATAGAAACGGTACGATATGCACACATACAGCATCACCAGCAACATACTCAAAAGTATCGGTAACTGCCTCTCTCTGATCATCACAACCGTAGCGAAAATACTGAGTATCAAACTTCCTCCGTACATCCAGAGTTGCAAAACTCCATGGATAGACTGCCATACTTCTAAGCCCGCATTTTGGGAACCAGCATTCAGCATGCTTGCAAACGCGAGTGGGTTACTCGCGGTATAGAGGCAGAGAGTAATAAGAGGAATGATGATGATGGAAACCTGCTTCCACTGTGGCAATTCCATACGTCGTACCATGGCATAGACAAGTGGTACGAAGAGCAAAGCCTGATACGCAGTGAAGAGTGAAGCAAGCCAGAAGAGTCCAATAATACCTGCAAGCTTGGTGGCATCTCGAACACGGAGAAATATCCACACAAGAACCAAAGCTTGGAGCGCCGTGATGGGCGCCATCATAATAGACCCTGCTTGGAGCACTACTGCAGCAGAGAAAAGCCATGCGCCACAAAGCATCATCCGAACGGATCGGTCCCTTGCTCGCGTCATATCCCATACAAGCCACGCAGCCTGCACAACAAGTGAGGCAAGAAAGATGCGCCAGAGTGATTCCTGCAGAGGCCAGGTTTGCGTCGTGCTCATAATCCACCGAATGAGTGGCGGATGCGGATACGGAATATCGAGCAGATACTTTGCTTCATCTGTACGGATACCGCCCAAAGACTGCACCCAAGCAAGTGACAGTGCGTAGAGCTCTAAACCTGCAATAATCAGGAATCTGTACATGGTTGCAGAGTAGAAGTATCAAAAGAAATCAAAAAACATTCTGGCTGAGATATGCCACGTTGATGAAAACGATGCTCAATACGGAGAGCATCTGTCTCTACACTGATGAGAGTGATATCGGATACAAGCCACCCCTCTTCTTCTGCAACGTCTCGAAGGACTCGAGAAGTATGCGTGCGAATCGTGGCATCAAGATACAAAAGGCGAATGTGCCACACACGTACTCCCAGTACTACAACAATGATCAATGACAGGATCCAAAAGAGAGCCCAATTCTGTTTGGAATATGAATGCATATTATTCCTTCCAGGTAATGAGCCTATTCATGGTGTAATTCCAAAATACGCCCGTAAGAGCGCCAACAAACACACTCCAGCCAATAGAAAACAAAAATGTACTCACTGCATAATTTGCAAATGCACCAAAGAGGCATGCTCCATTAAATTTAAGAAATCCTAAGAAGGCAGCAATGCCTCGCAAACGTGTGTGTGCAAATGTCCATACATTATTGAGAAGGAAATTGAAAATAATGGCAGTTTCGATGGCGCCAATCACTGCAAGAGAAAATCCATAGGCATTCAAACTACCCTGATGCGTGACAAAGGAAGAAAGGAATGTGTACATGCTGATATGTACCGCAACGCCAAGAGAGCCTACTATGCAATATTTGATAAATGCGAGTGGAATGTATTTCCCAAACGTTACATCGTACAAGTACTCCAAAAATTCCAACTGCACCCTGCGAGAAAGCTTGCTCTCGCCATGTGTTCGTATGCCAAAGGTAAACGGTATTTCTACCACACTGGTAACACCAGGAACATGCACCAGAATATCGAGTAAAATTTTAAAGCCTTTTGGATTCAACCGAGGAAGAACTTCTTCAAATGTTTCTCTATCCAGTGCAAAAAAGCCGCTCATAGGATCTTGTACTTTCACTTGGCACAAAGAGATAGCCATGCGCGTCGCAATACGACTCATCATATACCTGCGTTCATCCCATTCTCCTATGCTACCGCCCTCTACGTAACGGGAACCGATGGCAATGTGTGCCTTGGTTTTTCCTATTGCTCTGTAGAGTTTTTCGATCACGTTCATGTCATGCTGTCCATCGGCATCCATGACGGCAAGTACATCACCTTTGGAAATCAAAAACCCTTCGAGGACAGCAGAAGAAAGTCCCCTCCTCCCTATACGACGAATCACGTGCACATTGTTACGTTTTTGCGCCAATTCTTGCGCCACCTTCCACGTTTCGTCCGGAGAATCATCATCAACAATGATGATCTCGTGTGGAACAAAACAAAGCGCATCCTCTAATTTTGGAAGAAGGAGTGGAATATTCTCTGCCTCGTTATACGTTGGAAGCACCAAAGAAAGCATACAAGCCAAATACTAGGTATAGAGAAAGTGTATCAGTGAATGTGTAGGGGAAAAGGGAAAAGGGGAAGCTTCTTGGGGTGATCGCAAGTTGGAAGGTCACAGGTCTCAGGTCCAATGTCTCAATTTGAGACCTACGACCTGCGACTTTTGACTTATAATGCTCAATAGCTTTTTGCATAACAAACCTTGCCCAAAACATCACTTTCACCCACACTACTTGGGATGAAAATACTGGTAACTGGATCATCGGGCACAATAGGAACACGTCTCTGCGAGAAACTAATGGAGAAAAAGTATGAAGTAGTAGGTGTAGATCGTGCCCCAAATAAATGGAGAAAAGCAGTAGATGAAATCACTCTTCGTCTTGATCTCCGAGATGAAGGGCAGCTTTCCATAATCCCCAATGATATTGATCTTGTGGTGCACCTTGCAGCAAATGCTCGCGTCTATGAACTGGTGGAGCACCCCGAACGAGCCCTAGATAATATGATCACCACATTCAATACACTGGAATGGGCTCGCAGACAGGATGTTAAAAAGTTTATTTTTGCCTCTTCCAGAGAGGTATATGGCAATAGGCCTGCAGAAAAATTCAAAGAAGATATGGCCGCATTTGAGAATTGTGAGAGTCCGTACACAGCTAGCAAATTGAGCGGAGAAGCTTTAGTAGAATCGTACAAGCGTTGCTACGGCATCGACGCAATCGTCTATAGATTCTCCAATGTGTACGGTGCGTATGATGATTCCGAACGTGTTGTTCCGCTTTTTATTCGCTTAGCTCGCGCAAATAAGCCACTACGAATATTCGGAAAACAGAAGAATTTGGACTTCACCTACATCGATGACACTGTGCAAGGAATTATGCTGGGAATAGAAAAATTTGAAGAGGCAAAAAATGATACTTACAATATTGCCTACGGAGAGGGAACACCTATTCTTACATTGGCGAAGCGCACCAAGGAGTTGCTCGGAAGCAATTCAGAAATTGCGCTGGAAGAATCCAGAACCGGAGAAATACTGTACTACGTAGCAGATATTACCAAAGCCAAACAGAAGCTTGGATTTGAACCAAAAACACCTTTTGATGTAGGTATCGAAAAATCTGTGCAGTGGTATATGGAGCATACTTCAACCAATATTTTACATTTTTAAAATAAAATTTATAATAATAATATGAACAAACCTGATACCTCATCAGACGAAATCAGCATTCCTGTGAAATTCGAAGCATTTTCGGATGCCGGACATCCAATGCAAGTAGTGAAAGATACATATTTGGTTCTTACAAAAATTCATGGAGAAAACGTGGAAACACGTGAAGAAATTCTTCAGCTTATTCCAATGCCAGATTCCTACAAAGGAATTCAACATCATGGGAAAAAAGGCAGGAAAACAAATCCCGGTAAACCAGATAATCGTGGAAAAAAAATAAGAAGAAAGTAACTACTTCCTCACACTATCTTCTTCGCTTCTTCCTGCGGAAGTTGCCCGTTCTTCGTGATAGACAGGTTCTGCATTTACATCCCAAATGTTCGTATTGTTCTGCTCACCTGCAATAATGTTATCCACCGCAGTCATTGCTGTAAGCATGCTGTGATCTTGGTTGTTATAGCGATGCATACCGTTGCGGCCTATCAGATAGAGGTTTGGGATAGTGAGTGTAAAGTCTTTGATAATATCGAGCTGATTGTACGTACCAAAATACGCAGGATAGGCTTTTGGCATGCGAAGCACACAGCCATCGAGAACATCTTCTCGTTTGATGAAACCAATTTCCTCAAGCTCCTTGATGCCTAGTTGAATCATGTTGTCATCCTGCATCTCCCACAATTCATTCCCTTCATCCACAAAGTACTCCATGCCTATCCAGACAGAATTTTTACGATCTGCCACCATATACGGACTCCAGTTATTAAAAATCTGCACGCGACCCACATGCACCTGTCCTTCTTGAATGTAAATCCAGTTATCTGGAACATCGGCACTTGGCTTCTTCCCCTTCTCTTCCACATGCAATTTTTTAAGGAGAAGACCAACGGTCATAAAATCTCGATAGATCAAACCCTCTGCAACCTTGCGTACTGCTTCTGGTGGAGCTGGATCCATCATGGAAATAAGATGTTTGACCGGCATCGTGGAGAAAAAATAATCACAAGCTACTTCTGTTTTTTCTCCCGTCTCCATGTTCTCTACTGTCACTGACTCAACTCGTAACTCGTAACTCGTAACTCGTACCCCAACTATTCTATGCTTCATCTTCACTTCTCCCCCACACTTCACAATGTCATCTCTCACACACTCCCACATCTGTCCTGGACCATACTTGGGATAGAAAAACCTGGTAATGAGGCTGGTCTCACGTTCTTTTTGTGCCTTGGAAAACTCGCTACTTAAGAGATCTTTGATAGCGTGAGCTACAGCACGTTTGAGCGAGAGGCCTTTGACACGTTGTGCCCCCCAGTCTGCTCGAATCTCATTGCAAGGAACACCCCATACCTTCTCTGTGTAATCTCGAAAGAATGTATCGTAGAGGCGCTTGCCAAAACGATTGATGTAAAACGCATCGAGATAGGTCTCATCTTTAATTGGATGAATACGCACCCAAATATAACTCATCCCTATCAAAATTGTATTCAGAAGCCCCATACGTCTGGCAATCGTAAGCGTAATACCAATAGGATATGGGAAAAAATTCTTTTTGTAGTAGATACGAGAAATACGAGGCCTATGCAGCATGACCCTATCTTCTTTTTCTGGATCTGGTGCAGGCTTTTTGATTGTACATTTCGAATCCTGAACTTTGAATTCCGAATCCAAATCTTCCATGCATTCCGGACAGAGATATTCGATAATCGCCTCTGTCGCGTAATCGATATCGTGACCTTTTTCCTCTGTATCTGCTGCCGGAGCACCCTGCACAGGCATCGCATTGAACCACCAGTTCATTACACGTTCACTCTTGCTAAAGAAGCGATGACCACCAATATCAATACGATTGTTTTTGTAATTGAATGTCTGAGCAATTCCTCCAATAGCATCGGTAGCTTCGTACACAATAGGATGTACATCTGTGCGCTTGAGTAATTCATACGCAGCAGTGAGCCCTGCTGGTCCTGCGCCTGCGATAACGGCAATTTTCTGAGACATAGTGATACCGTAGCGGAAATTCACCTGTCCTGAGTATAACCGAAGGATGAATCTCCGCTACTAGAAAATGCTTTAATGAAAAACGTAGAGCTTTCGCATTCCAAAATTCCAGAAGAGGACAATCCATTGAGAAATAAATTTTGCAAGTACACCATGAATCCCCATCAAGCTGATGAAGATGTATAGCAGCAACTCCGTCCACAAAAGTCCCCCGAAGGAGATAAAGAAGACCATCAAAAACTCTTTTTTACGATTGTGCTTACTTTGAAACACCCACAAGATTCCAAGAATATGATTCCAAAAGAGACCAAGCGTATACGCCAAGAATGCACTCATCATGTAATGAATGTTCAAACTTTCTGTAAAATAAGCAAAAGCCACTAAATCGATCACCGCAGAAGATCCGCCTACAAATAGGTATCGAAAGAACTGCACTTTTGTAGAAGTCGCAGGTCCAAAAATAAGATGCTTCATGCAGGCAGTAAAATAAAATATTCCTGAGTACTATACAGCAGTTCTCCTCTAGAACAATCCAATGGTTCTCTTAACTGCGTTGCGTCAATACTCTCTGTACTTCCCTCTTATGCAAGAGACACCAAAATACAAATGCAATATCAATGACAAGGGGGAGGGTAAAGAACATGTAATCAAGATAAAAATTTTCTTTGAATTGAAGGAAAAAATAGAACCATTGGAAATGGAGCGTTGCCAGTACCAATGGAATCCAGATGCGATGCTGCTTCAAAACTGGAATAGCAGCCAGTATAAGAAAGAGAATTCCTGTTTCCATATAAAAATGATCCATACGATCGAGAAGAGCATTGAGGCCAATACCAATACAAAATCCAAGGAGAAGTACGTTGGAAAACCGAGAGCCACCATAGTATCTACGTGGAGCAGAGAGCCCAAAGAGGCCTAGAAAGATGAGGAGGGGAGTTGTATGCATTAAATTCCCCTGTCCCGTAAGAGAAGGATCGGGGAAGTAAAAATTATGGACAGAGAAAAGTATCTGTACTGCATGAGCCAAATTTACAAACACACGAGATGGACCATGCCACACATTTGCTTGTGTAAGACCTGGGTGCGACCCCACAAGCACCTGTCCAACTTGTAAATACTGAATACAGACGTAGAGTGTAGCAAGGAGAATGCCGATACCGATATCTCTGTACTTGCGCACAAATGGTTGATCATGTGGCGCGAAGAAAAGCATGAGCGGTAAGAGTGCAATTGCAAATGGCTTCGTGAGAATAGCCAATCCAAAAAAGACTCCAGCCAGCAGCGACTGCCTTGCAGAAGCGATAATAGTAAGGAAAATAAGACACAGAAACGCAGGGCCCGTCCAACCGCGTAGTCCCACAAAAGAGACAAATGGCATCAAGCTGATAACACAGGTAAAGAGAATTGCCTCGAAGGTGTTTCGATATATATGCCTACCTGCAAGATAGGCAAGGCTTGGTAGGAGCAGTGCACAGAAAATTTGGAATTCTATTTGCGCGATAGGCGAATGCGTCATCCAATACCAGGGCACTGCAAGAAAATCTGACCCGTGAAACCCATAAATCGTAAGATCGAGCCGACCACCTGCAAGGGTTTCTATAAATTTTTGATAGAGAAAATGATCATCCAAAGGAAATGGAGCGGTATGCATGAAAGACCAAATCATGGCTACCGTAAGAGCAAAAACAATTGTCCACGGAGATTGCCACACATAAGAAACTTTCTGCATCGGGTATAGAGTACTAAAAATCTTGAGAAAATGTGTTGCAACCTCTCGCTTCTGTTTGCAAAAAAGTATAATGTCGGCCGCTATGGCAGATAGATCAATTTGTATTATCGGTTTGGGTTACGTAGGTCTCCCTCTCGCTCATGCTCTTGCAAAAAAGGGCTATACCGTCTTTGGGCTCGATGTAAACGCAGCGCGTGTTGCAGAGCTTGCCAGCGGTCACGACAGCACCAATGAACTCAGTGACGAGCAGCTTGCAGAAATTCAAATGACATACAGCACAGATCCTGCAGTTATTAGAGAAGCTGATGTGGTGATTCTTGCGATCCCAACCCCTGTCGATGACGAGAATAACCCCGATCTTACTTTGGTACGCATGGCATCCGAAACAGTTGGAAAGCACATGAAAAAAGGTGCCATCATCTGCTACGAATCCACTGTATACCCAGGGACAACCGAAGAAATCTGTGGACCAATTCTAGAGAAGGAATCTGGAATGACCTGTGGCGTTGATTTTAAGCTTGGATACTCTCCAGAACGCATCAATCCAGGAGATAAAGAACACACGATCGATAAGATTATGAAGATAGTATCTGGCCAGGACGAAGAAACATTGGAAATCCTGAGTGAAGTCTACGGATCCGTTGTGACTGTTGGCATCCACAAAGCACCAAACATCAAGGTGGCAGAAATGGCCAAGGCAATTGAAAATGCACAACGAGATCTCAATATTGCCTTCGTAAACGAGATTGCCATGCTTTGCGACAAAGTTGGCATCCACACATCGGATGTTCTGGACGCAGCAAGCACCAAATGGAACTTCCTTTCGTTCAAACCAGGCTTGGTAGGTGGCCACTGTATTGGTGTGGATCCTTATTACTTGGTAGAAAAGGCGAGACAGCTTGGCATGACCACTCATGTGATTACGGCTGGCCGTGCTATCAACGATGGAATGGGATCCTTTGTAGCGTCTCAAATTACAGATGCTCTCTCTGTCCCTGTGCAGGGAGCAAAAGTACTTGTTCTAGGTCTTACCTTTAAGGAAAACGTCCCAGATAGCAGAAATAGCAAATCCAAGGATGTTATCAAGGCTCTCAAGGCCGCCGGATGCGAGGTCGAGGCTCATGACCCATTCCACACTACAGAATCCATCGAGAAGCAAAATATAGTCCCAGGAAGCCTAGAAAGGGAATACGATGCCGTTGCTCTGCTCGTAAAGCACCAGCAATACCTAGATATGCCACTTGAGAAATTTGTCAAAATTGCCAAGGATGGAGGCGTGATTTATGACCTTAAATCCGTCCTCAATAGGGAAAAAGTTGAAAATGAAGGGCGAATCTATATTTCCCTGTAAAAATTATTGCAGTCTGGTAACAAAAGGAAGTAGGGTATGCCTGTTTTTCCCCCTTTTTGTATTATGAATACAACAATTCGCTTGAGCACTGTTGCTGCAACACTCTTGATGCTTGCTGCCTGCGCACCTACAAGCAACAATCAAATCGATAACGGTATGTCCGATTCATCCGCCCCTGTCATGGAAGATGACAAGATGGTCAAGGATGAAGATGCAGCCATGGAAGATGACAAGATGGTCAAGGATGAAGATGACAAGATGGTCAAGGATGAAGATGACAAGATGGTAGAAGTGAAGGTAGATATGGATGATGATGACAAGGATGCAATGGAAGAAGATGACAAGGATATGTAATCTTCTTATACATGGCTTAAAAAACCCTCTCGTACGAGAGGGTTTTTTGTTTACATAAACAAATACAGATGATCAAACAATATTTGGCACAGTCCCGTAGCGGCGATTCAATAATCGCCGCGGCTTCTTGACGCGATTTTTAAATCAAGCCTACGGATTTGTACGCACCAAAAAAAATCCCACTCCTACGAGCGGGATTTTGAAAAGGTTACAATGTTGTTTAGAACTCTACTTGATGCTTGGCATCAAAGAGCTCTGCATGCTCTACACCAGGCTCCTTACGAAGAGCTTCGAGAACAGCAAGAGAAGTGGAGCCATTCTTGGGGCGAATACCGTATGAAAGCTCCAGACGATCTCCATGCGCATGCGCACTCAAGAGACGACTCGCATCACAGAGTTTTGAGAATAATGCTTCGTAACTCGTGGTGTTTCCACCGCCCTTACACATCAAACGAATAACAGATTCGTGTTTACTAGTCATACCAAAATTAAACCAAGTAAGGAGGAGAATAACCAAGCATACAGTAAATGTCGTAAGGGCAGCGAGCGCGTACATTTGCGCTCCCATGGCAAGTCCAATAGAGAGCACCATCAAAATGTACGCCATATCTTTTGGATCTTTAATGGCAGTACGGAAGCGAATAAGCGAGAAGGCACCCATGATACCAATAGCTCGTAGCAAACTCCCACTCGCAATCATCATAACAACAGCACCAAGCATTCCTAATAACACCAATGAAAACTGAAAAGACTGAGAATAGCTCAAACCTCTGTGTGTTGCCTTGTATACAAAAGCGCTGATAAGAGAAAACACCAAACTACCTGCAAGAGCTATCACTCCATTTATAATATCAAATCCCATTACGATGCCGATATCTGGTATAACTGGCTGCATTGGTAGGAAAGTATACTAGATGAAAAGAAAAATGGCGATGAGAAAAAGAAGATTATGCTGTCTTGTTCAAGAGTGATTCTGATGTCAGTCGTTCTCGCATAGATTCTACAACTAATGCATATTTGGAATGTGATACACGAACAAATTGTAAATCTTGAATAATTTCATGAAACCATGCTGCTACAAAATGATTACACTTCAGTTCAACAACACTCCACCCTGGGTGACTTGGTGTCAGTATTTGTGGGCCAAAGAGTGACATGGGCTTCCATGCGCCTTGCAAATCGCTATCAATCGTAATACGAAACTTTCTATCTTGCATTCCAACAAACGGTGTACGGCGATATTGCACCAGTGCAGTTGGTTGCAGATTGTACCACGAACGGAGTGCTTGCACCTCCGCAGTCACTGCTTCACTTGCATCGACGTGCTGTAAAATATCACCAAGTAACTGAGACATCGGTACAGTACTATGCAAACGTGTATCTTTGAGAAGCAATCTATCTTTGGACACCACAAAATCATGTCGACGTTTAATTTCTATAAAGCTTCTAGATTTCTCTGTAAATGTTTCCTCGTACGTACGTAGGCGTACTTTGCGTCGCGCAAGCAAACCTGCTTCTTTCTCCTGGAGAGAGTGAAGATCGATAGAATCGAAATAGAGAGAGGTAACAAAGTATGATGTACGACCCTTCCCTTCCTGAAGAAGAAAAGGATCTGGCTGTGTATAGACAGCCATGCGATCGATGAGAACTGGAATAAACCGGTCTGGGATCAGATATTTCAGTTCCATGCGCCGAAAATGCAATTGCGACTTATACGGAGTAGGAGACACGGGCATACATCATTGAGGATCAATAACAATTACTGCACCACTGAGCGCGAGCGTCTTCTCTTTATTCTCATTGAACACACTACTACTGACAGAAACAGAAGGGGCAGTAAATATAGATTTTTTAATATAGGCTGCAATAGCTATTTCATTCTCTGCAAAAATTGTCCGTTCTACCACAGCTTGAGAACCATCTTTGACGGCAATGCCATTATTACATCCTTGAAGAGTTGAGTCCTGAATAAGCGGAGCGGAGCGCTCACCGACACTGATACATTTGTCTCCACTCTCTTGCACAGTCACATTGCGGATAATGATGGGTGACCACGAAATATCCAAACCATCGTTGCCGTTGTTTATAAACGTACTATCTTCCACTGTTCCTGCTTGCGCGACGTCGACGTCTAGTCCATCAAAACTATTTTCGATAAACGCACTCTGTTTTACATCAACGTAAATGTACTTCAAATTCAAACCATCATCTCCTGTTGCACCAGAGAACGTACTATGAGAAACACTCACTGGACTACCGTGGAATGCCACCATTCCACTAAAGAATGTGCCATTGATGAACGCATCTCCTCCACCAGAAAACTCTGCCCAACGAACTTCACTTGGTTCTTTTACATTGAGCACTGCAAATACCCCCCACGGCTCACCCGCACGCTCTGGACGAAAAATAATACGTCGTCCCTCTTCTCCAAGAAGGGATACTGGAGCATACGAAAGAATGGATGCTCCTTTCCTCATTGCTGTAATTGTTCCCAACTCAACATGAACACGACCAATCGTGGAGGGAATAATAATAGTTTCGCGCACAACAGTGCCCCTCTTTAGAATAAGATCGTTATCACCATACGCATCAAAATTGGTGTAACGACGCAAAAATTCTGCACGGCTAATATATGCATCATTGATATGCTCAAATGTACGCATATCGAGAAGTACATCTCCAATAACGTCTACTTTCTCTCCTGTCACTGCATTATCAATCTCTATATTCAAAGGAAGTATGGGCTCAAGAGATGGGGCTGCACCAGTTTGCACAAGAAAAAATCTGTGTCTTGTATGTGGTGCATTCACTACCTCCTCACCCGCACCAATCTCTGCATCACCAGGCCAGAGGAGTGCGCTCATTTCGTTGGTAGTTTTGAGCATCCAATTGCCTTTGGAAGTTTTTTCTTCCTGCAATTGCAACGGCACCCAAAGATCACTTCCATCAAAAATGCCATTACCCGTATCGCGCCAGAGTGCAAAAGCACCTGCTTGCAAAGATTCGGCAAATTCTTCTGGGAATTTAAGTTCGGAAAGCACAGATGCAACCGGCCCACGAACCGTCATATCAATAGTAAGCTTATTGCCTGTTTCTTGCTCTTGCAGTGTAGGAATACGCTGTGTCTGCAACACTTCGGAGCGGCTTAGCTCTTCTTTGAGGAAGAGAATATTATCGTTAACGAGGTTGGTACGCTGATCCAACTCTCGTTTCACCTGACGATTACTAGGAAGCTTGAGAGAGTCTCGGTAGGCAACTCGTTCGATGAGTGCACGCATGTGTGCAGCTTGATTGAAGTCATCTTGTACCTGCTCATCATCATTGATGTACTCCCACACAAACCTGTGTGCAGCGAGCTTTAATTCTGGAGAGCTAAAGACTTCGTTGAGCAATGGATTCCCCGGAGGAGAAAGAATTGATCGGGGAGCATAGAGACCTGTATCCCATGGAATTGGCTCAAAACGTCCACGTGATGGATCAAAATACAAACGCACGTTGTGATCTCGCACATGGCGACTACCCGCAAGTAAACTATGCGCATACCATGCAATGAGCCGATCGGTATCTACCAGTTTTGTGAGTCTCGCCATGTAACCAGGTTGCGAATGCGCACCTTGTTCGGAGAGCTTCATCAACTCTTCAATTTGCTCATAACTATCCGCACGAGAAGGATCTACTGTGTATTTATCCCAGTACGCAATATCTTCGAAAACGGCATCCCACTGCTGGAAATACGAAGCTCCTCCCCCTGTCTGATACAAATTGGCATCTCCAGGTCGACCAAGTTTTTCGAGCATCTCCTTGGACCAATGTTCGATTTCTGTGTAGAGAAGTGGTTCGCTACCATTGAGCGAAACGGTAACAAATTGCATAGGCGGATGCAGAAGTGAAAACTTTTTCGCACGATATGCGTTGAGAGGCTCCGCAAACCAACCACGGTCTTCTGGAATCAAAAGATTGATTTCTCTCTTCCCTTGGAAGAGATCGTCTTTATCAAATTTTACACGCCACGATTTTTTCCTGTATGCCCAGTGGTTAAAGAGATCTCCACGAACACGCACTTCTACCTCATACGTTTTTCCATCTGCTACAAACGTTGCAGGTACCCAGTTTTTTCCATCCTCTGTAAGGAACAAATTCCCATACCATGGTGATGGCGGCTCTGTTGGTAGCTCTTTGTTGATCTGCTCAAGATCGGAAGGATTCACAACCAGTTGGTAACTTGGCAATGCCTCTGGTGGCGTGGCGCCCCAGTACAAAGGATTTCCTAAGCGATCTGCGATGCGCACCAACGAAAGTACGGTCGGAATCCTCCCAATAAATGTCTGCTGTGCCAAGATGCTATGAGGCGTCACCTGGTAAATGAGTAATGCCAAGGCAAGTGATCCAAGAAACTGAAGACCTAATACTGTACCGAGGACGCCAAACACGAGAGATGATTTTTTCACAGGAAAATAATACCGAAGGATTGGGAAAGTAAGAACTAAGAATGTGGAGGAAAAATACTATAAGTCGTAAATTCTCCTTTATTTTCACTCTGAGGCATCAGTTTGTGGCCAGTAACAGCATTGACCAGTATTGTTTGCAATTGTTCAAAATCTACGTCTGCATTATGAGTGAGGAAAAATCGGTACAACGTCCCAGAAGCTGTTTTTGGACCAAGCAACGTAGCACTGGAAGGTACAATATGACCCAATTGATCTACTTTTATTACCATGTCATCGTCACTGAGCAGTAGATCGCCTGTATCTCGGTACAACGCACTCCCATCTAGAAGTGTAATGCTACCCGAAAGGGAAACAAGGGACTGACCCAACACAAACAGATCTATTACCGACGTTGTTTGCTCTTGTTCATCTTCTGTAAACAATGGGCGTACTCGTACTTTTACAATGGATTGCTGCAATTCTTGTTGTAGGGAGGTGTAGTTAGATTGTAGTTGTTCCATGCGACGATCTAAATCTGCACGTACTTCTCTATTGGTTTGAAATTTAAGTGGATCACTGTAAATGACTGACTCTATGATATTGCGCTGCTCCTCTGCAAACTGTAAATCTGCCTTCAGTGTCTCTGCATTGGAAAGGTAATTCCATAGAACGGTATGGGCAGCCAATTTCCATTCGGGAAGAGAGAAAATTCTGTTCCACAGAGGATTATTCGATGGATCAACAAGGGGCCTAGGATCATACAAATGTACATCCCAAGGAACAGGTTCAAATCTACCCTTCGAGAGATCGAAGAATACGCGAATATTATCTTCTGTAACGTGCTGATCACCCGAGAGCAAACTATGTGCATACCACTTTGCGATGTCAGATTGATCGAATACGACGCTAAAAATATTTTCATCGAGAGTAGACTTACTCATTTTAATAAGGAGATCTGCAGCTTCCAATGTCTCCTTGTCTTTTGTTTCTGCTTCTATGTACGTATCCCACGTAGCTACTGATTTGAAGGAATTTTCAAAACTTTGTTTAAAAAAATCTACGTTCCCCGTGTTTCCTTTTCTTTCGAGCATTTCACGCGTCCAATGTTCCACTTCTAAATATAACAAAGGAAAACTCTCATTGATGGAAACGGCAACGAAGCGCATATTTGGCTGTAGTAAGCCCAATGCCTCTGCGTGCCTATGATTGATCATGGCACCAAACCACGCTCTATCTTCTGGAATAATAAGATTGATTTCTTTCATGCCTTCGAATAATTCTGCATCGTTAAATTTGATCCTCCATGACTTTTTTGCAAACGCCCAGTGATTTGGTTGATCACCACGTACTCGCATCTCTACAGAATATTTTGCATGTGCATCCTCAAATTTTGCATCTATCCAAATACGACCATTATCCGATAATACTCTTCCTTCTTGAGCAAGAACTGCGTCAAGTTGCCGCAAGTCATTTGGATCAATGGTAATAGAATAAAGAGGAATGCCTTCCAACGATCGTTTATGACTTGAAACAACGCGATCCCAAGCATGCTCCACGCTTCGAGACCATACTCGTAGTGGCTGTGCATACTGCAAAATACTTCCTGCAAAAGACCCAAGTGGTTTCGATTGAAAAAAAAGCAGAAATAATAAAACAAGAATCAAACCCTGAAGAAAAATACCAATCGCCACCAGGGAAATTATTTTCTCCTGTTTCATTGAGTGGAATGTATCATGAATCACCACTGGTGACATCGAATCAGAACAAAAATACCAAGAAACTCCACAAAAGAATCAAAATCCCCTACTATACAATCTAGAATGCTTACAAAAATGCATTCACTGGCCAAAATTGCGTTTGTGCGAGATGTGATGACTATGCAAATAGGAAGATTTTTGGCAACCGGGTGTAGCTTTCTCTCGTCGATTCTTTTTGCAAGATACTTGGGGCTGGATGGCTTCGGCCAGTATGCCGTTGCACTCGCCTTTACTGGCACCATGGGTATATTCACAAACCTCGGACAACAAGCAACATTCCTCACATTCTTCTCGGAAAGTTATGGCCGCAAAGACAGGGAGGCCATGCGTATTGTTTCACATTATTACGTTTCTATTTGCTGTATCGCAGCCTTTGTACTCATCGGCTTCACTTTTGCTTCACCCACCATTACAAATTGGCTGTACGGTGACCCAAATATTGGAAAACTAGGTGGACTTGTGTTTATCTCATCCCTCTTTGAATTTCAATTTAGTTATGTGGCGATTGTATTACAGGTGACCAGAGAGATTCGCCTGCTTACTATCGTAGAAAATGCAAAAATTGTGCTGCAGCTTGGGTTATCTGTTTTATTGCTCGTGTTGGGACACGATGTAGCTGGCGTATTGATAGGCTCTATTCTTGGGGCAGCAGTCTTTGCGTGTGTTGCTTGCATTCTCTACCCATCCTTGCGCAAGAAGTACGACTTACCATCATTCAAAGAAATGATGAAACCAGCGGATACCAAGCAGCTCTGGCAACACTGGAGAGATGGATTTTGGATCGCACTCGATAAGAATATTGGGAATCTCTACCCCACTATTTTCTTGTTTGTCCTCAGCACAACAGCAAGCCAAGCAGTGGTGGGGTTATTACGCCTAGCTTTTAAGCTGGGGAACCTGCCTGCATCTCTTACCCTCAACAGTGTGAGCCGCCTTGCTTCATCTGTATTGCCAACCATTGCAGGACAAGGAGTAGAGGCATTTAGAAATGTAATTCGAAAACTGGTAAGCCACAGCCTAGTACTTCTAGGAGTAGCTAGTATTGGCGCAATGATTTGTGTGCCTATTTTCCTTCCTCTTGTATACGGCGAGAACTTTAAAGTAGCTGTGTATCCATTTTTTGTTATTGTGATTTTGCATCTCACCCAAGCACTCCATACATTTACGACTCCAATCCTCCGCATGAAATCCAAGATATACATCGCATCTATTTTCAATGTGAGCTCCATGGCAGCATCCATGGTCACTTTTTTTACAATCAATATGCTCCTACAAAAGCCAACTTGGGCTCTGTATGCAGCCCTGGCTGTGTATCATCTCACGCTCACAACTATCATCTTCCCTACCATGCGTTTACTCAAACATAACGAACCTTCCCCTTCTGTACCATGACGAATGCAAAAGCAATTCCTAGTCTCGTGCGAGATATTATGAAAATAAGCAGCGAGCACATAAAAGGAAATACTTTGGATTTAGGCGCTGGCAAAGCCAAGTACAAGAAGATGATTTTGGAGAATGCAGAAAAGTACACAGCCTATGATATGGTGGCAGCTCCCAATGTGGACATCGTGGGAGATGTGCATAACCTAGTAGCTTTTGAAACCAATACGTTTGATACAGTCATCTGCACAGAAGTATTGGAACATGTGAAAGAACCTTGGAGAGTACTAGAAGAAATTGCTCGTGTTCTCAAGCCAGGAGGTCGTTGCATACTCACCACGCCATTTTTACTTCCTTTTCATGCAGATCCCCACGATTATTACCGCTACACCGTAGAGGGGGGAATGCACCTATTTACACGTACAGGACTAAAAATTGTTGAAAGTGCAAAAACAGGAAATAAGCGAATGGTCATAGCCGAGGCATTCAAATTTGTTTTCTGCAATCCGTACATTCATACCAAACCCAGCTTCCTTCGTCGCAATATATTTCGTGTTATCTACAAGTTTTTGAGCCTTGGGAGCCACAACTCTCCGCAAGATAGTATCTTCTATACCGGTATCTATATTGTCGCAGAGAAGCCACGCGGGTAAGGTCTACGTATGCATATTCTTCTTCTCAATGACGATATCCTCCCAGAAGCCAAGGGCGGCTCTGCTGTCATTGTAGATGTACTAAGAAAAAACCTCGTGAAGATGGGGTACCAAGTCACACTCATTACTTCTCATCAGGATGAAAATAATCCCAAAGAAAAACGTTGGAGTGATGATGGCGGAGAGATCATCAGTGTGTTTGTGCAGTACCCCGCTGCAAAAAGACACTGGCATTGCATTTGTGACCCCAAGCTTTCGGAAAAGCTTGAGAAATTAATGGCCGAATTGAAGCCAGATATTGTCCATGCACATGTCATCCATGAATTTCTCACCTACGACAGTTTGAGAATTGCAAAAAAATATACGGATACACTTTTTCTTACCGCACACGATACCTATCTTGTTTCTTTTCATCGTGTAAAAGGATCGAAATATTATCGAGATACTCTCGAGAAAAAACCTCATTATATGCACTGGTGGGAACACGTGCAGTCGGTTGGTAGAAAATATAATCCAAGACGAAATAGCCAGATCCGAAAGATACTTGCAGATACAAACACCACAGTAATTGCCGTGAGCGATTCGATTGAAAAGTTTCTAAAAATAAACGGTATTGTGAATGTCACAACGATTCTAAATGCACTACCACAATCAATAAAGCCGAGTGAGACAGCTGTAAGCGCCTTCCGCAAAAAACACCAGCTTACAGGCCCTACTGTACTCTACGGTGGTCGCATCAACGAGGATAAAGGGATTGGCGTTCTTTTGGCCGCGATGGAATATGTGCCTCAAGCTCAATTGCTGATTGTAGGAGAAAAAGATCGCGCGAAACCATTTGTAGAACGAGCATCAGCCCAAGTACAAAAAGCAGTTCGTTGCACAGGTTGGATAGCACAAAAAGAAATGCCCACTGCATATGGATCTGCAGACGTGATCACGACTCCGTCTATCTATCTTGATGCATTTAATTTGATGAATATAGAAGCCATGATGCTCTCGAAACCGGTGGTAGGAACCTGTTTTGGAGGAACAAGTGAAATAGTCCTTGATGGGGTAACAGGCTTTGTTCGTGATCCACGCAACACAGAAGAATTTGGCAGAGCGATAGTAACGCTAGTTGCAAATCCTACACAGGCAAAAGAAATGGGTATCGCTGGAAAAAAGAGAGCGGAAGAAGTGTTCTCTGTTGATGAATTTATGCAAAGACATTTGAAATTGTACCGATAAACCACTGCAATTTACTTCAAAAATCTTCGTGTCCGCTGCACATGTCTGAGCGCGA
>CAZLFU010000003.1:0-34828 GCA_964558895.1 uncultured Candidatus Peribacteria bacterium
ACACAAGTTCTACACACTCGCTGTGGAAGGTTTTTTTCTCACTTCGAAAAACCTACCCATAGTTTTACACATATATTTTCTCCCGCCCCAGCTGTAGAGCAAAGAGTGATGAGGAGGGGGAAAGTGCTTCTCTTTGTATGTTTTCCACAACTTTTCCACATTCTATTTGCACACTATTTGTGTTCAAATTCTTGATTTTAGGCTTAATTCTAAGAGTTTAAGAGACTTTTCCACATCTCATACAGAGAGTAATGCCCTAAAAGAAATAGAAAGAAAAGAGTGCACTATTATGACTAATTTTGTATGATACTTCTCTATAAATTATTTATATAGATTATGAAATTTTTGTGTAAAACCCAAGATCTTCTCCAGGCACTTCACTTGGTAAGTCGCGCAATTGGAGGACAACAAGCACTTCCAATTTTAGGAAATGTTCTTTTGGAAGTTGAAGGAAAAAGATGCACAGTAAGTGCGACAGATTTAGAATTGAGTATTGTAACAAGCTTTGAAGCTTCAATAGAAAATGAAGGTTCTATAACCATCCCCGCGAAAGCGATTGTAAACTTTGCACAGTATAACTCCGATGAAGAAGTTCTTTTGGAAACAAGTGAAGGCACACAATTAAAATGTACTTCCACACATGCAAAAACACTAATTGCAGGAGAGCCTTCTTCCGAATACCCAACTATTTCTCCTATTGAAAAAGAAACTACATTTACCCTTCAATCTGGACCACTTCTCTACGCACTTCAAAAAGTTACATTTGCTTCTGCAAAAACAACACTACGCCCTGTGCTTTCTGGTGTGTATTTACGTGCAGAAAAAGGAAATCTTATTCTTGTTTCTACAGATAGTTATCGTCTTTCTGAATATAAGCTTTCTACAGAGGCGAGTGGACAAGATATTTCTTGTATTATTCCTGCAAAGGTTTTGGAGGAACTTGGAGGTATTTTGAGTACTTCTAAAAAATCTGGAAAAAAGGAGGAAGAGGAAGAGAAAAAAGAAGACAATCACACATTGGAAATTGCACTAAGTAGCCAACAAATCGAAATTACTATTGGTCACACCAAGCTTACTTCTCGGCTTATTGATGGGAAATTCCCAGATTACAATCAAATTATTCCAAAAGAATCCACTACAACTGTCCGCTTACCAGTGAAGGAGTTTATTATGGTAGCAAAGCGTATGCATTATTTTGCAAAAGAGATCAATAACAACCTTACCATCACCATCGAACAAAACCAGGTAACTATTGCCACACCCCAAACACAGATGGGTAAAGATGAGGCAACTCTCGATGGGGATGTACAAGGAACAACAAATAAGATTGCATTAAGCTCCTCCTATCTTTTAGACTTCCTTAGTCATGTAGAAGGTGAAGAGGTGGAAATGCGTGTGACAGATAGTATGCACCCTGCGGTTTTCTTCCTCCCAAGCCAAGAAAATTTCCTTCATCTTATTATGCCGCTGCGCATACAAGAAGGATAAATTTTCTTCTTAAAAAGGGAATCGACACATTTTCAACACTGTAGCGTTTTCAGAGGAACTTTTTCTATTTATGTTCTAGTCGTCATCTATGTTGCCTTCTCTCCTACTTGGAAGAGAGACTCACAAAGACATTGCTCGCCTTCTTATGGCGAAGCGTCGTCTTGTGCTTTCTGGTGTTTCCAATGAAACGTCAAAAGCATTGATGATAAGCACTATTCTTACCCACGAACCCAACTCGGCCATTCTTGTAACCGAGAAGGAAACACAGGTAGATGCACTGGGGCACTGGTTATCATTTTTCGAAAAAAATTCTACAACCATTCACGCCATAGAAAATGAAGAGGGTGTAATTATTCCAGAGTATCTCCAGCAATTTTTAGTGTTAATGCAGGGGGATCAAAAATGTATTTTTCTCACTACGCAAGATGTATGGCATACAGATTTTCCGTTATATGCAGAGCTTTTGGAAAAGAAAATTACACTAAGTATTCAAAAATCTATTCAATTTACCTCTTTTGTGGAATCACTCATCGAACGAGGGTATCAACATGGTCAAGATTTATATCTCCAACCAGGTGAATACAGGAGAACTGGGGATTTGATTGATATATTCCCTATTCAATCCACACATCCTTATCGAATTTCCATGAACGTAGATACTGTGGAATTTATTCAAAAAGTGGATGTGCATGATTTATCCAAAGTGGAAAAAGCTGGAGATACTCTCGATATCTTCCCTGTTATTTATTCCAAAACAGCAACACTTGTAGAGCAGCTGCCAAAAGATGTTCTTTTGATTTTAGATGATCAAGATGAGATAGATGCACCTCTCAATCTTTCTACATTACGTTTTACAGCGTTTCCAGAATCCCAAGAGAATCATGTGCATTTGCGGTATCTTTCGGTTCTCAAGTTCTACACACTCACAGACTTTCTCAATGATGTGAAAGATAAACTAATGCAGGGGTGGGCACTCTTGGTGGTGACGAAGAGAAAAGATGAATTGGAAGAAATATTCAAAGAAGAACATGTGCCGTTTATCAGTGATGGTACGAGCAGGCATGGGGCAGTCACAGTGGTATCTGCGGTAGATGACCTCCTCCCGCATTCTATCCAAAATCCAGATCTTCAATGTGCACTTTTGACAGACCGAGAAATTTTTTCCCTCAAAAAAGCAGGGAAACAACGCAGTATACAAAAGCTTGCCCTAGACTTTATTACCTCTCTTGTACCAGGTGATTACGTGGTGCATATGGAACATGGAATTGGGCACTTTGAGGGAATGACGCAGAAGGAAATCAGTGGAACTGCAAGAGAATATCTGGAGCTTACGTATGCAGAGGGAGACAAATTGTTCGTTCCGGTCGATCAGGCAGATAAGCTGAGTAAATATGTCTACGAAGAAGGAAACGAGCCAATTCTCACACGACTTGGGACTGGAGACTGGAAGAAACTGATGAGTAAAACAAGGAAAGAGACAGAAGAGATGGCGAAGGAGCTTCTTGAGCTCTATGCAAAACGTGCAAAAGCAAAAGGGTTTGCATTTGAAGATGACACAGCAGCGTACAAAAAATTTGCAGAGGACTTTAAGTACCAAGAGACGCCGGGTCAAACCAAGGCGATAGAAGATATTCGTCAGGATATGATAGATGATCATCCAATGGATCGTTTGATATGTGGAGATGTGGGATTTGGAAAAACAGAAGTGGCAATGCGTGCAGCATTTCGCGCGGTGCAGAGTGGAAAGCAGGTTGCAGTCATCGCACCTATTACCATCCTGGCAGACCAGCACTATCATTCGTTTGTAGATCGCATGAAGAATTTTTCTGTACGCATGGAAATGCTCAGTCGGTTTCGCACACCAAAACAGCAGAAGGAAATTCTGCAGAAATTACGAAAGGGAGATATAGATATTATTATAGGCACACATCGCTTGTTGCAGGATGATGTTGAATTTTTGAATCTAGGACTTGTGATTATAGATGAAGAGCAGCGCTTTGGCGTAAAGCAGAAAGAGAAAATGAAGGAGATGAGAGCCTCCATCGATATCCTTACGCTCACGGCTACTCCCATTCCACGTACTTTGAATTTAGGTCTGCACAAATTGCGAGACATTACGACCATCACAACCCCTCCTCCTGGTCGACTTCCAATTATTACAGAAGTACGGAAGTATTCCGATCATTTGGTTCGACAAGCCATTATGACGGAGCTGGAAAGAAAGGGGCAGATTTATTTCCTGCACAATCGCGTGGAGACCATAGATGCCTTTACTAATAAATTACGTAAAATGGTGCCCGAGGCGAAGTTTGTAGTCGGTCATGGACAGTTGAAGCCAGAAGACTTAGAAAAACGCATAGTGGGCTTTAAAAATGGCGAATTTGATGTGCTCGTAAGTTCGACCATCATCGAGAATGGAATCGACCTCCCACGGGCGAACACACTCATCGTCAATGAAGCGGAGCATTTTGGTCTCTCCCAGCTCTACCAGCTTCGTGGTCGTGTTGGCCGATCGAAACTGCAGGCTTTTGCGTACTTCCTCTACCATAGCCAAAAACTCAAAGATGATGCCAAGAAGCGCCTTCGAGCAATTGTGGAAGCGTGCGAACTTGGGAGCGGGTTCCAGGTTGCTATGCGCGATTTGGAAATTCGTGGTGCAGGGGAAATCTTGGGAGGAAGCCAGTCTGGAACTATGCAGACAGTGGGAGTGAGTCATTATCTGCGCATGCTCAAGAATGCTGTAGAGGAATTGAAAGCAGGGAACAAAGGCACATTGGAAGAAGAAGAGAATGTGGAAATTCTCCTCCCTGTGGAAGCATTCTTACCTTCCTTCTTCATTCCAGATGAGCAGGAAAAAATCAGTGTGTACCAGAAGTTGGCCGGTAGTGAAGATGAGGGAATTTTGAAGGAATTTGAACAAGATCTTTTGGAAGAGTACGGCAAGTTACCTGTGCAAGTGCAAGATCTCTTCTCTATCCTTCGACTCAAACTTGTCTGTCGCAAAGCTGGAGTGATTCGCATCAAAATGGAAGATGCTAGCAAAGACAAGCAGGAAATTATTCTTACTCTCAGTGCGCGCGTTACAGCCAAAGAAATTATGCAGCTTTTGCAGATCAATTCTCAGTGGAGAATTACAGGATCTCAACTCCGTATAGTGTTTGATGAGATTGTTCGTAGATCTGGCACCAAGAATTCTGAGTGGATTCAAGAATTGACGGAAGAAATTGCGGTGCTTCAGAAAAAGAAGGAGAAGAAGGCAAAAGAGGAGTAAATTTACCTCTTCGGCTCAAGAGGAATATTGCTGCTTTGGCGTATTTCTGCTATACTACTTTGATATTTCTCTTATTGTATCGATGGTTTCAAATACACCAGAAACACCAGACGCCAATACAGAAAAAAAAGATTCTGGCTTGAGGCCTGTTTTTGATCCAGCTGAAAAAGCCGCAGATGCTCAAGCAGAATCCGAAAAAGCAATAAAGGCTGCCAAAGGAGAAGAAGTTGATGACGAGCCAGGAAGCAAGATTAATGGAACAGAAATTATTATTGCTGCCGGAGAGAGAATTTCCCCTGAGGTAAAGACACTCTACGATTTTGCGATAGGAAAAATGAGGCCAGAAGAAAAAGAAGACTTGGGAGATTTTTTCTATGGATGGCAGGAGAACATAAATGGTGTAAAAAAAGCCTTTACGCAAAGACTCCAAAATAAAATAGACGGAAAGGAAGAGGCAAAAGAGGAAGAAAAAGAATCTCAAGCAACATCCGATGGTCCAGTGGCAGAAATTCAAACAAAAGCAGCTCAATCTATTGCCCTTACTGTGAATCGATTTGCGAACGATGCTAATGGGAAAGATCCTTCCGAGGGCAAAAGTGATGCAAGTAGGTTATGGGAAGAAACGAGAGCCAAGGCTCAGGCGGACTTTGAGTTGAAGGCACCATTTAAACAATTGGATGCAGAGGAAAAATTCTTTGATCTGCTTTCTGTTAAATTTATGATGGAAATTGAGGGAATGAAATCTCTTGCTATGGCAGAACCAGATGAATTTGCAGATCTCCAAAGCGAGCTTGATAGAAAAGGAATCAGTCTACAAGACGAGATTGATGCGCTTTCTTCTGAGAATCTTTTGAGGGAGGCAGAAGATCTGGAGACAAGACATACACTTCCAATTATTATCCAATTTACCAATGCAGAAGATGGGTCAGTCATGCACCAGCCAGGTGGTTTGGCAGCTCTTGCTAAGGATGGAAAACTCAAATGCTTGCTAGAAATGAAGAATGCAGAAGATGCACAAACGGTGTATCAGATTATTAAAAATCACGATGGATTGCCTGCGTTTGAGGCACCAAAAGTAACCGAGAAAAAGAAGGATGATAAAAAAGACTCTCAAGAAGAGGACAAGACTAAGGAGCAAAAAGAAGACGAAAAGAAGAAAGGAGCCGAAGATACAAAGACGAAAGAAGCAGATGAGGAAATAGACGATACGATGATCAAGTTTACAACACCTTTTTCTGTGCAGCAGGCACGTAGACTTGTGAGAATCTTGTATTGCTCACCTATTGGAGTCTACCAGGATCCACGGAAGCAGTAGTTTTTTGAGGATGTGTACTATGCCCCTATAATAGGGCCTATTGTGGTTTTGTGTGAATTTTGCTATACTAGCTAGATTTATTCACACAAAAATGACACAACAACTTACAGCAGTGGAAGAAGCTCTGGGGTTTCGTATCCCAACAGGCAAGGAGATCTACGATCACCTGATGGGTGATATAGAACCCGAACTTGTGACAGATACCATTCCAGCGTTGGATGAAAAATACAAAGATGAAACAGAGGAGCAAAAAGAAAAAAGGAAGCAACGTTACAAAGCGGCATTCGATGCCTATCACAAAGCTTTTGATACGTGGATTGCGAACTTACGAACACAGGTAGATAAAGTTCGTAAGACGGCTTTGCGAGCTGCAGAAGAGAAGTCCTTCGAAAAGGAGGCAGAAATTTTGGCACAAATTGAATCTTCATTTTCTACCTCTCACGAGGACCATTCCCCCTCTGTATCATGAGATACACATATTCACACGCACAACGTTTTAAAGATGCAGAGCGTCGGTTGGTGTTTATGAGCTTTGATGTGGGTGATGGTAGTACAAGTCGTAATTCAGATCCAATTCCAGATAATGAATCATTTAATGATGCAAATTCTGGAACAGAGATTCCAAAATCGGAGGATATGTCAGTGGATAGCTGGGCAAAACATGAGCAGGAAGTAGCTGGCCAAAGAGCAAGAGAAGTAGCTGAGAGAGCGCGTAAATTGGCTGAAATTCAGAAGGGTCCACCCCCTCCGTCAATGCCGGAATCCGCTCTACCAGAAAGCGTAGAGCCACTTACCGAAGAGCAGGTAGCCGATCTTCTTGAGAAGAAGTTTCGTGAGGCAGTAGACAGGCTCCACGCTGATCAGGATGGATATGAACAATTCACAATTGACTATGAGGTAGATGGTTTAAATGATTTTCTGAGCACAATTCCAGACAGCACAAAAAACGGTGAGTATTTTGTAAATAGAATATATAATTTATTTGAAGAGTTTAATGATGGGACACAAATTGATTACGATGAGACAACGCATAGGTTTAATGCAATGTATCCAGGGCCAAAACCAAGTAAGACTCCAGTAGCTACCCCTCCAGAAAGCGTAGAGCCACTTACTGAAGAGCAGCTTATTAACAATATTATCGATAAATTTGGAGCATTATGTAACACAGTAAGTGGGGATGAAGTTCCGAGATTAAGTATTGATGCCGAGATTCAATTGTCAGGAATAAATGAATTGGTTAATGGCCTCTCAGAGAATGCAAAAGATACGCTCAAAAAATATCAATTAATTGCAGGTTTTAGCGATGACACAATAATTTTTTACGATCGTGCTTCTAACCAGTTTAGTTATTCCATTCCACGGGAAGCGCCATCTTCTAGTAGTCCGCGGCCTCTAGACGATAGCTCCACACAAGCACCGGATGTTGCGCAGAGTGGACCTCAAGAAAGAATTGAGTTGGCGAATGAATATGCTACAAACCTTCAAAAGAGAATGAATCAAATGAAGAGTAAGATTGAAATATCTATCCTCGCTAGTACTCCAATTGGAAGGATTGTGAGTGATGGGCAATTTACTGCGAGGAATGGAGAAATATTTTTTAGCTCTTCTCAGGTGCAAGATATCAATGCTATAGCCTATTCTATTGGTTATAAAACTAGCGGTAACGATCTTGTGCGAGGAGGGGATAGAATTGCAATGACGAATGGCAGTAAATACGAGATGCCATTATATCTAGCGCTCGATTCGAACAGAAACAATTTGGAAGATCTCTACCAGGCGTCCATGCAGAGAATGGCTCAGTGGGAAAACCAGCTTCGTTCTGTTGGTAGCGTTACAGCTATCGAAGGATTTGATAAGACACATAATGTAGGAGATCGAACAGGGGAATTTAAGGATTTACAAAAAGATGAAGAATTGCAGGGAATTGCGACCAAGATAAAGAGTGGTCTCGATTCAGATCTTCTCAAAAAGACAGCGTTTGGTAATGCTATTGATGGAATTACTTTCCTCAAAGATGAGGAAGGACACTTCTACATGGAGTCAGAGAAGACACCTGCTTTCCAACACTTCTGCCAAGACCTGTGGAAAGGCCTTCCAATTTACTCAAGAAATGGAGAAGGGAAAAATGGTACGTATGTTGTGGAATTGCAAGAATCCGATAAGCAAGCATTTATTGAAAGATTAGAATGGGTGAGCGCAGCATTCGGAGGGGAAAAATCAAGAGCAGGCATCTTTGGTGCTTTAGATAAGGATGCAAAAATTCCTGCAAAAAAGGCAGAAACCCCTGATGTTTCTGACGATACGATACTCAATGTAAATGCCGCACCGGAGACAAAAGAGATTAATGAGCTTGTCGAGAAGTTGCAGAATATTTTGATTGAAATGAGAGCGGAAGTTCCAAATCAAGAAAATCTATTAATGTCTCCAATTGGACGTATTCTAAATTATAGCTCGTTCCAGGCGGTTGGTGGGAAAGTATATTTTCGATCAACAGCAACAAAAGAAATCCAAAAAGTTGCTACAACTATCGGTTACACAATGGACGACAAAAAAAACCTAACTCCAAAAAACAACAAAGGAGCTATCACCTTTGTAGAAAAAGAAGGCGAACAAGAGGCGTACTATGACGTACCATTCCATCTTGCCATGGGGGGCAAGGAGGATGCAGAGGGTAGTGCAATGATAGAGAGTGCAAAAAAAGTATTAGGAAAATGGGGAAGACTGTACTCTGAGCATGTAAATACAATAGAGAACTTTGAAGAGGATATTGCTGTAATTAAACCCGATTATGACAAAATGCAATATGATAATGAGTTAATGAGCGAGTTTGATGCTCAGGTATTACATGATATGAATGGCAGTATCTATAAAGATACTGTTATTGGAAGAGCATTAAATGGTATACAAATTCGTTCTGATACAGAAAATATTTATTTAGGCTCAAGAAAAACAGCGGAGTTCCAGCATTTCTATAGAGATGTATTGCAAAAAATGAATTTATCTATCCCACAAAAAGAGGAATCTGAACTATCGCAAATATCTATTTTGCAAACAGAATCTACGCGTGGGGACTATTATGTGAAAATTCCAAAAGCGAATAGAAATCTCTTACTTGAGCAATTTAAATTATGGAGAGCAATTCTTGTGTCAGAGGATCCTGAATCCTCTGAAGGGAAATCATCTATAGATATGGGTGTTGTGCAGAATATAGCATCTAAGTTGAAGCAATTGATAACTCAAGAAAATGATGATGAAGAGAGTATTATAGACGGACTTGCACAAATGCCTGTATTGGAATTAGAGTACGCACTCAATGACGCATCAGAGGTGAAAACAATTACCCTTGAAATATGGAATAAAATAAAAAGTGAAGATGTGGGTGCTAGGAGAGAGGGCCTACAGGAGTTGCTTGCTATTGTCAAAAAACCTGAAGAACCAATAGGGGCGCCAGAAGCCACACCTGAAACTGAAGTGCAAGCTTGGGAGAGAATCGGTCGAGAATACATTGGTATAGAACCAGATGCAGAAGGTATCTATACTGTAAATAGATCGATGAAAGGAACCCCTATTCTTCTTCGCTTTAACCCAAAAAGTGGGTGGGAGTGGAATCCTAGTAAGATCCAATCCAACCCATATCCAGATCAATGGTATTCTCCAGAGCAACTTGAGGTGCCATGGTATGGTACATTTAGTCTTAATTACTTTGAAAGTAAGGCATCACCATCCGAGGAAAACCAGAAGCTTCTTAATTTATTGGCAGATTTGAATAGAGAAGCTAAGTCTTCTAGTCGATGATAGTATCATCAACTGGCCCCGTGGATGAGACCCTCTTTGTCTCAATTTGACGACGCAAGATATTGCTCTCGCCTTTGTTTGCCTGCCTCAGGTGGAGCGGACTTCGGTAGGCAAGCAGGATACACTTCTCGTCTACATCATGGTTTACCATGAGTGAGCAGTTCGCGCACGAACTGCGAATCGAATGGTAACAAGGGGGTTACTGAATGCGATATTTTCTATAGGATTGTTTTATGGGATTAGAAGAGCATATTAAGCGCCTAAAAGAACTAGAAGCTCGCCATTTGGAGATCATTCAAAAGATGCTGGAGGCAGATGGCGGCAATGTAAGTCATATCGATCTGATAGGACTTGCTGCAATTAATAGATCTCTGTCTTTAACAAAAGCCTTCCTTTTAATGATTGAAACAAAAAATGCAATTGCAGGTATTCCACTAATTCGATTGCAGTTAGATAGTTTAATGAGATTCAACGCTTGCCGTTTTGTCGACGACACGAAGAATTTGATAGTTAATCTACTTGAAGATAAGCCTCTAAATAAAATTCAATCAAATGATGGCCAGCAACTCACTGATAAATATCTACACGAAAAACTTTCAGAATCTTATCCAGAGGCAACAAAATTTTATAAAATAACATCTGGATTTATTCATTTATCCGGAAGGCACGTTTTCGCGACAGTCGACAAAGTCGACGATAAAGAGAGAACCATTGATTTCAAATTCGATCAAAAAGAAATGGAATGGCAATCGCCTCACATAGAAGAAGCGGCAGGATGTTTTGTAGAAATTACTGAAGAGTTATTGGCTTTAGCAATCTCATATGTCCTAGCGAAGGACAAAATTGATATTACTGATTTGTACTAAACCCTATATGGTAGCGTGGTGTTTACTGCTTACTTCGTAGACATCATAAGCTAATATCTAACAGTGAAGATTGATTTAACCTCAAAAAAATCAGAGGCCGATTGGATTAAGTCTGTTGATAAATTTTGGCTCACATTTACACCACATTTCTTTGAGTTAATCGAATGGCTGATCGTTATTGGTCTTATTAAATATCTAAGTGAGAAATACGACTTATTAATTCTAAAAGTTATTCTTGGAATTTCTTACTTATTTCTTACTTTCTATGTTTCGAGTGGTCTTTATTCAACAAAATTTCTTATAAGGAAAATGAAATCGCCAAGGTTAGAATTATTGATATCGTTATTGATCTCTACTCTATTTATTTATATTTATATCAAAGTGAGCAGCCAATTAATTGAAGTAATTTCTCTATCCAATAAAACATAAGTAGTAAACCCTTTATGGTAACAAGGGGGTTACTGAATTCTATATTTTGCCCTGGGAGCTTACTGCCTAAACCGCATTTTGAATAAGTGGCCATTTGTTTTTCGCGTTTTCAAGATTAATAACTAATTTGCCGTCGATGCGTTTTGTAGTATTTGCTGAAGAAATCCAGTAATCGAGTTGGATTTCCTTTTCCTCGGTTTGAAGAATGGCATCATGATAAATGAAGTGAAATCCTGTGCCGACTTTAAGTTCATCTATTTCTATGTAGATGTGACCTGGATGAACGCTATGTGAAAGCCATTTCTCCTTGGGCGGCTCTCCATCATAAGTGCCCCAGACAATGTCTTTTATGTGCTCTGCTGTCTCAAAACCCTTATACAGCATCGGTTTTTCAGGAGGAGAACATAATTCATTTATATGCTTGTAAAAGCGGAACTTGCCTTCGGATTTTGAAGAGGCTGAAATATTTATAGTAATTTTACTGTCCATGAGTGATCCGTGATTATGAATGTAGCAATCAAAAAAATAGCAGTTGCGAACTTTTTCCCTGAATTCGGTAAGCTTTTTCTTATGCATCGGGACTGAATTCAAATAGTCTCGACATTGATCTTCGGAGGGCGCTATTTGGACAAATTTTAGCATTTGTTCAGGAGAATATTTTTCAAGCCACTCACCCCATTGCTTTAGAGCTGTTTCTGCCTGAGCAATATCTTCATCGGAAATCTCATATGATTCACCGATATAGTCAAAATTTATTTTTCTTACCTCAGATGTGACTCTGTGATCAACAGGGTTTCTGTATTCTCTTGACCAAATCCTGTAGCAAGAAAATAGAAGAGCACAAAGCACGTACCATCTCATTACGACCATCTCGTATGCTTCTGGAATTGCTGGCGCTACTTTCGCAGTTGCAAGAGCTATGTATGCAAGAAAGATTCCACCTGTGAGCCAAGTCGTCCATTCCGTAACTAAACGCCAAAGAAAAACGAAGAATTTCATGGTTACACTTTAGCCGATTTAGAAACCCATATATGGTGCCGTGGGTGGGACTCGAACCCACAAGTCTTGCGACACTAGTTCCTAAGACTAGCGCGTATACCAATTCCGCCACCACGGCATGTCGCTCGTGAGCGACGTGCTAAAGCTTTTTGCCATAGCAGTCACTTTCACAAAGATCAGAAGCAGAGAGTAGCACACCAAAAAGGCTTACTACCACCGTATTCCAAAGATAATTATCTTCACTCCATAGGCCAATCCTTATCGTCAAATACCGCTCCCTCCACTTTTGGATCGCGCCCCTTTTTGATGGCTTTATAGCGCTGTTCTGCCCTACGCCACGTTGCAAACTGCTCTTCTGTAATGCGTTTTTCTCGATTATAGAGATCTCGTTCTGCATCGTGAGTCCGCTCTCGCTCGTGTCGGATAATCGAGTCTTTCTGGAGTTGTATACTGTGCTTGTGTTCAGAGAGTTCCTTTTTAAGGTCTACTTCTAGGTCTGATCGCTGTTTGATAAAACGTTTTTGGGCTATTTCCTTCTGGCGATTTTCCTCTTGTTCTAGAAGTCTTTCGGTTCTTGTACGCTCGGAAACATCGTGAATAGATTGAAGTTCCTGTTTTTTACGCTCGTATTGAAAAGCGATTTTCTGTAGATCCATTTTCTCCTTTTCATTCATGCGAGTAAGTTTTTGCCGATACTCTACCTGTAGAACTTGTTGTCTTTCTCGTTCCTGTCCTTCTAGTTCTGCTCGTTTCTTCCGAGCATCTTCTGCAATGACATGCTTTATCTGATGAGCTTCTTGCTCGGCCAGTAGTTTGAACTGAGCTGCTTTTGCTTTTGCTTCGGCGTACATACGATCTCTTTCCACAAGGGCATTATGTTTCCACTCTTCCTCTTTTACATTCCTCGCGGCCTCTTCGCTCACGCCTTCCATATACTCTTGTTGCTTTCCTTTCTCATCTTTCGCTTTTTCACGCAGCTCTTGCTCATGTAGTTCTCTTTCTTTTTTTCTCTCCTTATCTTTGAGCAATTCCTCTTTACGCTGCTTCTCCTGCTCTGCCCATTTCTTGCGCTCCTCTCGTCTGTGTACTACCTCTTCGTCTTGTTCCTTCACCATGACGTGCTCCTGTTCCTCCTGCTTTGCAGCTTCTTCCTGATGTTTCAATTTAGATGCATCCTGTTTTTCTTTCACTTCTGCACGTAGCTCCGCACCGCGTTCGAGGGTGTCTCCAAAAGGGTTTGGATTTGGGGTTTTCTTGCCTTGATTGTTATCTGTTTGAGGGTTCGGAAACATCTAACCATTATACCATAAAACAGGCTATAAATCTTGTATAATAATTAATTGGCCTATATTTAAATTTCCACCTTTTTCGCGAAAAAGGTGGAGCCAAAACGCAGGCGCGCCAAAGCCTCTCCGCTCGGCTCTGTGTTTCCTCGTCGGGTTCTACAGGGATTCGAACCCGACTCGTCAACATACTGCTGCGCAGCAGAGCCTTCCCCAACACCCCCCCGTGGCGCGCCACCCCTCCTTCATTCTAATAATTATTCCACAATAATTTTCACTCCCAACTCAGTAAGCTGTGCTTCTGGCATGATGGAAGGTGCACCAAGCATCAAATCTTTTGCCTTCTGGTCTTTTGGATAGGCGATCACCTCTCGGATGTTTGGCTCACCTGCAAAGATCATCGCGATACGGTCGAAGCCCCAGGCGATTCCCCCATGCGGAGGAGCGCCATACTGGAAGGCTCGTAACATGTGGCCAAAACGCCTCTCTGCGTCTTCGTCAGAAATATTCAAAATATTAAAGACACGCTTCTGCAATTCCCGCTCATGAATACGAATAGAACCTCCGCCGATTTCGCTTCCATTCAATACAACGTCATAAGCCTCTGCCTTTGCAGAAAGGGGATCTACTTCCAGAGTTTCCGTATATTCCTTTTTGGGGCGTGTAAATGGATGATGAACTGCAGCAATTGCCCCTGTTTCTTTATCTTTTTCAAACATAGGGAAGTCTGTTACCCAGCAGTAGGCAAATACATTTGGGTCGGCCAGGTTTTGACGCTTGGCAATTTCTATACGCACGGCACCTAGACTTTCGCAGGCAGTAGCAAATTGATCTGCAGCAAAAAAGAGGATATCTCCATCCTGCACACCAATTTCACTCGCAATCTTCTTCATGGTTTCTTCACCTAGCTTATCAACGGGCACTCCTTCGAAAGCGCCATTTACCACTTTTACCCACGCGAGACCTTTTGCACCATAGATCTTGGCTACCTCTGTAAGATCATCAATATCTTTGCGGCTAAAACTTGCCCCATTGGGGACGCGGAGAGCCTTCACAGAGCCGCCATTTTCTACAGTAGAAGCAAACACGCCAAAGCCACACCCTTTGCAGAGGCCCGTAACATCCGTAAACATGAGATCGTATCGCAAATCTGGCTTATCGGATCCATAGGTATTCATGGCTTCTTCCCATGTCATGCGAGGAAAGGGCGTCTGCTTGATTGTGATATCTGGACGCAGTTCTTTGGTGATGCTGATGAGCGCCTCTTCGTTGAAACTCATGATATCTTCTGCCTCGATGAAAGACATCTCCACGTCTACCTGTGTAAATTCTGGCTGGCGGTCGCCACGTTGATCTTCGTCTCGGAAACAACGTGCTATTTGCATGTAGCGGTCCAAGCCTCCAATCATCGTGAGTTGCTTTAACTGCTGTGGTGATTGTGGAAGCACGTAGAATTGACCGTGATGGAGCCTGCTTGGTACCAGGTATTCGCGAGATCCCTCTGGCGTTCCTTTGATGAGAATCGGCGTCTCTACTTCTATAAAATCTCTACTATAGAAGAACTTGCGTACAGCCTGCAAAAGCTTGTGTCGCAGGATGATGTTGCTCTTCATTCGCTCTCGTCGTAAATCTAAATAACGGAATTCCATGCGGATTTCTTCGCCTACTTCTTTTGTCTGGTCGATCTCGAAAGGAGGAGTGGCAGACTCATTGAGTATTACGAGCTCTTCTACGAGCACTTCTATTGCACCAGTGGGATTATCTTCTCGCTCTGCACCTTCTAGGCGCTTGCGGACTTTGCCAGAAATTTGCAGTACCCATTCCGAGCGTACCTTCTCCGCTGCAGCAAACATGTCTTTATTGGAAGGATCGATTACAACCTGTGTAAAGCCATACCGATCGCGTAGATCGATGAAAATAAGGCCACCATGATCTCTTCTTCTGTGCACCCATCCTGCAAGCTGAACAGATGCATCCAGATGATCATTTCGTAATTCGCCGCAGGTATTTGTCCTTAACATGGGCAGAATTGTATGGGAGTTTATGGCTTGTTGCTAGATTTATCTTTTATTTTCTGAATGACTACATGATTTCATGATTTCATGATTAATTAATCTGGCAATCGCTCATTTGTATATTTAATGAGGGAATTTATGTCCTTTGGGAGTAACTGTAACTGTTGATAAGTGTAATTATATTCCTCAGTAGTAAGTAAATTGCGTATTCTTGCTTTTTCATTCCAATCAAGAGCTTCTCTTACAGAAGCGGCACTGTATCTATAGAATTTGATTCGGTCTCTTTTGCCATATCGACCAAATCCTTCTGCGATGTTTGCCGAAATAGAATCAACCGATCGAACAAATTGCTTACCAACTGTGTCTTTTGCAAGCCAATCCCACGAAAGCACGATATTCCACACTTCATTGGAAAGGTGAAAGGCAATGCGATAAGAGCTTATTTGATTAAGTTGCATGTACTGCATAGCAGACCAAAATATCACTTTAGAACACCTAAGAATATTCTCAGGCTTACAATCAGAAAGTCTTTATAGCGTAAAATCCGCATCAGAAAGCGACATTCCCTGTTCTTTCCAAAGAAGAACTAACCCAGCCTACTTAGAATAGCCCATCAAAACCCTCTAAACTTCTTAATCATGAAATCATGAAATCATGAAATCATTTAAACAAATTCCCCAATTCCTCTTTAAATTCCTCAACGTCTTTGAATTCTCTGTGCACAGAGGCAAAACGGATGTAGGCAACTTGGTCCAATTTCTTCAATTCTTTCATGACGTCATTGCCAATGGTAGAACTGGCAACCTCCTTTTTGTTGGCTCCCCATTTTTCTTCCAACTTATTGAGGAGGTCATCAATTTGCTGCTGGGATATTGGCCGCTTGGTACAAGAAAGCCAAATACCACGTTCTAGCTTACTACGGCTATAGGGTTCCCTCGTTCCATCTCGCTTCATTACAATAAGAGAGCTAAGTTCCTGCCTCTCGAATGTTGTGAATCTGTGATTGCATTTGATGCACTCCCGCCGCCTGCGGACCGTCCGTCCTTCTTCCGTAATGCGGGAATCGATGACGGACGTGTCTGTGCTTTTACAATGTGGACAGTGCATAGATCTACATTACCTCAGTTGACCACGCTCGCAACTTATTAACCAAGCAAACCCCTTAGGCCTCTTCGGTTATTTAACACTGCTTCTGCCTGAGCCCTTCGTAGAGAGATTTCCATTTGTTCAGCTACTTCTTGCTCACGAGTTTTTGGCTGAGCTTCTGGAGCGATCTGCGCTTGGTCACTATTATCAGGTGATACAAATACAGGTTCTGGTGCTGTGTCTACAGACATATAAATTTGGGAAAATGAATAAAATTGCGCAGCTTGTACGTGCCTCCCAGAAAAAAAGCAAGGGTTGTAAAGTTTGTAGTTCACTCTATTTAAGCCAAAAAGTCTGTGTGTTGACTTTTCTCGCTACTGGAGTTTTATTTTTACTAAAGCCGAAACATTCCTAGAGACGTACTTCGCCTTTCCTCAACACAGTTTGCGCATTTTCTACCAAAGAAATGACTGTGGAAGATGCTCGAAGGGGAAGGATGCCACTACTCAAGAGGAGATTTGGCTGCCAAGTTTGGTTTGCAAATTGCTTCGCAATTTCATCGGGATCATACAGTGGTGGCTGGCCGTGGATATTGGCAGAGGTTGTACTAAGAGGCTTACCAAACACTTCTGCAAGCTTCTGTGCAGTGGGATGAGAAGAAACGCGTACGCCGACACTTGAACAATCGTTTTGAGGCATTGGGAAAAGCGTACCCCTTCTTTCTGATCGTAGTGGGAGGATAAGCGTAAGTGGCCCTGGCAGATGTTTTTTTGCCAATTCTTCTGCCTTCTCATTCCATTGGGTATATTCCTTTGCCTGGTCGATAGAAGCAAACAAGCTGCTTATGGGCATATCCAATGGGCGCTGCTTGATGGCGAATACTTTTTTGACTGCTTCGATGTTACCCAGATCGCAGGCAAGACCGTATGTTGTTTCTGTAGCGTGCACGACAACTCCTCCTGCATGCAGGATGGCGAGCGCTTCTTCTAGGCCTTCGGTATCAATGAGAAACTTCATCAGGATTATTGTACGTATTTTTCTGTTTGGCACCTGCGTTATGTTGATTTTCTTTGTGCTGACCATTTCCTGTATTGTTTACTCTTCCCCGCGCTCGTTCTCGTAATTGCATCAATGTGTGGTATTTCTTGGAGATGTGTGGAGTGAAGTGAATACGCATAGTTGTTTCCTGCGCATCTAGTATCAAACTACCGAAACCAAGGATGTTTTGAATAGGGCCGTGTTGGCTTTTGTTAATGTCTTGTAGCATCCAAATATCGATGCTTTGATGATCATCAATGGCGAAGAGGGTCTTCTTTATTCTATGCACTTTGTTATTGGTGATGACAGTGATATTGAGAAAGTAGCGGTAAAATCTGCTCAGAAGTTCCCATTGAGCAAAGGAAAAGAGTAGAGAGAGTACGACCAAAATTAACCTCCTTGTGAATGGATCTGCTACGGTAGTATTTCCAAATATCATGTATCCCATTGTAAAAATTAAGAGAGTCCACACCGCTGTTTTGGCGACAGGTCTTAGGAGGCGAATCCAGTGCTGACGAAAGCAAAGCTCACAGGTTTCGTGTACATCTTGTCCTTGAAACATCGCCGTAGATTGTTGAGATTCATTTACCATAAGAACATGTACAGAAAGGCAAAGCATCCTGCAAAAAATACAGTATGGACGAAAACAACTATCCGAATAGTTGCATACGTAAATCGCTGTGTACCGGCAATTTTTGCATGTGCTTCTAGCCCTACTTCGGCCATTTTTTTTCGAAATACTTTCCACAAGGCATATTCAATAAGAACAATGAATGCAGCGCCGACAATTGCAATCACTATTCCGCTCATGGCAATGAGCTATTTTCCTTTTTTGTGTACTTTAAGTCAAGAATTCCTAATCCACTACGCCCTGCTTCGTGGATTTCTCTGCGTATTTTGCGATCACTTCTTCTATTTTCTGTTCGAGAATAGTAGATATATTAATGGTAAGAGGAAGGGGGATCACTTGGTCACCTATTTTGAGTTGCACTTTTTCTTTCCCTGGGAAAGTCTCCAGTATTTTTTTGAGATCGAGGAGGAGAGTTTTGGGAGCTCTATCTGGCAACTCGATAGTGTGAATAGAGATAGAGGGGACGGCAGGTGCTGTTGGGACATCTCCATTCTTTTTCTCTGACAGATTTGTCGGCTTAGAAAAGAGAGTTGCAATAGATTCATTTGTATTCATGCCTTTTAAGATCCAGGAGCCAAGTGGGCCAAGGAATTCATCTCCTGTTTCCGCTTCTACTACTTGTATCTTTTCTCCTGCGATTACATTGCCTTCTTCATCCAGTATTTCTACCACCTCTTCGTCATCAAAGACTGGTTTGGTAATAGAGATTCCCTTCTTTGCTTCTTCTTCGTCAAAGAAACCTTGCTCCTTTGCATTGGCAATCATTGTAGTAAGCGTCACACGTTTGACTGCATTGGCGCGTAGTTGCAATTGCCCACCTCGATAATCCAGTACCCCATTGATTACCAACACAGTATCTGGTTCCTCCAAAAGATGACCAACCTCTGCAAAGGTACGAGGAAAGAGTGTCACTTCTATTTTACTTGTTGGGTCTTCCAGAAAGAGGATAGCCATTGTGTCGCCCTTCTTTGTTGTAATTTTTTTCACACCTTCGGCAATACCAGCAATAGTAATCGTTTTCCCAATTTCTTTTTGAGTAAGATTTGCCAGAAGTTGAGCCTTTTTACTGATGTATTTTCGTAAACCAGCTAGTGGATGGCTGGATACATACAGACCCAGTGTTTCTTTTTCCCATTGTAGCTTTACCACATTGGATGCCTCTTTTATGGTAGGAAATTGAATATTCATTACCTCTTCCTTGGTATCCATGTGTGCAAATAAGTCGGTCTGCGTTGTACTGACATCTCCAGCAGACTTCCCAAAGTCTACTATGTATTCGTAGCATTCCACTGCGGTTGTACGGTCTATGAGCGAATCGAGAGCGCCAGATTTTGCAAGTGATTCAATCATTTTCTTATTGAGAATTTTGGCAGGCATTCTGCGTGCAAAATCTTCTATGCTCTCAAATTTTCCTCCAGCTTCTCGTACTTCTATAAGCTGCAAGACAGAACTATCTCCAATGCCTTTGATGGCAGTAAGCCCAAAGCGAATAGCAGGTTGATCACCAGCTTTCTTTTTGGGGAGAGCAGTAAAGTGCCTTAGGGATTCATTTACATCGGGAGGAAGAACATCTATGCCCATTGCGCGACACTCTTCAATTTCGATCATCACTCTATCGGTACGCTGAGCATCGCTACTGAGGAGCGCTGCCATAAATTCCACAGGATAATTTGCTTTGAGATATGCAGTTTCATAGGCAATTCTGGCATAGCCAGCGGCATGGGATTTATTGAAACCGTATCCAGCAAATGGAGTAATAACGTCATCAAAAATTTTCTCGGCTAGCTTTTGCAAGTATCCCTTGGCAACAGCACCCTCTATAAACTTTACGCGTTGGTCATCCAATTCCTTTTTAACTTTCTTACCAATGGCTTTGCGCAAAATATCTGCTTGCCCCAACGAAAATCCAGAGAATACCTGTGCTATCTGCAGAATCTGTTCTTGATAAATTCCAATTCCGTACGTTGGTTCCAAAATTGGCTTCAAGTCGTTGTGTACGTACGCCACATTTTCTTTGCCGTGTTTCCTTTTGATGAAGCTAGGGATCCATTCCATAGGACCTGGTCTGTAGAGTGATACCATCGCTGTAATATCTTCAAATTCCGTTGGCTTGAGTTGCTTAAGATATCTACGCATGCCCGCGGATTCCAATTGGAAGACTCCGGTAGTATCTCCTTTTTGCAATAAAGAAAATGTCTTGGGGTCATCGAGCGGAATACTTTCTATATCGAGATCTTCCGATTTTGTTCTCTTGATAATTTCTAGTGTCGTTTGGATCACTGTTAAGTTCATGAGTCCTAGGAAGTCCATTTTGAGTAATCCAAGAGCATCCAATTGCTTCCCTGCTGTCTGTGTAATAATAATATTTTCATCTTTGGGTGCCCTTTGGAGAGCGGTATAATGCACAGTGGGCTCCTCTGTAATGATCACTCCACAAGCATGGACAGATACATGCCTTGCTTTGCCTTCCAACTGCAGAGCGGTATCTATGATCTTTCGATATGTTTCGTGTGCATCATACGATGCCTTTAACTCCGCTGTTTCCAGGGCTTCCTCTAGTGTGGTTCCTGGTTTTTCTGGAATGAGTTTGGCGAGCGCATTCATTTCCATAAATGGCACACCAAATGCGCGCCCAACATCCTTTACCGCTGCTCTTGCAGCAAGTGTTCCAAAGGTACAAATTTGTACCACACGATCACTTCCATATTTTTCTCGCACGTAGTTGAGCACAATATCGCGGCTCGTGTCTGCGAAGTCGATATCTACGTCTGGCATACTTACACGTTCTGGATTCAAAAATCGTTCGAAGAGAAGTCCATGTTCAAGAGCATCGAGCGCTGTAACACCTATACAGTAGTAGACGATGGAACCCGCGGCAGAACCTCTTCCGGGGCCTACTGTAATTCCTCTTCGCTTGGCCTCGTTTACAAAGTCTCCCACAATGAGGAAGTACCCTGGAAATCCCATCTGCTCAATAACGCTCAATTCAAATTCCAGACGGTCCTTTGCTTCCTGTGTATGATTTGGATATTTTTGAGCAAATCCCTTCTCTGCAAGAGTCCTCAATTCTTTTGCTTCATTTGATCCTTCTGGGACAGGGAAGCGTGGAATATGATAGGTGGAAAAATCCAATGCGACGTTGCATCTTTCTGCGATGACAGAGGTATTTTCTAGAGCTTCGGGTACATGTGCGAACGATTGATGCATTTCCTCAAATGAACGCATGGAATAATCGCTATCGCGCATAGAAAAACGACTTGGATCATCTACACGTGCATTTTTCTGGATACAGAGAAGTACGTCATGTGCTTCTGCATCAGCAGGCCTGCAATAATGAGCGTGGCAAGTAGCAACGAGGGGTACCCCCAATTCTTTTCCCCAATGAATGAGTTGCTGATTTACTTCTGCTTGGCCACTTACATTTGGAAGATCTATTAATTCGTAGTACAGATTATCTTTCCCAAAAAATTCACGATACTGCTCTGTGAGATTTTTGATACGCTCACCATCTTCTGCAAGTGCTGCTTGAGGGATAGCTCCTCCAATTTGGCCTGTAAGAGCAATCAGCCCTTTTCCGTATTGAGAAAGAAGTTCTGCATCCACGCGCGGTTTGTAATACATTCCTTCCAAGCCCGCTTTGGTTGCAAGTTGCAAAAGATTTTTATACCCCTCTTCATTCTCTGCAAGCAGAACTAGCGGGTATCTTTTGGTATCTATTCCAGATTCCTTGTCGTGTCTGGTTCGGGCTGCGACGTATGTTTCCATGCCGAGAATTGGTTTGATGCCATGCTTTTTCGCGGCCTGGTACAACTCTACTAGCCCGTAGGTGTATCCCTTATCTGCAAGCGCTACCGTCTTACATCCAAGTTCTTTTGCACGTATGACAATTTCCTCTGGGCTTGGAAGTGCCTCGAGAAGGGAATAGGTAGAATGGCAGTGTAAGTGGACAAAATCCTCTGGCTTCATGCCAGTAGTGTAGCAGAGATAGCTAGTTTTCTCTGGTGGAATTTTGCACCGTTTGGCCTACGAGCCGCAGTCTTCGTCTTCGTAAGTTGAGCAGATTTTGATGAAGCTACCCAACTGATAGATGCGGTAGCCGGTTACAGTTACACTTGTCTCACTTGGGTCTACGGGGATACCAACAAAGTACTCCGAGTTTGTCGTAAGCACAGAAAGATCAAAACCATTTGTTGGTGGGTCCGTACAGGCTGTGCCGGTAATTCCGTCTTGGCAGATATCCTTGGCTACTGCTTTAAAATTGGGGACTCCTGTGAGTGAATTTCCGTCAATAATATACTGAGAAATTGCATTTTCAATTTCTCGAATGGAGAGATTTCTATCTGCACCTCTTGCGTCTTCCAATTGTTTGGTTGGATTGATAGCTGCTATCACAATTGCTACTAAAATAGCGATGATACCAAGCACCAACATGATTTCTATAAGTGTGAAACCGTTTTGCCAGTGTGGAATTCGACGACTGTTCATGGAAGGGTACACAAACCTTACTGCAACTTACGAAACGCTGCAATATGACTAGAGACCTGCATCTATTTTGCAGGCTTCGTGAGCATTGCCACTGTAGAGATAATCTCCACTGGTGTACGGGAAACAGTTGTCCGATTCTAGAATTTTGAGCAGTGTATCGAGTTTTTCATTACAGGGTCTGTAGAGACATGAGCGCCTGAGGAAAAATGTATAGTCTATGGCAAACCCACGAACACTTGTTCCTTTCTCGCTGGCTAACTTTGCAAATTGGAACATCGCCTTGCGCAGTTGCGCAGAAAACACATTACGAATTTGATACGTTGCATCTGTGCCTTTTGCGATAAATGCAGCTTCTGCTGCACCCTGCGCGGTTGTGAATTCTTGGTATGCTTTTTTTCCTTCTGATGTTTCTTCCCATAGTGTTACTGTGGGGGAGGTAGGAATCTTACGTTCTATTCCCCAATGTTGCTTGAGGCTCAATAAATTTTCTAAGATTCCAAGTTGATTCTTTTCGTACGAGAATGGCCCTCGTAGTGCAGCTTTGGTTCCCCCTAATGCATAAATAATATTTGGATCTACTGGGCCAGTTGTAACCTGCCCATTTGGTTCATGACGAGCTTCGCATCCAAACACCACTTTACGTGGAATAGTTGCAAAGGAAGAAATGGCAGCAGACGGAGCACCTACAATAGAACTCGTATTGTTGATCGTGTTTGCTATTTCGGCAAGAAAGTCATCCCTCCAATCCATAAATGCTTCCAACCCGGCAATCTCTTCGTTCGTTGATACATTTGGTCCTCCTTTGTATGGGAGAAGAACATCCAAGGTGCAACCCAAACCAGCATTGGTAGGCGGAAGATAATCGGAATGGAATGGGCATAGAGCCTCTGGTGTCTCAATAACTGGTATGACACCATTGCATCCAGGGCAACAAAAATTCATGCAGGACGCTTCACCAGCATACGATCGACCAAATGCAAGACGCGTGCAAGCTTGTGCAGAATCATACAACTCGCAGGCATTTCCAATATTTGCACAACACCAAACAGATTGATCTGGATCGAAACTTCGGGGAATTTGCCATCCTTCATCAACATAGAGAGGATCTAGACCTCCACGGAACAAGCTCTCGTATCGTTCATTGAGGAAGGTGAGTAAATCTTGCAATTTTAAGATCCCGACGGAAGACCCTTGAGAATATGCCTCTTGCATTTTGCAGCGTACCCTCTGCATTTCTGCCTCGATCAAAGCGAGATCTAAATGCATACATGCGGTGAGATCTAAATCCCGTTCCTGTGCAGTAATGCGTAACTTTGTATCTAGTAAGCTATTCATGGCCACCCCCATTTTCGTGAGCCAGAACAAATAATTCGTATTTGGATCAAATCCTGGAAGAGTACTTTGGGCATTTTGAATTCCAGCTTCAGCTCGGTTGAGTACTTGCTGTGTGTAGTGCGAAGAAATAGGTGCTAAAGCGAGAATAGCAGGATCCTCACATGCATATGCTTCTACTTGTTGAGGTAGGAAGAGCAAGAAGCCGAGAAAAGAGAATACTGAAAGCATATTATTCAAATCCACGAGGGCACATCTGGGAAGGAAGGCGAACGTTGGAAATTCCAGAGAGGATCGTATTTGCATTTTCGATGAGTTCGGCCAGCGTCCTACCAGGGTAGAGAAGATAATTTGCATAGAGTTCTGTGCCAATTTTTGTGGCAATCCCCTGCGATAGCTTTTGTGTATTGAAGGCAGGTTCTGCGTACTCAACTTGTTGGTCGAGTAGGCTTTGTGCGGTTGCAATATCGAGCCCCTTTGGCGCATCAAACGCGCGCGAGTTTTCGAATGCACAAAGCACTGGTGGTGTTTTAGCAGGCAAGCCATTTGTCTGACAAATTGCGAGATCCATTTGTTCCATAAGCCATTTAGGAGTGTACGGTGGAAATCGTGTAGATGGTCGCCTTGGTATTGTGAGAATTTCTCCAATGACGGGGTCTGGTTTGACATCTGAATCTTTTTCGAAAGATTGATCTTGAGAAACGATTGCCATTCTGCCGGGGATAATTCTTTCGTGTTCTATGGATTGCTCTATACATTGCCCTATGTAGCACAGGTTATTTCCAATCGTGTTTTCGTACGTAGCCTGACATTCGGGAGAGCAGATCATAGGGAGTGAATTGATCATTTTTTTCGCGCGCCCATCCATATTGTTGATAGCGTCTTCGCAGGAGAGATTTACGCCCAACTCATTCGCGTACGTTTCTGTAAACTGGAAGATCATTGCGTTGATTGTATTCAACTCATCCACAGAAACTGAGGGTGTGCAAATCATCGATGTTATATTTCCTACACGATCTGTTGGTGCACATGAATTATTTGAAAGAATGCTGCTGCATACTTCGATATCTATGCCTAATGTAGGGAGGACACCATCTTCTGCTAGTGCAGCACACTGCGCATGATATGCCTCTCGCTCGTTGGCACAACACTGTTCTGTACCAGTGAACATCGTATCAAATGTGTTCTGACCGGGTGGTTGACCACACAATTGCTGTGCGTGAACCAATTCATGAATGAGAACATAATCTGCAAATCCCGCTTCTCCTAATTCGTTAGGAATACATATTTCTATGACTCCATTATCATTTTTCGGGTTTGTTATCGCAAGCCGCGTTCCCCTTCCACAATTATCCGCACAGTAAATGTCTACTGCACAGTTGCTACATTCATTTGGCTCAATAGCAGGACTTCCATCAGAGCCATCTTGCTTTTCTGGTGTGTCAGGAACTGTTGAGATGTACGGATCAGTTCTCCATCCTCCAATTTCACATATGTCTGTTCCAAATGTTGTATCTGCAACGTAGGAATCGAATAATTGAGGTTCGCAGGATGTGAGTGTTATGGTGTTTGGCTCGTCATCACTACTTGAACCTCCTCCTATATCAGTACTTTCTCTGCAATCAGAAGAGCGGATAGACCTACAAAGATATCCTCTTTGTCCAAAGAAATGTGAGCATATACCTTCATTGAGACCAGGTTCTGGTGGTGGATCTGGGTATTTTCCACCAAGAATTGCACCATTCACACACTCTGGTGGCGCGGCGCTTGAGTTGGAACAATCTAAGGAGGGCAACACTGGTTCTAGTGGCAGACCCCATTGTAGGCCTACATCTTTTTGACTTGCCCACACACTCACATTGAGATCTGGAAAAGTATAAATTGGGAATATGACATGTTCATTGCGAGTAAGTGGTGGATCGAATGTCATTTGTTGAATTTCTTGTAGTATAGCTTCGAGTGCATTTTCTACGTCGCACCATCGCATGCGCAGTGTTTGTAGTTCTGTTCCGTCGCCCAGGCTGTTACTAGGGTCACAAGCACCATTGTAATATAGTATCGATTCAAATCCGTGACGGTAACGCCACACAGCTGCCGTAAACTCTTCGCCATCATTAAGAGTGTCATTATTTTGAAGCCCTCGAAGGCTCGCACGTAGGTCAGCTAGTGGACCACTACCATTTGTAACGGTATCAGGAAATGAAGCGCCTCTTAGTTGGGTTTCTATAATTGGGCTTTGAAGTTTATCCGTGTCGGATTGCCATATCTTGATAATACTTGGCATGCGAGTTGCTACATTTATTTTTCTGCCAGGATATCCATCAATTCCCAATTCGTAACTACTGGCAATTATTTGTAGATCTCTTCCGAGAGCACGTATCCAATTTGTGCCATTTGCTATAGATGTGATTTCGCTTGTCAGAGCATCGCAATCATTCCATGTGAGAGGATATGGGTCGTATGATTTTCCCGCGCAGAGACTGTTTACATCTTGTCGTACTGCCCTATTAACATCTTCCTCTACTACTTTCCATTTTGCGGGCATAGCATTTTTTACAAATCGTTTTACCACCGGCTCAACTTTTGAATTGGTGTAGTATTCTTGAAGTGTAATTTTTTGCATACGCTCGTAGAGTGAGTCGTCATTTGCTATGACGCTGTGAGGTGCAACAAGAAGAAGGCCGATAATTATGGTTGAGGATCGCATCTGAGGGGGTCGTCACAAATATCGCGTAGTGAATCTTTTGCATTCCAAATACGTGGAAGGCAACTACTTGTTTCTGCAGCAATGGCGAATGCGTTACGGAAATCAAGAGAGGCTCGTTGCATACATTGCAGCTCTTTATCCAGGGTAAGCAATCGGTTAAAGCCTCCTACAAACTCTAGGACTCTATTGGCTATTGCTCTGGCAGTTAGTAATTCTCTATCAATTTTTTCCTGCTGATCTGCCGTTTCCTTTGTTATTTTTTCTAGAATAATGGGAGTCAAGCCAGCACCAAAAATAATATCGCTCCACTGGAATTCTTCTCTGGTCACGTCAATTGCAAGACTGTATCCACGTTCTCGCAGAACACATTCGTATGCATTTACATATTCAAGTATCACAGCTCCAAAATCGTCTTCGCTCAGACGTGCAAAATCCGTCGGATTTTTCCATGGTGGGAGATTGCTTGCTACGAAAGATAATGTCGATCCTGGTGGAGAAAAATTCGCCAAGGTATCTGCAGTGCAATTTGGCGCCGTTTCATTGTTGATATCTTTCATATGGTGAGACACCATGTCGTTCATCGTGCTGTGATATTTACTTTGCCAAATATCTATAGGATCTTGTTTGGTATCTGGATCATTTCCAAATTCTGCAAGTGTATACCCAAAGAGTGTTTGATATTCCGAGAGTGAACATGGTTCCAAGATTGGATAGGTAGATTGCGCACTCGTAGGTGGTATCCATTGAGTTTCTATGAACAAAATACCAATGACGAAGAATAGTGTTGAGAAAGCCTTTTGTGGCAACTGAACAATCATGATCTAAGGGTTTTGAGTAGAATCTTGAATTGGCTCATCGCAAGATGCGATGAAACAAGGAATACGCCCCAGCGCACCTATTACCCGTGCTCCTGTGCGCAGAGTGCCTGTTACCGTCCACTGAAACTCTTCTAAGAAGAGATCAAAATTACCAGCAAATTGTAAGAGGGTTCTGTATGCAGCATCGTACTCTGTAACCATCCGGAGCTGGTCTGCTTCTTGTTCCAGTAAATTATTTGTTATGTCTTCGCAGTAACGAAATATTCCGGCCATTTGAGATGTATCTTGTGCATTGGCCAATTGGCACTGTGGAATGCTTGGGATATTTGCAAGGGGCATACAACCTGCAGCTGCTAGATTGAATAGCTGGGGGTTGGCAGATCCAATTTGCAAAGACTTTTCTACCAATTGACAGATGCTTGCAGTATTACACTGCAAAGCATGCATATTAGAAGTCATATAGGGGATAAGTTCTGATGTGAGCACCCTCTTTGTATTAAGTATGCCTCTTCGGGCCGAGAGCTCGGACTGTTGATCCATCAGCGTATTTGACCATTCGGTTCCTTCATATCCTTCTGCTCTGGAACGCCATGCAGTCTTGGAAACCTTATACCAAGCATTCCCTTCTTTGTCGTAGTACACAGAGCCGATATTGGCATCTTCTGCAGATTGATGCCCTAACAAAACAGAACGATACAAGCGTTGCTCTTTCCACAGGCGCAAGTGGACTTCGTTTCTGCATTCATCTGCTCCAACAGAAATTTGCGCCAGAGATGCCACTGGGCAGAGCAGAGTAGTGAGGCCGAGTATGATTGATAATAGTTTCATAGACGTACGTTTATGGGGGACAAGAACCACAATCATCAACACAGTTTACACATGTTTCGCCTTGGTCGCAGGCCAAGTCACCACAGAATGGTGGAGGGGAGACAAGATTAATTGAATTACTATTTAAGGTGGTGCTTGTTGTGCCCTCTGTCTCTTCTGGTACAGAAAATGAAGGAGTAATATCCGAGCGGGTGGATGCATAGGGGAAGAGCTGTTCGGGGGGGACGCCTACTTGCAATAAAGTTTCGTTAAAAATACACGAGCGTAACTGATCAATCAGTGTTCCACGGTCCTGTACAGAGAAGGTTGCAGTAAAACCACAGACAGGCTCTGCATTGTCGCTATCCGGAGGTGTTGGCCCTTTGAGTTTCCAACTCAATTGAGGGAAGGTTCGAGTTGGTTGCGTGCTCTGGCATACAAAATCTGTTGGATCACAATGTGGTCCGTATCCCACTTCAGCTGGATTTGGCAGGGGCTCTTCTGCTTTGTTGAGAACATCTTCTTCGAGTTGTACGCCTGGCCTTGCCCCAAGTCGCATAAGTCTCTGGATAATATCCATCTCTGAGTGCACACAAGTTTGACTATTTTTTGCATAACAATCTTCTTCTCCCTCTGGCTTTACACAGTAGTATCCAGCAGATCCAGACAGACATGAAGGTTTCATAAAGCTCCACCAGAATTTTCTATACACAGCATTCATTCCGCGAATCATTTGTTTCATACTTGCAATTTCGGTCGAAGCAAAAGTTATAGTTCCCTCCAAATTGGGTATTGAGAAAGAGCCAATAGTTTTTGGAGGTGTGCCCAAGGAAAAAATTGGTGCATTTTCTGTAATTACTTCTGCAATACTTGGATTCTGCAAATCTATGGAAGGCAGATCTGGAAGAATTGGTTGTGTACCAGTAAGTAGAGAGGAGCCCTTCGCAGTGTCTGCTGGTGGGGTAAATTTGGAGAAATCCATTCGTACTTGGATAGGCTTTAATACAGGTAGTTTTAGTACTTTTGTAGATTGCTCCAGGCCTGTTAAATCAAAGAGAGCATCTGGTGATGGGAAAATAGTTAGCTCTGGCATTAAGAATGGCCCCGAGGGGAAACCGGTTGCATCATTGAAAATAGTAGAGATTGGATTATCGTCCAACAAAGGACGACCATACATCCAAGGATCTAAAAGAGAATACATAGGTAGTGTGTATCTATCATTTCTACACCAGGGCATACTATAGTCGGTTGCATGACGATACGTACTTCCAATACTTCTCCACTCGCTGGAGAGCGTCTGTAATTGATCAAGTTGGTAGAGATAATCAGTATAGACAGTTGCATTTTCCTCGAGCCATTTTGTTATTTCCGTCACAATCTGCGATTGGTGTATTACTATCGATTGTATATATTTGGATAACTCTGAGCGCGTGCTACGCACGTAGTCCATTTGATCTGCATAGGCATCCAGTTTTGTGATGAGATCATCTGCACCGGTTGTATTGCAATCATTTGTATGGGTGCATATCTCGAGCCATCTTTTCCACCCGTCAGAAATTACGCGCAGTTCGGTTGCAGATCCCAATGGGACAACAATTGGTACTGGTTCTTCTATCACTTCTATAAGTGAAGTACGTTTGACATAGTCTGCAATTTGGCCAAGTAAGTCTTCTCTCGATTCAATTTGCACTTCGATAGCCTGCTCTCTTTTTTCTGGGCTATATCCTGGTGGTGGATTTACTGCGGGAATATCTGGTGAAAACAGTGGGTCATTTTTATCTAACCCGATTGACCATAAAGCTGGTAAAAGTAGGCGAATTCTCGGTGGAGTAAATAATCTATGTGCATATGTTTGTTGTCTTTGCCACCATCGTACAAGCGATCGGATGCCTGTATCATCAAAGGATCGAATAAGTGATCCTGATGATAGTGGATGATCTACATCAAATGGTATTGTTGCTTTATTGCGTGCCTCGTCCGGTGCAAGGAGAGCGTAAGTCAGGTCGCTATCAAAATTGTCGTCAATAAACTGGTCATTGACCAGTGATACGCCATTTCCAAGATTTGGAAACCACATGTCTGTATCTTCATCGAAATCCGGATTTCGTGGATCTTCTACAAACGGAGGATCTACCCAACTGGAATTTTGACCGTATTCCCCTTTATATTTTTGAGTATCGGGTGCGTCTTTAAACGAGATATCGTCGTAATACACAGCGATGACACAATGTTTCCAACTTCCAAACACACGAGTCACTTTTGGGTCATATTCCTGGTACATGCCGTAGCAGGCAACAGGGATATCCGTTCTATCAAATGTTTCATCTGTACTATCTGGTAGCCTGTCTCTGCGGTAATTTCCTAGATATCGCCTAAAGTATGAAATATATGTTCTAGCGCCAAAACCACTAGCGTTGACCACTGTACCTTCGTATACGGGCTTTGATGAACGAACTCTGAAATTAGGGTCAGTGTTGTATTGGCTTCTGCAATTATCCCCCTGGCACACAATGCAGTTTTTCCACTCACTACGAACATTTTGATCGGTACAGCAGTAATGCGCTCCTAGATTATTCCAGTCAGACCTACTAGGGTCTGTATTTGGTTCATCTAATTTTGCATTAAGCTCTTCATCCAAGATTTTTTTATCAGGATAAAATACTCTTCCGTCTACTGGTGCTTGCAATTGCCCACATGTGCCCTTCCAATATTCAAACTGAGGAGGATCTTTTGGTACCCATCTTCCTGTAGAAGTTCCTCGGATAATTTCTGGTTCTAAAATTTCTCTTTCGAGTAACCAGTACTGCCATAGATCATTCAAGTCATCACAAAGACCACCATACGTATCACCAGGGTTATTTGTTCTCCCTGTTTGGGTTCCGAAAATAACAGTGCCACCATCCCCATCCCCATCTCCCCCAGAGCCATCTCCACTATCAAGTCCATCATCTCCTCCCGTGTCTGCCCCTGGTGGATTTGGATATCTAATTAATTGATCTCCCCCACAAGAATAAATAATTCCATCCTCGTTTGCGTATGGAAAGTTGGGGTCACCTGGTTTGATATCTCCAAATGGCCTTTGGCATGCATGTCGATCAAAAAAAGGGGGAAGATGTCTTGAATCTGCACCAGCCCATGGGTTGGGGGTAGCGGGTCTGCATGCTGTTGTGAAACCCCACGCATCGGTTGGGTAATCTAAATTTTGTGCTTGTTCGAGCATGCCTGTATCAGTGGTTGTTTCCGAGATGATATCGCCTTCTATTTGTCTTCCAGGGACACCCCATATTTCATCTACTATGAGTCCATCTAGACTCGTCTCCCAATCCCACCCTCCACATTCTGCTTGTGCAAGATCATCTTCTATTTGTGTCAGCAGTTGCTCTGCTTCGTCAAAACTTGATGGTCGTGTAGAAATGGTCAATGCATCACTGCGAAAGGGAAGCAGCAATATTGTTGCCAAAAGCACAATACTCAGACCGATGGAATGGACAGCTTTGCGCTGAAGATACACGGTGCTCATAAGGGTCTGCACTATGGTACTGATACCCGTGCACTTGCGTTTGCAACAGGTGTTGACGTTATTTTTTTCAGATTTCTGATCATCAATTTTTTCTTCAAAACAGCAAATACAATTCTGACAAGTGTATTCGCTTGATCGATCGAGGAAGACAGGTGTACAACTGTACACGCTTCATCTGATATTTAGGTTCATTCATTGTTCTTTTGTGTAGATGGAGTCGGCAATCTATTGCTCCCGTCAGTGGCATCCTTTACTTCTATTACCTTTTTGTAGCATGTATACCTACAATCGAGTAAACATCATCGGCTATCAGACTCAACCAGTTGAGGTACGTCAGACTCCTAATGGGACGAGTGTGACGGATTTAAATGTGGTTGTTCCGCATTCATTTAAAAGTGAAAGTGGCACCATGCAGACTGGTAAAAGTTTTCATACAGTAACACTCTGGGGCTCCATGGCAGATGTTGCTGGCCAGTACATTCGTGCAGGAGGACAGGTTTTTATTTCTGGTCGCTTGCAGACAGATAGCTGGAAGGATGAACAATCCGGCGAAGCGAGAAGTAAAACAAAGATCGTTGGTTTGGATATGATTCTTCTAGATCCCAAAGATGGACAGATGCCACAGCCAGAAGGTGCCATTTCTATTACGCAGCCTCTCAATAGAGCAGATGTAGTAGGAAATGTGAGCCGAGATCCAGAACTTCGCACTACTACAAGTGGTCAACAGGTTCTTACTCTTGGAGTAGCAACCAGTGATCGTTGGAAGGACAAAGCAAGTAACGAAGATCGTGAACGAACAGAATTTCACAATGTAGTTATTTGGGGCGAACTTGCACAGGAAGTAAGTCGTTTCATCAAAAAAGGAAATCGTGTCTTTGTAAGCGGCCGTGTGCAAACTCGCAGTTGGGAAACACAGGATGGTGCCAAGAGGTACACGACAGAAATTATCGCAGAACAGGTTTCTCTTCTTGGTGTGAAAAACACGGTAGCATTGGAATCGGTAGATGCGAGTGCGGCTATGTCTGTACCTGCCCCTTCTGCTCCACCTGCGTATGTGCAACAAGGCAGACAGTCCACCGAGCCAGATCCTGTGGCTGTTGGAGTGCCAGATGTGCAGTACACATCAGAAATTAAAGCTGAAGATCTTCCTTTTTAATCTCTAGAATAGAGAGAAGGCGGGGCAGCAATGCTCCGCTTTTTTTATCCTTCTCAGGCGGATTTCGCATACAGGGCTCCAGACAAACTAGAGAGCAGTCTGATTCTTGAGTAGGTGCTTCATACAGTTTCTAGTGTTCCATCTTGTCCGTAAAATCGCATTTCCACCTCGAGTGGCTCTTCTATCTTCTCGCGTACAGTCTGTACCAATTTTTTTGTATCTTCGTATGTTCCATTTCCTTCATTAATCAAAAAATTGGCGTGCTTTTCTGCAATGCGGATGGTGCCAACTTGGTGCCCTCGCAACTGTGCTGCATCAATCAATTTCCAAGCGGGTGTATCACCTACTGCTTTAAAACACGACCCAGCAGTTTTGATGTGAGGCTGTGTTTCGATACGTTTTTGAAGAAGCTTTTCGATATCTTGCGCAATTTCGCTTGAAGGCCTTGAAGGAACGTCCAATGTTACTTCCCAAATAATAGGTATGGAATCGAGATGTTTAAACATGCTTTCTCTGTATGCAAATTCGCATTCGGATTGAGGGAGTGACTTCCACTCGCCTTGGATGAGTGCAGTTACATTTTGCACAAAACTATCTATCCATATACCAGTTGGTCCTTGTCCTGCATTTCCGAAAATTGCTCCTCCTACAGTGCCGAGAATTCCCGTAAGAGGGGAGAGGTCGAGTCCTTCCTTCGCAAGCTCATTGATGAGCATAGCCAAATTTTTTCCAGATTGAACTTTGATAGTATTTCCTTCTCTTTGAACAGCATCTGCTTTTATGCGAAGCACTACAGCATCTACTGTGCCATCTGCAAACACAGTGTTGGAACCTCCACCAAGTACAATGAGTGGTAGCCCTTTTTCCTTTGCAATACACCAAGCTTCCTCAATTTCTTCTTTTGTTGTTGGTTCCACAAAATATCGCGCATTTCCCCCAATGCGCATAGTTGTCTTTTGCCCAATTGAGACGTTTTCTCGTAGCTCCATCCTCTGTACTGTATCTCACTTCTTCGAAAACAGCATAGAGATTTTGTCCATAGTTTCTACCACTTTCTCGGCCTGTTTGGTCTTCTGTTGCGTGCGAGCCAGTACAAATACGAGCAAGCCAATTACAAGCAGGCTTCCGGAAACAAAGAAGAGTTCTTTCTTGCCAAATGTGATACTGAAGAACGAGAGAAGCAGCTGGCTAAATGCGGCAAGAAAAATGCCTACGACAATTCCAGATCCAAGTGTTACCAGTACGTAGTGAGATTTTCCCGCGTTGATATCCTGTTCGGTACTCGCGATATCTGTGAGGAGTGTTGTATTGATAATCACTGGTTCGTTACTCCAATTTTTAAAGAGGCCGAGCACTCTGCGCTCGAGAATAAGTGTCACCAATGTTTTAAAAGGCACAGCAGTTTTTCCCTCGATAACTGCTTTGGAATGTTCTGCGCGAATACTTACTTCGTAATCTGAGGAAAGTCGTTTGGACATGAATGTAGTGTAGAACATTCGTAAGTGTCTGGCCAGTGTTACCCTTATTGAGAGTTTTCATGATTGTCATTCTGAGTAGCTTGTCCTCAGTTGTCTTTTTGTCATCCTGGGAAGCCTGTCCTTAGTTCCCCCTTTGTCATCCTGAGCCCTGTCGAAGGATGACAATCATGGCCTGCCTATTCCTTTCCACTTTCTTTTTGAAAAGAAAGTGGAGAAAGAAAACAGTCGCTTAAGAAAAAATTCCTACGCATGCAATGGCTCACAGGGCTGAAAAGTGCAAACTCCTCGCTTCGTATTCACTCCGCTCGT
>CAZLFU010000004.1:0-20021 GCA_964558895.1 uncultured Candidatus Peribacteria bacterium
TTTAACATGTACACCATTCCTACAGTTGTTTCGAAGGCAAATGGTTCGCCTGTTCTTCCATCGAAGAGCTGAATTTTTCCAGACTCTGGCAAATTTGCTACCTTGAGGAACTGTGTAATTTGATCGGTAGTGATTCCTTCCATCGCAGGAGTTGCAACCTTGATACCTAGTACACTACACGCCCATCCAAGATGTGTTTCCAAGATCTGACCGATGTTCATACGAGATGTTACACCGAGTGGATTCAAGATAATATCTACATGCGTGCCATCCTTGAGGAATGGCATGTCTTCTCTTGGTACGATACGAGAAACCACACCTTTGTTTCCATGGCGACCAGCCATTTTGTCTCCCACGCGAATCTTGCGCGTTTGTGCAACGAAAACTTTAATTTGCTTAATGACTCCCGTTGGAAGTTCGTCTCCCTCGGAACGATCGAAGACCTGGATATCAACTACTTTTCCTCCGGCTCCACCAGGGAGACGCAAGGAACTATCTTTCACATCTTTTGCTTTATCACCGAAGATTGCCTGCAAAAGACGCTCTTCTGGCGTGAGCTCTGTCTCGCCTTTTGGAGTGATTTTTCCTACAAGGATGTCTCCCTCGTGCACTGTGGCTCCAATACGTACAACTCCATTGACGTCCAAATCTTTGAGTTTTGCCTCACCTACGTTTGGAATATCACGAGTAACAGTCTCCGAACCTAGTTTTGTATCGCGCACATCGGTGACGTACGACTCAATGTGAATGGAATCGAAGAGACCATTCTGCACAACACGATCGGAAATAATTACCGCATCTTCGAAGTTGTATCCCTGCCAAGACATGTACGCTACGAGCAAGTTCTGTCCAAGCGCCATCTCTCCATTTTCGACGGATGCACCGTCTGCAAGAACATCACCTCTGTGTACTTTGTTTCCACTGGAAACAACAGGTCTCATATGGAAACACGTACCTTGGTTGGATCTTGTGAAAGGATAGAGAGGATACACCTGCTTACGACCAGACTTATAGACAATGGAAATCTCCTGACCATCAGCAGAGACTACTTCTCCATCTTCTTCTGCAACCAATGCATGTCCAGAGGAGCGAGCTGCCAATCCTTCTACACCTGTACCAACAAGTGGCGAGTGCGGTTTGATAAGAGGAACTGCTTGGCGTTGCATGTTTGTTCCCATGGATGCACGTGTGTTGTCGTCGTGCTCGAGGAATGGAATCAATGCTGTTGAAACAGACAAGATTTGCTTTGGTGATACGTCGACATACGTAACATCACGTGTGTGCGAGAAAGTTGGTTCTCCACTACGACGTGCGGATACTCTTGATTCCAAAAATTCTCGGTGCTCGGAGAGTACTGTCTGCGCCTGCGCAATAGTGTGTTTCCTCTCTTGGTCTGCATCGAGATACACTGTCTTATTTGTAACATATGCTCGCACGGGCACTACCGTGGCTTTTTCTTTCTTCAGCTGAGCAACAACTTGTTTTGCAAGCTGCTTTTGAGAAATAACCTCTCCTTCTTTTGCGATAATTTTTCTTCCATCTTTGATTGTGTTATCGAGTGTGCGACCGACGAGTTTATCTGGATCGAGTGGCACGCTATTGGCCACTTCTCGATAAGGAGACTCTAGGAATCCATACTCATTCACACGTGCAAATCCTGCAAGGTGCACAACCAAACCGATGTTTGGACCTTCTGGTGTCGCAATAGGACAAATACGTCCGTAATGACTTGGATGCACGTCACGCACATCAAAGCTTGCGCGCTCTCGGGAGAGACCTCCAGGACCCATAGCAGAAAGCCTTCTCTTGTGTGCAAGTTCTGCAAGTGGATTGGTTTGATCCATGAACTGACTCAATTGGGAACTTGCGAAGAACTCTCGCATTGCTGCAGTAATCGGCCTGCTGTTAATCAATTGTGTTGGAGTAATTGTTTCCAAATCCATCACTGTCATACGATCTTTTACAATACGCTCTGTACGAACCAAACCGACGCGATACTTGTTCTGTACCAACTCCCCAACACTACGCACACGACGGTTGCTAAGGTGATCGATATCATCTGGCACACCTTCTCCGTTATTGAGACGGATCAATTCTTTTATAATTTCCACAAAGTCATCTACTTGGAATACGCGATGCTCCTCGTCATTTGGAGTTTTGAAGTCAAATCTCCTATTGAGTTTGTAGCGCGCAATCTGACCCATGTCATATTTCTTAAAATCAAAGAAGAGAGAGTCTACCAACTGTTTTGCATTTTCTGGTGTGGCCAGATCTCCTGGTCGAATCCTCTTGTAAATACTCTGATACGCATCTTCTAATGTGCGAGCAGGATCTTTCTCGAGAGTTTGCAAAATAAAATCTGTTTCCTTTGTTACGCCCGAAAATGCATTGAGTATTTTTTCCTCTGTATCGTATCCAAAGACACGAAGCAGTTGTGATACTGGAATTTTTCGCTTGCGATCAATTTTACAAGCAATGTTTCCCCTTCTGTCGGTTTCGATCTCTAGCCACACTCCACGTTTTGGAATAATTTTTGCAGCGTGGTACTTTGGATTGTCTGGCATCTTGGAGAAAAAGACTCCCGGAGAGCGCACCAACTGATGCACTACAATACGCTCAATACCATCTACAATGAAGGTACCCTTCTCTGTCATCAGTGGAATAGAACCAAGGAACACATCTTGCTCTTTGATTTCTCCTGTCTCTTTATTGATGAGCTGAACGTAGCCTTTCATGATTGCTTCGTAACTTAAGTTACGTCTGCGACACGTATCGGGGTCGTACTTTGGTGGATCAAATGTGTGGCCAAGAATACGTAGTTCCATCTTCTTGCCAGAAAAGTCCACAATCGGACTAATTTCTTGAAGCATCTCCTTTAAACCTTCGGTCAAAAACCATTTATAACTTTCGATCTGCATCTCAATAAGAGAAGGTACTATATCCGATGCAGCTTCGTCCTCCACCAAATACACTCGGGAATCTCGAACCTTACGTGGTTGCAAGTGATCTGGAAGAAGCTTTGCAAATGCGGCCATTCCTTCTGTACGAGGAGAGGCATGTGGAAGCAATCGTGGAAGCACCGCAGTATCAACATCCATTTTATACGAAGCTGATACTTGTTTTACTTTTGGCTTCTTTGCTGTTGCCACTGTTTTTTTGGCAACTGTTTTATCACTAGTGGTAGAAATTTTCTTCTCTGTCTTTTTTTCAGGGGCTTTCTTGGTAGCCATAAACGGAGGAGGAGTGAGGAAACAAAGGGAGAACGGACACGACATACCTGTCTGTCTCCGAACTTGAACTACGTACCTGCAGCAGTCGCTACTCACTCAAAAATTGCTGCGAATCCAGGGAATTCTACTGTTTTGAACCCTTGTGTCAAATAATTTTCGCAGTGAATGGTATTCTGTACATTCTAGCGACCATACTTTACATAACCGTTTTCAAAGGGCTTCTTGATACTTTTTGGAAACTTCGTCCCAATTGACGATATTCCAAAAGGCAGAAATATAGTCTGGGCGACGGTTTTGGTAGTGCAAATAGTATGCATGCTCCCACACATCTAGTCCCAAAATCGGTGTTTTCCCCTCCGAAAGTGGAGAATCTTGATTGGCTGTACTCATAACTTCCAATGTTCCATTGGATACCACAAGCCATGCCCAACCTGACCCAAAACGTGTAGTCGCTGCACTGGCAAATTGCTCCTTGAAAATGGCAAAACTCCCAAAGGCTGAGGTAACAGCGTCCCCTAGATTGCCCGATGGCTCCCCTCCTCCACTTGGACTAAGAATCATCCAAAACAAACTGTGGTTTACGTGGCCACCTCCATTGTTACGAACGGCCATTTGCTTCTCTTGCGGTAGAGAAGATAGATTGGCAATAACTTCTTCGATTGGCCGATCTGCCCACTGAGTTCCCGCTAACGCAGCATTGACCTTATCGATATATGCCTGGTGATGCTTTGTATGATGGATTTCCATGGTACGAGCATCAATATGTGGCTCGAGAGCATCGTAAGAATAAGAAAGTACAGGTAATGTGTATGGCATATCAAGGAGGGGGAATTCTCGTATATTGTAGACCTTTCTCCACAATGAACAATTGATCGTCTAAGGTATATGGTCTGAGGTATTTAGTATACGATATAGCCAAGATGAACATAGGTATACTCACCACTCCGCAGGAATTTGCAGACTATAATACGTGGATCACTTCTCATCCACAGGGGAGCCTTTGGCAATCTCTAGAATATAAAAACTATATGGAAGCCCTTGGCCGAAAAGTACGTATGTACGCAGCCAAAGATGGAGATGCAATTATTGGATCTGCCTTGGTTGTGATCGACCGGACTGCCTTTGGATTATCTGTGTGGGAAATTCCAAGAGGGCCTGTGTGGAATCTGGAATCTGGAATCTGGAATCCTGAATCATTCATCAATCGTATTGCTGATGACGCAAAATCTGACAGAGCTCTCAGTCTGTATCTATCCCCTACTCAAAAAATTCCAGATTCGAAATTCCAGATTCGAAATTCCAATCGTCCTATTCACTGTGAGGCAACTCGTATCATCGATCTCATGCAATCAGATGAAGATATCTTGAGTCAGATGAAACCAAAAGGAAGATACAATATCAAAGTTGCTCAAAAAAATAATGTGCACATCGTACACAGTGAAGACACACATGCTTTTTATAAACTTGTAGAACAAACAGGATCGCGAGATGGATTTACACATCTACCTCTCCATACCTATCAAGCATTTGTCACCAACCTCAAAGACTCTTTTCTGCTTCTTGCGTATTCTGCCGAAAATAAGCCAATAGCAGGGCTTATTGGGGTAATTTGGAATGGAATTGGCATCTATTACTACGGAGCTTCTTCCTATGAAGATCGTGCACTGATGGCGCCGTATCTCCTGCAATGGGAGGCAATGCAGTACTGCAAAAAAAGAGGTGCAAAAAAATATGATCTTCTAGGAATTGCTCCTACTGGTGCTGTCGGCAATCATCCCTGGAAAGGAATCAGTGAATTTAAGGAAAAATTTGGAGGTGAGGTAAGGGAGTATCCACTAGAACAAGAAATATTACTGAAGCCTTTGATAAAAAAAGCACTCTCCATCAAAAGAAAACTTCTTGGCTAATTAATTCAGTAAAACACAACCCAGAGAGACAGATCGCGATCTATCTCTCCGATTATACAATTCCTCCGTAGCGGAGATTCATTTGTCCTGAGTGGAATCGAAGGATGAACTCTCGCTTCTTTTTTCCATAACAAAAACCCCACCCTTGCGGGCGGGGTTTTTGCATAAGGTTCTCATCACAGAGAAGCCGTATTAGCCAGAGATCTTGTAGCTCGTGGACTTAATAACGGATTCTGGATATTCAACCCATAGGAACGTGCTGCTACCGTTTCCATCTTTATCCAACCACGCGAGGTGGCTGTTTCCAGAAGCGGTACCAAACGTACTGCGAGAAATAGAGTCGAAATTCAGAAGAGATACCTGTAGTGAAGAAGCAACTGCGGAAATCTGGTTGTTCGTTACGTTTGCACGTAGAACAAGTGTCAGATCTTGTCCGGAGTCGATCTCCGTATTAATGCTAGACGTATCGAGACCATGACAGTCGACTAGGTAGGAACCTGTAGCGGAAGTTCCAAAGCTCTGACCATCTGGCTTGATTGCTGCACAAGCATGGGTGACTGAAGAGTCATCCTTGTTGTAGATAACAAAGCTTGTGGAGCCAATCTGAACGTTTGTAGCGTTAATATCGAACACAACACCAGAGAGGATCGCATCATTGAGACCTCCGTTGGAGTTGGTGTTCGTTGCAGCAGTAAACTTGAACTGTCCAATTGGAGAGTTGTTACCCTGAGGTACAGACGTTCCATTTGGATCTGGGCTTGCATTGGTGATCGAAGTGATCTTTGCAAGAACAGAAACGTTGTGACTACCGGCAATTACAGCATTGGCACCTGCCGTGCTGCGACCAAGGAAGATTTCGCCTTCTGCAGTAGCATCGCTGTCGTTTGCAGTAAGGTTATTGCTGGATTCATCTCCACGAGCACGAATCGCACCGGAACCAGAAGATTCATCGGATACAGCTTCGGAGCTCAAGAAGAAGGAAGTCACACTGTTAGATGTTCCTCCAGCAGTATCTTGCTTCATACGTGGTCGAACAAGAACGTCAATATCTTGACCTTCTGGAACAACCAACTGGCGACTTTCCATGTTTGCACAGAAGGTTGCCACAGTAGTTGCGTAGTGAGTTGTTACAACATCGTTACTACCACAGCCTCCGATTGTAGCGAGGGCAAATGGTGTGGACTCACCTTCCTTGTAGAGTTCGAGACGGTCAACGGAACCTGCAGTGCCTCCAGAGGAAGTCAACTGAATATCGGTAACGTCTACGTTCTCGTTTTCTGCACGGAATTGCAGACGAAGAACTGCTTCACCCAATGCACCACCAAGAAGTTGGCGGGAACGAAGTGGGTTGGAGTCCTTGGTAACAAATAGATCTCCCTGGTTTACCAAAGACCAAAGTGTTGGTTGTGCAGTGGTAACTACAATGTCACAAGAACTTGAACATGTGCCATTGAGTGAGAGACCAGAAAGGTTAGAACCATCATCAAGCTCTTCAGCTTCGATGTATGTTACAGAAGAACCTGTAGCAAATTGAATCTGCAAGTCGTTGTTCACGATTGAAGATGAAATATTTGCGTGAACTTCGAAGAGAACAGTCTCCTCAGCAGGAATGACGTATCCGCCACCTGCAAGGTCGGAGAATGGAATTTGGCTAGACTGTGATGCAACACCATCCTGAAGGATAGTATCTACAGTACTGTCGCCATCCGTGTCGACCCATAGAGAGTAGTTTTGAGCATTGACGAGGGATCCAGACTTGGATTCGAAGACAGTCTTCGTAAAGAGGATGTCTTCAGCTTCGCCAGCACGTGCTTCGAAGCGGAGCAATGTAATATTCTTTGCATTCTCTACTGCAGTGTCTGAGCTATTGAGAGCCTTCACAGCAACAGTAAGAGTAGCGTTGGCAATACGGTGGAAGTTACCAGAGATGTTGCCACGTGGGCGAACGTCTCCAACCTTATCACCGGTGCTCAAACCTTCTACCTGCATTTGGTATGCAGTGGAAGCAGCAGCAAGCAAGCCTCCGAAGTCACAACCTGTGGTATTTGCAGTCAAAGTACCAGAGGAAAGAATGTGTGTTGGTTCACCACAAATGTGGATACGAACCTTATCACCCGAAGTTGGGTGTGCACCAGCTCCGTTATCGATAAAGTCGACACGGAATTCCCATTCCTGATCACCCTTTACGATAAAGTCATCGAAACGGTAGATCTGGAATGTTCCAGCTGTAGCACCAGCACTAAGACCAGAAGTGCCACTTGTTGTAAGACGTACACCGTTGATAGTGCGTCCTGTAGTTTTGTTGCGAATAGCAACATCTTCCAAAACATCACTAATAGCGGAGCTGCCCAAGTTTACACCTGTGCTTGTCTGAGCGTGTACAGCAATGTAAAGATCTTTGACATCGATAGACTCACCTCCTGTTGTGAATTTCATGAGTGCAAGAATCGCATCATCGTCATCACGAGTGTAATCCTGAGTAGCAGGACCGTTTACAGTAAGGGAGAATTCTCCAGCATCAATCGTAACGGTATCTGGGAGAGTAGCGCTCTCGGTTGGCAGAGAAATCTGAGAACCGTACAGCTGACCATTCACACCGTAACCGTACAGAGAACCAACAGCAAAGAGGTCTGCGGTCTCTTCGAAGTGCATGATGATAGAGTCACCAGCACCACCGAGGATATCAGCGATGATCTCGAGAGTGATCTTGTCACCTTCGAGAACAGTAAATGGAGGATCGAATACGAGAGTTACGAAGTCACCAACTGTCTGACTGACAGTGTTGGTGAGGATTGTTCCATCTGTGCGGCGAATCGCAATATTGACGAAATCACCATCGGAAACAGAACTGTTCTGCTCAAATGTCATGGAGTAGAACGTCTGATCCTCAACAGAGTTGGAAGATACTTCGAACTTACCAATAACGACACCCTTGTCGCCAACTTCTACCTCATCAGGTGTAACAGTGCGGTAAGTTACCGTAACGGTACCGCTTGTTACAGCTGCGATGCGGAAGGTATTGCCACGAACTGGGAAGTTACCTGTAACTTCTTTGGCGTTACCGTATACATCAGATGGAAGTTCAACAACAAAGTTGTGCTCAGCAGCAGCTGTAAGGCCAGTGCTGAAGTCGGCAACAATGTCGACTGTTACTGTTTCACATGGATCAACAATCAAAGGAGAAGAGAAACGAAGTTCTGCAGTCTGATCTTCTGAGTCGATTGATCTCTTGCGTGAAACACGTGCGCCATTGATGGCAGCATATACACCGCTAAGATCAGCTTCATCACCGAATCCCTCATGAAGAATCGTGAGGTTTTCAACAGTGACGCTGTCTTCACAAGATGCAGTAAGATCAACTGAAAGCATTACAACTCCTACAGCACCCTGAGGAACTGTATCAGCAACTGGGTTGCTTGCGGAGCGAGATACCTCGAGTACTCCATCACCTATTACGAGTTCGGAGTATCCAAGGAATGTCATTGCATCAGAGAAAACCTGAGCATCGGAAGTGAGCATGTTGCTTACAGACACAGTGTACTCGTGTCCAGCATCCATAGTTTCTCCGAGTGTAAGCTCGTAGGTATCAGCTGATACCATAGAAACACTGTTAACTGGGAGTTCACCAGAGTTAGTAACAGCATAATTTGCTACATCTTTTGCTGCAGTTGCATCGACAGGCATATTGAACTCCAACTCTACTGTTGTAGAGGAAGTTGCAACAGCATCGACCAACATTGGCTCGGAACCAACAGAGTCGGTGCCACAATCTACACCGTATGTCAGACCCTGATCAACACGGTAAAGCATGACTACCATTTCTGCACGATTCATGTTGTCGCTTGGGCGGACGCGGCCAGTGGCATCGTCACCCTGAAGGACACAGTGATCGGCAGCTGTCTGGATACTGTCTGTGTACCACTGTCCGCTTGGGTTATCAACGAACTGTGCAGCATCTCCAGTCGACTCAAGGCCGAAGGAACGAACAATGAGGGCAGCGGCTTCTGCGCGATTAATGTTCGCGCTTGGACGAGCGTAGCAAGGATGACTGCCGTAGCAGTTTCCATCACCACGAACCCATCCTTCTTTGCCGGACTCCTCAAAGTAACCATAGTACCACGCACCGGTTGCGACGTCATCGAAACTTGGAACTGCTGGAGGTGTGGAAAGGATTCCACCGTTGAGCTCGACTACGAGCTTCACGAACTCCGCGCGGTTCGCATTGTCGCCACCTCGGAAGCGTGCTTGTGTAGCATCGAGGTAGCCTGCGTCAACGAAAGCGTTGACAGCATCCTCGAACCACACACCTGCAGGGACATCGCTGTACGCAGCAAAGACGCTTCCAATTTGGGTAAGCGAAATTGCAGCAACAGAGATTCCTGCAAACACTTTCTTCATACGAGAAAGGTCCATATCAGGAATTGGGAAAAATAAAATAAAAACGAAAGATAAAGTTTTATGTTTCAAGATGTTGATATCTTTTTATTACAAACATGATGTTCCTTTCTCCCCTGCTCTGAATGTAGAGAGATTGAGCGAGGATGACAGGCATCCCAGACTACCCTCCTTATATATAAAGAGATGACACGAGCAGTAAGTATCCAAAAAGAACTTGTTTGTACATACACAAAACACGACTCCATAAGACACTTCTCCCCATACAGGGAGAAATGGAAGAGTGTGAAGAACTTGTCGTTCCTCCCCTCTCTTGGGAAGGACTGGCAAGGTGCCGTTCTGTAAAGGAACGTGTACACGGATCACAGCATCCTATACATAGACAGGACGCTCGGATCTCGGAGATCCTACCGAGAAACCGCCTTTCGGCGCAAGTCCTCTGCATTGATCCATGCACGTAATAGAACGAGGAAGACCATGCCCTGTTACAAAAATGTCGAGAACCTTTTTCGCCTATAGGCTCAAAAATCGATATCAAATAGACGCTTTAGACTGGATAATCTGCAGCAAAAGGCTAGAAACAACCCCTCATTTCATACAAAAAATGTTGTTGCAAAAAGTAGAGATTTTGTTTTGGAAAAGAAATTGTGTTAATGAAACATATCAAATTGTATATTTTTCTTTACAATTTCTGCACTTTTTGACCATTTTCATCATCTCGTACGAGGTATCCAAGCGCCAAGATGGCTTCCCGTAGCCGATCTGACTCATTGTAATCCTTCTGATCACGAGCCTGCTTCCTCTCATGTATCAGTGTGGCAACCTCTTCTGGGAGTTCTAGGGCATCTTCTTTCTCGAAACATCCAAACGTGTGACGAACGACGGCAATAAAATTTCCAAGTGCTTCCAAGTCATCAGTATTCATCTCGTGAGTCCTGCTCCATGTCATGCAATCGAAGATAGTAGCGAGTGCTGCTGGCGTGTTGAGGTCTGCATTCATAGCACTGGAAAAAGATGTGAGGAATCCAGTGATAGAACTGTTCTTGCCTAACTTAATAACTTGGAACTCGGAACTCGGAACTCGGAACTCAAACTCACTCATCCACTCCACAATTTTTCTGCGCGCTTTCTTTGCATCATCCAATCCTTTTTCCGAAAACTTTAAGTTGGTTCTGTAATGCACAGACAGTAAGTAGTATCGTAGGTCCATGGGATCGAATCCTTTTGCCTGAATGTTAGATATAGTTAACACATTGCCAAGACTCTTAGACATCTTCTGATCGCCTATATCGATGCGTCTTCTGTGCAACCAGTAGCGAACAAATGGCTCTTTTTGCGTAACAGATTCGCTTTGAGCAATCTCACATTCGTGATGTGGAAAAATATTATCTTCTCCACCAGTGTGAATATCTATTTGATCACCAAGAAGTGCACGACTCATGGCACTACACTCGATGTGCCAACCAGGAAATCCTTCTGGATTATTTTCTCCGGGCTTGCCCTCCGAAGTTGTAACGAAGGAGGGTGATGTCCACCTGAGTGCGTGATGCTCGTTGCTTCCAACGCAGAATTTCCAGAGTGCAAAATCTGCTGGATGATGCTTGTCATCATTCACTTGCACACGTGCACCGGCCTCTGTGTTCTCGAGCGTGTTACCAGATAATTTTCCGTAGGTTGGAAACTTCTGCACATCAAAATAAATTCCGTCACTCGTTTTGTATGCATGGCCAGATTGCAACATGCTCTCGATCATACTTTTCATTTGGTCTATGTACTCTGTCGCACGAGGGCGATGTGCAGGTTCTAGCATATGAAGAAGCTTCTCATCTTGCAGGTATTCCTCTTCGTATTTACGCGCGATGGCAAGCACACTTTCGTGGCTTACAGAGCCATGTTCTTCTTTTGCCTGCTTTTCGATTTTATCTTCTCCCTCGTCCGCATCTGCAACCAAGTGTCCTACATCGGTAATATTTTTTACATGCGTTACTTTGTAGTCACTCACTTCCAACCACCGTCGTAGCAAATCTGCCATAAGGAACGATGAATAATTTCCGATGTGAGGCCGGCCGTAGACAGTAGGCCCACAGGTATACATAGTGACTTCTCCTTTTTTGAAAGAAGTGAATTCTTCCTCCTGTTTTGTAAGTGAGTTGTAGAGGATAAGTGGCATGTAAAAAGAATACAGAAATACATTGTGTGTGCATATGGAAAAGAAACCGGCGAACGCGAGTGCGTTCGCCGGCGTTCCCCCTGCACCTAGTGTGCAGGGGTGCTGGGCGGGGGAGACGTCAGAGACGACTGCTGCGGCAGCTGCGGCAGCTCGGCGCGAAGAATCCGGATGTGATCCGGGGCTTCGATGCCAAGCTTGACCACGTTGCCCGCGGTGCGGACGATGTGGATGACTACGTTGTCACCCACGAGGATCCGCTCTCCAGTCTTCCGTGTGAGCACCAGCATCTGTGTCCTCCAATCCATTAGAGGCCAACCTAAACTCGTTTCCGAGGTACCGCATCGTGCGGTTGAAACCTTCGGAAGAGCCAGGCAACCAAAATACCGTGATATTCTCGTTGCTAGGCTCTTAAAGCTGAAAAAGAACCTGCAGAGTATAGCGTGCATTATTATATTATCAAGATATATTTTGTATATTTGTCAATTTTATAATCAAGACACTGAAGATCTAGCAGGCATCAACTGAGCATGTTACCCTTGACCAGACATTCTCCCCCAGCTTATGAACTTTGCAGATATTCAAACTCTCCTTGGTAGCGAAGCAGATTCTCTCCTTAATCATGAATGTAAAACAATCGATAAAAACCACTTGCACAAGCCAAGTCCTACGCTTGTAAAAGAAATATTTTCGCAATCTGATCGCTCCCCACAAGTGCAAAAAAATCTGCAAGAATTGTACGGACATGGAAGGTTAGGAAATACAGGATATCTTTCTATTCTTCCTGTAGACCAAGGTATAGAACATTCTGGTGGAGCATCCTTTTCCAAAAATCTAGAATATTTTGATCCAGAGAACATCGTAAAACTCGCAGTGGAAGGAGGATGCAATGCAGTAGCTTCTACTTATGGAGTACTGGGAATCGTTGCCAAGAAGTATGCAGACAAGATTCCTTTTATTGTGAAAATAAACCACAACGAGCTCCTTACTTACCCAAATAGAGCAGACCAGATCATGTTTGGAACCGTGCAGGAAGCATACGATATGGGTGCAAAAGGTGTAGGAGCAACTATTTACTTTGGCTCAGATGGCTCTGGAAGACAGATTGTAGAAGTAGCAGAAGCCTTTGCAGAAGCGCATAAGCTAGGAATGTTTACAGTGCTTTGGTGCTATTTGCGAAATAGCGCCTTCAAAAAAGATAAAGACTATCATGTATCTGCAGACTTAACGGGGCAGGCAAACCACCTAGGAGTGACTATTCAGGCAGATATCATCAAGCAAAAGCTGCCAGAGAATAACGGAGGCTACAAAGCGATGGGTTTGGAGAGCAGCTACGGCAAGATTGATGAGAGAATGTACACTGATCTGAGTACTGATCATCCCATTGATCTGACCAGGTATCAGGTAGCAAACTGCTATATGGGTCGCATAGGACTTATCAATTCGGGTGGGGCTTCCGGCGAAAACGACCTTGTGCAAGCTGTCAAAACAGCAGTGATCAACAAAAGAGCGGGAGGAGCTGGTCTGATCTCTGGTCGCAAAGCATTTCAGAAACCTCGAGAGCAAGGGGTAGAGATCCTCAATGCAATACAGGATGTGTACCTGTGTGAAGAAATAACTATTGCGTAGGGTCTTCCTCTGATAGCTGAGAATCTCGAACGAAACCATACACTGTGCTCATCACTCTTTGGCGATCAGAGTCCCTTACTCCCTGTAGTAAAGAATTGATCATTGCACCATAATTATTTGAATCGAGATCAGCGACCCCGAATTCATCCATTGCTCTACGGATTTTATTCTGATCTTGAGGGAACTCCGATCTGATCTGAGAAGACTCTATCACTGTTGACATAATTTGAAGGGGAAATATTGCGCAGAATGATACCTATAACCTTGTACCGGTCAATCAAGACGATCCTGCGAAGTAAACCGACACCAAAGAAATGGCTTCCGTGAAACATCAATCGAAGTTGACGTTCTTCTAGCGAAAGAACTTCCAAGAGGTCTACAGCAAGCCAAAAACTAAGACCTAGTGATCTGATCATTGAATCTGATCATCCCCATGGGCTCTCCCGAGGCCTAGGCTACAGGCATGGTTACTTCCACACTCCCCAGAAAGCCTACTGCCTCCAAAAAGGCAGCAGGTACATCATCGGCCCCTGTTCCTTCTTCTACTCCATCATCGGAAAGACCGTATCCTCTTCAAAAGCGTACGATGGCATTTGCGAAGGATGTCCGTGCGTTTGTATCCAAGTTGCCCAAGGACATCGCCATGGCAAACGATGCCAAGCAGCTTCTGTATGCTTCTGGCTCTGTAGGAGCAAATTACTTGGAGGCAGATGCTGCCTTTAGTTTTGATGACTTCATCATGCGTATGAAGATCTGCCGTCGCGAAGCACAGGAAACTGGGTATTGGCTACAGCTCTTGGATGTAAACCTGGGAGCGTATCTAGAAAAGCGCAGAACAGATCTGCTTCAGGAATCCAAGGAACTTACGTTGATATTTAACTCGATCGTTCGTAAGTCTTTGCAAAAAGATGATGTGAAAACAGAAAAGAAATCTTCATAAGAGTCTTCGCAAGAAAACATTGTATCGTGTCATGGAAAACCCCTGTGACACGTTTTTTATTACCCTACTCTCCTATTTACCACATATTGCTGTCCAATAGCGAAGACTGTACTTACAGCCCAATACAGAGATACTGCTGCACTAAATTGCACTGCAAATACTGCAATCATAATTGGCAAACCGTAGAGCATCATCTTCTGCTGCATGGATTGCATCTTCTCCTGATCTGTCTTGGTAGTCTTTTTCTCTTTTGATGGAACATCGATAACCTGCTCTTGTGCGGCTTTCTTTTTTTCGTTCATAGAAAAACTCAACTTCATCTGCACATATTGGAGAACTAACAAAATCGGAGGCATGATGAATGGACTAGGCAGGAGGAGATTCAATCCAAAGAAATTGACTCCAAAGCTCCAGGAAAGATCTGCATGAGATGCATACAACAGATGACGCGAAAGCTCGAGAATAGATCCATCGCGAATAACGAAGAAGAGCCCAATAAGCACAGGGAACTGCAAAAGCATAGGAAGGCACGACTGGAGAGGATTGACCTTGTATTCCTTCCATATGCGCATTGTCTCCTGGCTCATACGCTGTGGATCGTTCTTGTACTTCTCTTTCAAGGCATCCAATTTTGGCTGTACCGCCTGCATTCTTCTTTGCCCTTCCATTGCATGTTGTGTAGGCAGAAAGAGAATAAATTTAATGATAAGCGTGAGAATAATAATGGCAAACCCCAAGTTATAACCCGGGAGAAGAGAGGTAATCCAGATCAATAAATTGAGAAGAGGTTTGGTAATGAATGTACGAAAAATCTGTGTGATAAACCCAGACTCGTGAATGGTGAAACGGGCAATCACTCCTTCTCTATACTGGCTTTCATCTATCCCCTGCTCTGGAACAAGAGACCCAGATGTAGCAAGTGGAAGCTCTACCTCGTACAAGCCATAGGTATCGAAGAGTGAATACTTCCATGGTCCAAGATCTATTTTGGTACTAGAACCCTTGGCAACATGCAAAAGAGGTACACAAGGCAACACTATATCTGTCGCTGTAAGTGCTGTGCGCATTGCTGCATCTTCCTCGCTTACCAGATACACATCCACAGGTGGCTGTGGACACCTATCTGTGAGGATAAGATCTTGATTGGATCCGTTTTTGAGTTGAAGAATTGGATGATGTCCACCTTTAACAGTCGCATCGACAGCCTTGAGAGTAATACCACCTATCGATCCATTTGTAGCTTCCGGACTAGGGAAGAACATACGTATAGTTAATTGCACGATCAGATAGATGAGTGCAAAGAGGAGGATGAATTCGAAGAACCCGGATTTCTTTTTTTTGGATTGTGACATAACTGGATCATTGCAAGAAAGCGATGGACATCGGATTCGATATCCTCAAAGACACAGGTAAGACTACTGGATCGAGGCGAAAGCAACAACTGTACAGTTGGCAAACTTTCGGTCTCTTGTAATGCCCTTCTTATTGCCTCTCTACAGCGTCTCCTCATGCGGTTTCGCTCCACGGCAGACTTACTGAGCCTGCTAGAGGCAAATGTGCCCAAAAACACCCCAGATTTCATAGGAGTACTCTCGTTTTTTGGGGCATCGAAAAGCCAGAGAATCGTCATGGTTTTCCCTTTCCATACATTGCCTTTTCTTTGGAGAAAATCGTTTGCTTTACGCCCATGGAGTCTTTTTGGCTTCATAGAGGCAATTCTCGCACAATTAGTTTGGGATACGTAATGTATATATTTGACTTTTTTATTAAAAATAGTATAATATAATTGTTTCTTAACCCAAATACACATGAAAAATATAGAATCTCGACGTCAGGAGTATGATCTTGCAGCAGCACGTGAATTACTAGATGAAATGCGTTCAAGTAAGACCGCTAATCCTGATAAGTATACTGAAGATTTATGCGACACAATCAGAATGATTTCTGCTACTGATCAAGATGACTTACCAGAAGATCAGCGAGCTCCAGGGGCTATGGCTGCAGAAGGTGCAGTGGAATACTTGGAAACATTAGGAACTGAACTAATTGAAATGCTTGGCACATATCCTTTGTCAGAAAATGTAGAAAAGCGAGCATTGGACACAGCTGCTTTTTTGGATGAAAGAATTAGCACAGCAAAAGCCGCTGATACACGAATCGCACTGCTTAATGCAAAAAATAGGCGCAGTGTAAATCAGTTTTTAGCCTAGGTAAGCTTGTTCTGCATCCTCTGAAGAGCTAATTCATTTATATCTTGATCATTCAATAAAAGTTGAGCAGCTAACGCTCTAAGATTCTGTGTCATAACTAGTGGATCATTACTTGGCTGCATTTGTTTTCGAAGGATGCGTATCTGCTCGGCAATCACGGGATCTTCATTTTGAAGTTCACCTATTAATGTCGGATTTGACTGTAATAATTTTGCAAGACTAACGCGCTGAGTAAAGGTTTCCTCCTCTACATGAACATACAGAGGAACATTTGCTAGTACTTCTTTTATAGTTTCCATTTTATGCACATGTAACAGGTCGACTCCTTCATAGGAAGCAACTAAAACCGCAACAGGAGGTTCCCCAATATCTCTTATTTCTACATTTAATAATAGACCTGTCTCATCAAACAGTGCATCCCGTAACTCTGGAATCGTAAAATTAGACATTTACAGGATTATATCCATAATTTTAAATTTGTCAAATATCATCATTTTTCTTCCAGTTCTCTAAAAGCTCACATATGATGAGCTTATGTCCGCTCTTACAGAAGAACAGGTTCGGCATATCGCAAAGCTTGCACGACTCCACGTGAGTGACGAAGAGGTGCAGCGTCTCGCTAAGGAATTGAGTTCTATTTTGGATTATATCGAGATGTTACAGGAAGTTGATACATCCAACGTAGAACCCACAGCACAGGTAACAGGAATGACCAATGCGTTTCGTGATGATCAGGTACTTGATCAGGCGGTCGATCCAGATGCACTCCTTGCTACAAGCCCTCTTCCTCTTGTTGATCATCAAATTCAAACTCCTTCTGCTCATGGTGAGTAATCGAAACTAATCATGTTGAATACCCTCACTATTGCACAGGCACATCAGAAACTTCGCTCGAAGGAGATTTCTGCAACAGAATTGATGCGGTCGTGTATAGATCGCGCTGATCAGGTAGATGAAACATTGAATGCTATTGTCTACAAAAATTTCGAGGAAGCCCTTTCTCAAGCCAAAAAAGTGGATGATCATGGAGTGTTTGATCACCCGCTGATGGGAATCCCCTATCTTACGAAAGATGTCTTCTGCGAAGAGGGTGTTCCTACAACTGCATGTTCCAACATACTACGTAGTAAGGATTATGTTCCACCATTTGATTCAACGACGACCAAGCGACTTAAACAAGCAGGTGCAATCAGTCTTGGCAAAGTAAACACCGATGAATTTACGATGGGTGCCAGTACAGAGACTTCTTGTTATGGAGTCACTCGAAACCCTTGGGACACAGCACGCGTTGCAGGAGGCTCTTCTGGAGGTTCTGCAGCGGCTGTAGCGTCTGATGAGTGCTTATTTGCACTGGGTACAGATACAGGAGGATCTATCCGCCAGCCTGCAGCCTTCTGTGGATGCGTAGGCTTGCGTTCTACCTACGGACGTACAAGTCGATACGGCGTGATGAGTATGGCAAGCTCGCTGGATACCATTGGCTCGCTCTGTAAAAGTGTAGAAGATGTCGCAATTGTACTAGAAGCAATTGCAGGTAAAGATACGTTTGATGCAACTACATCCAATCAACCCGTCCCACAGTATCAAAAAGCACTCAAAGGAGATGTGAAGGGAATGACCATTGGTATTCCAGATGAATATTTTATCGAAGGACTCAATACAGAAGTTGCCGCGTCTATCCAAGAAAGCGCCAAGGTATTGGAATCACTCGGTGCAACTCTCAAGCATGTATCTCTCCCTCATACCAAGTACGCAACGCCTACGTACTACGTACTCTGCCCATGCGAGGTAAGTTCCAACATGGCACGGTTTGATGGTATTCGTTATGGGCACACAACAAAGAATGCCGAGAACTTGATTGAATATTATTACGGTGCACGTAGTGAAGGTTTTGGAAATGAGGTAAAGCGCAGAATCATGATAGGAACCTACGCACTTTCTGCTGGATATTACGATGCGTATTACCGGCAAGCTCAAAAAGTTCGTACGCTTATCAAGCAAGATTTTGATGAAGTATTCAAGACCATTGATCTGATCATTGCTCCTGTGACTCCTGGTCCTGCTTTTACTGTAGGAGCACACGAGGGTGATCCTGTTGCGATGTACTTGGAAGATATCTTCCTCGATCCACAAGTAATGGCCGGTATTCCTGCTATTTCTGTTCCTTGTGGCTTCACGAGTGAGAACCTTCCTCTTGGCTTGCAAATTATGGGACCACAATGGGGTGAAGAAACTCTGCTGCAAGCTGCACATGCCTATGAACAGGCCACTGAGTGGCACACAAAGAAACCATCACTATGAAAGTGAAAGACCTTCGACCTGTGACTTGCGACATGGGTTTAGTCGAAGGTCGAAGGTTACAAGTCCTAAAGTCGAGATGTATGAGCCCAAACTCTATAGGCAAATACTTGAGTATTCGTGCAATCCAAAGAAGCGCCTAGAACGGTTGCATTCGGCAGAAACTTCCTTACCATGCTAAGGCAATTCATCATCCCTCTCGCTCATGATTGAATCCCCTCTCCGCCGCATTTACCTCTTCTCGGATACCTACGGACGCAGTAAAAGCCCTTTTGACCAAGATGACGCAGACGCACTCATTTCGACAGATTTTCGCTCGTTTCCACTTTCCAAAAAGAAACGAGAATTTGATATTTACGGGCGCGAAAAAGTAACAGCCCATTTGATTCGACTTGTATTTAAACTTCATGCTGAAACGGCAAAGACAACACACTTTTCGGAAGAGGTGAAAGAGGAATTTTCGAAGACAATTACAGGTATTTTTATCAATGCTGCCCCACGAACAAGTAAAGAAAACGGTGGCCCTTTCTACCTTGCTACGAGTGGAAATATCCGCATTGTCACGACCGATGTAAAACTCCTTTCGTCTGTAAAAGATAAGATAGAAACGCTCTCACATCTTCCAAACGAAGATAATAATCTCTACGGTCCAACCGAGCAATTTCGTTCTAGCTATACACCTTGTCTTCTCGATCCTCATCACAAGCTTACAATGGTAGAGGATCCTATCGATACTATTCCTGATATTCCAGAAGACTGGTGGGAGCTTTCGTACGTCGATCGTTTTGGAAACATGATGACATTTACCAAGCACCCTGATCGTATGTGGAAAGAAGCTTTGGAAGCATCCAAAGAGCTTGGCGGATTCATAAAGCTCATCGTAGGCAATGTGAGTCAACGTGTGTACATCAGCACCTCTTTGCGTGATGCAGAACCAGGAGCACTTGTGATGTATCCCAACGGGGATTTGGATATTGTACGCAAATGGGAAGAAGATGAAGATCGATACACTCGTTTGTATCAGTCGGCCTACTTCCAGTTTGCAAAGCCAGATATCGGAGCAAAAGTACGAGTTCGGTAGGGGAGTAGAGAAGCAGAATTTACGCTTGTTTCTCGTTGTTCTCCCTGTGTGTAGATGGTACTGTTTGCCAGCATTTGATGCATGAACTTTACAGCACAGCGTATCAATAATGGGGTTGTAGCTCAGCTGGTTAGAGCGTCCGCCTGTCACGCGGAAGGTCGCGG
>CAZLFU010000004.1:20031-32245 GCA_964558895.1 uncultured Candidatus Peribacteria bacterium
TTGTGTGCTCAGAGGAGTTGCGGCGTAACGGCTCCGGCGCGGGGGGGCGCGCGGGTCCGCCCCCCCCCCCCCCCCCAGCGGCGCGCGGGGGCGGGGGGCCCCGCCACTTTTGCCTGCAACCTGACGTGGCTCACAACTTTCGCTTGCAAGCTACGATAACTAGATTTACTAGGTCTACTGAATACCGAGAGTAGCTTTCTTATTCCCTCACAAGTAGACTGAATCCATGATGGAAACTCTCAAAAAACTTTGGCAAAATCCAATGGTCATATTGAAGGGTGCGGGTATTGCAATTGTGGTCCTTGTCGTTCTTACACTCTCCTTTCAATTCATTGGTAGCACCGTACGATCATTGGGGCTTGGCGAGAGATTTGGCATAGATATGGTTCCTTCTTTTGGAGGGGATACAGCAATGTACAACGAGGACAGTGACGCAGAATTTCTGATGCAAAAAGGATCAGTTGGCCGACCTGCTACTACGACAATGCCACCCATAAATGAGGAATTTAGTGGTGGAAATACGGCAGAAGACTTTGAGATAACCGAATACAATGCCACCATTAAAACACACGATAAGGATGAAGCATGTGCGGAAGTTGGGAATCTTAAATCACGTGAGTACATCATCTTCGAAAATACAAACGACTACGAAACAGGATGCAGTTTTTCTTTCAAGGTAGAACATGCACATGCACAAGAAATTTTGACGATGATAGAGGCAATGGATCCAGATACGCTTTCTGCCAATACCTATACCATCAAGCGTACAGTGGATGATACAACAAATGAACTGAAAATCCTTCAACAGAAGTTGCAGTCTATCAACGAAACTCTCGAAAGTTCTCTGGCTGCATATGATGAAATTTCTCAAATTGCAACAAGTACACGAGATGCCGAAAGTTTGGCTACGATTATCGATAGTAAGATTCGTTTGATTGAAAGACTGACGCAAGAACGTATAAATGTGAGTGATCAAATTCAACGTATGCAGCGCGCTATGAATGATCAGCTGGAACGTTTGGACTACACGTATTTTTATATTTCTGTGCAAGAAGATAAGTTTGTAGATGGCAAGAGACTGCAGGATTCCTGGAAAGATGCCATCCAATCATTTGTGCATGATACCAATGCTATTTTCCAAGGTATTACAATTGGGATGATCACCTTCCTCTTATTCGTTGCACAGTACGTGCTCTACTTCTTTATCCTGCTCTTCATTGTAAAGTATGGATGGAAGTATGCCAAGCAAATCTGGAAGCAATAGAAAGTGTCTTCAATCTTCTTATTGAATATAGAGAAGAGGATTCTTCTTCACGCCTTTGAGGCGTACTTCAAAGTGCACATGAATTCCTGTCTTTCCGTAAACCAAACCAGTATTACCCATCCAAGAAATATTCTGGCCACGCTGGACTGTATCCCCTACATCTACATATAACTCTTTATTGTGTGCATAGAGTGTCACCAAACCATTACCGTGATCAATCTCTATGACGTTACCGTATCCTCCACTCCATCCATAATCTGCACGAATCACTGTACCTGCTTCTGCTGCATAAATTGGACCTCCTCCCTTTACCTGCATATCGAGAGCGTAATGCCCATTGTTGTAATACTGAGTAATAAAACACGTCTCTCCACACGGTTTTTGAAGTACTGTGATGGTGGAAGCTACTGGTTCTCCTGCTGCCTTTACGGGAGTAGGTTTTGCAGGCTGTACCGGAGCCGGTTGACCAGGTACAGAAGGTTTCTGAATAGCCACTTGTACCTGTTCTACAATTGGTTGACCACCGGGAATAATCAAGTCTTGACCAGCAACTATAAAGCCTCCTTGAATTTTATTTTGATCACTGATCAGCTGGGCATCTACTCCGTAGAGCTCTGCTATACGAGAAAGGGTTTGTCCGCGTGTAACAGCATGTAAGACTCCATCCACAGGGAGAATGATCAGTTCATCTCCTGGACGAATGACAGTGCCTTCCTGGAGGTCATTTGCCCGCGAAATAGTATCTTTGGAAATACCATACCGATTGGCCAGCTTTTCTAGGCTCTCTCCTTCTTTCACGGTATGAATAGATCCTTTGGTATACGCTCGACGTGCACCCTGTTTGCTCAGCGAAGCAGACTTCATAAGGAAACCTTCTTCTACTAAGAGAAATTGAGAGGATGAGATTGGTACATCTTGGGGCGCCAGCGCTGCTTTTGGAATATACGGAGGCAGGAGTGAACCAACAAGGAGCACTACAACACAGAGAAGACGTACGCGCAGCGACAACCAACGAATAGTAGGATTCATGGATGAGAGTCGACTTTACACAACGGTCTCCTTTAGCGCATCCAAAATGATGCGAAGATCAGCATAGCGCTGCAAAGACTGTTGTAAAATAATAAGATATTTTCGTCCTCCTTCCTCTGCGAGGGTCACTAAACATTGGCCTGCAGCATTTGTTGTACCCGTCTTTCCCGCAAGAACATCGGTATCGGAATGAAGCAGTGCATGCGTATGCGTGAGAAATAATTCATCTCCTTTGCTGCTAAAGATTTTGGTTCCACGCTTGGACATGCGTGAATAGATAGCAGGATGCCCCAGAGCAATAGTACCAAGACGTGCAAGATCATGAGGACTTGACCATTGTGCACCACTATCTAAGCCAGATGCATTGCTATAGGAAGTCTGCTCGAGACTAAGCTCCAGAGCCTTGGCATTCATCTCTTCCACAAAAGCTGCTTCGGACCCCGAATGATAGATTGCAAGTGCACGAGCAGCATCGTTGCCAGATGAAATAAGAAGAGCAGAAAGTATGTCACCTATTTGATACTGTGCACCTTCTTGTAGATAGGCTTTGTTACCTTCTATCGAGGCAACACCAGCTGGAATAGTGATCCACTCTGTAAGATCGTGATTTTCCACAATGATCAAAGCAGTCATGAGCAAAGTAAGACTTGCTATTGGTCTAGGAACGTTCTGTTCAGCAGCGTACACTTGCTGGCCACTCGTCAAATCGATAACGAGAATTCCAGATGCAGAAAGCTGACTCGCAATATCTACCTTACGAGTAGGAGGCGCAATTTCGATTGCAATCGGTGGTGGCAACTGCGGCTGAACTACTGGCGAAGCTGCTGCGGGAAGAATCCCAACCAGTAAGGCAGACAGAAATGAAGCGAACATCGTTGAATAGGGTACTTATATTTGACGAAAAGGTGAATAGCCTGCAACTATTTCATGGTCAACTCTCCAGCGCGAAGTCAAGCAGGTCTACTTGTATATCACGCGATCCCCCAGACGAAGATCTATATATTCTGTGGCGTTTTCTGCTGATATAGATTCTAAAAATATTTTATAGCGCACCAATTGCTCATCGAGCGAACTCTGTATATCGAACCATAGTGAAAGCTTTTCGGTATCTAGATGGAATTCTTTTGCTCTCACAAATATTGTCTTTTTGGTAATGGTATGACCAAACTGCCTTGTAAGTATCTGTTCCGCTCCCCAGAGCATCTCTAAAAGATCTTTGGAAAGTAGTTGTTGATTGGAAATGGGATATGTTGCCCAATCGACGATATGCAAAGTGGGAAGATTGTCTGTTCCTGTTGTATTGGGAACAACCACATACCTTCCTCCTTCGGTAAGAAAATCTGTGATTGCTCCAGTGCCTGCACTTCCATTTGTCGCACTATCTGGACTCACAATAATCAACTTGGCTACAAGAGGTTCCAATGTAATACGTACTGTTAGCTCCGATGGATACTGCTTGGTAACTTCGATCTGTTGAATACCAGGTATTGCCTGCTTGAGATCTGCAATGATTTCCAATGGTGAAAGAAAGAAGAGATGTTTCCCAAAATAGAGCGAGAGGCTTCTCTGTACTTCTTCGATGTCCAAGCGAGGATCTGTACGAAGAATATTCATTTGTCGGACTTGTAAGATAGGGGAAAAGAGTGCAAGCCCTATCCCAAGCAACACAAAGCAAAAGAATGCTGCAACGCCCCATCGCATCACAGATATTCTTAAATCACCCAAGTACCGTAGCAATCTTCTCAACCATCGTCTTGATTTTTCCTTACTGAGAGAACGTTGTCGTACACGTCTTTTCTTCAGTAAACTTTTCGTTTCTGGCGAAATTGAACGCTTAAAACGCTTTGGAAGCCTGCGAGGCGCCTTGAGTGCCATGGCACTATCATAAAGCAGAATGCCCCTGTGGAGAATCGACAGTTGAAAACTCTGCTTACTTTGCCAGAAGTACCTTCTCTGCTCTGCATTTATCCTGCATACTTTTCTCGATGAAGATTGCAATAGTTGCAGACTGGCTCCCAACCTTTGGTGGTGCAGAACACGTTCTTGCAGAGTTCCATGCTCTTTGGCCAGAGGCACCTATTTTCACCACTGTGGCTAAACATGGCTCGCTTGGACCTCTGGATACAGCAACTATGTACACAAGCAAATTACAGCCTTGGTTCAAACTACTTGGTAAACATCAGTACTTACTTCCTTGGATGCCTGCAGTGGTAGAGTCGTTTGATCTACGCGATGTGGATATCATCTGCAGTTCTTCTCATGCAGTAGGAAAAGGAATTATCCCTCCTTCCAATGCCATTCACATTTGCTACTGCCACACACCAATGCGCTACGCATGGATCATGGAAGAGGAATATTTGCAGGACTTTGGCATTCCTGTGCGCTTCCGTGGATTTATTCGTAAGGCTCTTAAAAAAATACGACGATGGGATCTTACGACTGCAAAACGTGTCGATGTATTCCTTGCCAATTCGACCACAACTCAAGAGCGCATTGCGCGCATTTATGGGCGTGAGAGCACGGTAGTACATCCTCCTGTGCACGATCGATTCTTTGATGTCCCTATGGGCTCAAAAAAGGAATCCGAATACTTCTTAGCAATTGGCCGACTGGTTCCTTATAAACGTTTTGATCTGCTGATACAGACTGCCAATACCCTAGGAATAAAGCTCCAAATTGCTGGTGCTGGTCATGATCTTGCAAGGCTCAAAAAGCTTGCAGGACCTACTGTAGAATTTCTCGGTTTCGTTCCAGACGAAGCACTCCCCGGTTTATATGCCGAAGCAAAGGCATTACTCTTTCCTCAATTTGAAGACGCAGGTGTCGTGCCATTGGAAGCACAAGCGTGTGGTACACCAGTGATCGCCTACAAAAAAGGTGGCGCACTGGATACTGTGCAAGAAGGAAAAACTGGTCTCTTTTTTGCAGAACAGACTGTAGAATCTTTAACGAAAACTCTACAAGACTTCGAGAAAACTATATTCGATCGCAAAGCTATTCGAGAACATGCAAAGAAATTTTCATCGAAGAATTTTCGAAACAAAATGAGTGAAATAGTCGCTCAGTATACACCTTAATCCTCTACATCCGTCTCGTCCTCTATTTCTCCAACCAGTTCTTCGAGTACGTCCTCTAGTGTCACAAGGCCTGCTGTTTTTCCCTCATGCTGCACCACAGCAAGATGAATATGCTTATCGCGGAAAAGGAGCAAGAGATCGTCTGCTGTCCGTAGCGAATCTACCACCAAAACCTCTCGTAAGATGCTTTGAATTGGTCGGTCATCTTTGCCTTCGGCAAGGCATTCCAGAATGTCATAGCTCATAACCAAACCCTTTACTTCATGCATGGAACGCCCCAACACAGGATAACGAGAATATGTGTGAGTAAAGACTTTTTGTGCTGCTTCTCGCACTGTAGAAGTATCTGTGCACCAGACAATATCTTTGAGGGGTGTCATGATATCTCCTGCTTTTTTATCGTTAAGAATAAAAGCACGATGGATAAGTTGTCCTTCGTCACTTTCTATATGACCTGCTCGTCTCCCAATACTTACAAGGGAACGAATTTCTTCTTCTGTTCCCACTTTTCTGTGCCCTTTATTGAGCAAGCTTGTGCACCACTCAAAGAAAAGAATAATCGGCAAAAGCACTATTGTCATTAGCCATACAATGGGAGCACTAAGAAGGCTTACATTCTCTCTGTAGTGTAATCCTATACTTTTGGGAAGAATCTCGGAAAAAACAATAATTCCAAATGTAAGACCTGTGGTAATGATAGCCAAGATTGCATCTCCATACCGATCAATCACAATACGACCTACCACAATAGAGCCAACAATATTGACGATATTATTGAGTATGACAAGGGTGATAATAGAACGGTATTGATACTTTTTCACTTTTGCCACAATAGTAGCTCCAAATTTTTTCTGCTGAAGAAGAGGCTCAATATCAGCCTCGGAAATGCTCACAAGCGCAGCCTCTGCCCCAGAACAAAAACCAGACAAGAGTAAAATACACCCAATAATGATGACGATTTCAATCATGCTCCACGACGATTGAAGTGAGATTGTTTCATTTGTCTGTATTCATTTTAGCATAAATTGGGCATTTTGAGTACAATGAATCCTATGAAAAGGCGACCAGACTCTCACAAGGGCGAAAATGGAAAAGTTGCAGTGATTGGCGGCTGTCGGTTGATACATGGAGCACCGATCTTGAGTGCACTTGCAGCAGAGGCAAGTGGAGTAGATCTAGTCTATCTTTGTCTACCTCAGTGCCATCAAGAAGTAGCCAAAGTGGCATCACTTAATTTTCAGGTGCATCCATTCTCTAGCGATGAGCTGGTTTCGCAAGATACCAAGTATATTGTAGAACTGCTTGCAACCATGGATGCTGCAGTGATTGGTCCTGGTATTGCACGAACAGAAGAAAGCATCACAGCAGTGAAAGATTGTATCTCCGAGGCGACTTGCCCACTGGTTCTAGACGCTACTGCGCTTCAACCAGAGACACTCCATTTACTCCAAGGAAAACAAGTTGTGCTCACACCGCACTTGGCAGAATTGGAAAGGATGGAAATTGCGAGTGCGGAGATTCGCATGATCGCAAGCAAGCATGCTGTCACATTTGTGTTGAAGGGGCAGGTGGATCGTATTGCAGGCTCGGACGGAAAAGTACACGAAGTTACTGGAGGCAATGCAGGACTCACTGTCGGAGGAACAGGGGATGCTCTCGCTGGTCTGATTGCAGGATTACTCGCACAAGGAGAAGAACCTGTACAAGCGGGGATCATAGCCAGCACAGTGATCAAGAGAGCAGGGGAGGCACTCTTTGAGCAATCTGGCTATAGCTATACAGCCAGAGACGTTATCGAGATGATTCCCTACCTTCTGCACACGTTGTAAATGATAGTGCAACCGTTTTCTCACCTTCGTACATGTGATGCGTGGCTTGATGTAGGGCTCTTTACAAAGGAAGATGCTCTTACTTCCGATGCGCAGATTGCAAAGGAGATGAGATATGATTGCTTCGTCGGAGCAGAGCAAATTCATGGAAGCCATACTGTTATCATTCGCAATGGAAATGAAGATACCTCACAAGCAGATGGCCAGATCACTGATCAAGAAGATCTTCTCTTGATCACACGATCTGCAGATTGCCAGAGCTTTGTAATTGTAGAACCTACCAAGAAAGTAATTGGCGTACTCCATACAGGCTGGAAAGGATTGCTCTCCCATGCTATTGGCAACTTTTATACAGTCTTACAGGAAGAGTACGGCATCCAAGCATTTGATACCTTGATAGGAATAGGCCCATCTCTTTGTAGAGAGTGCTCTGAGTTTTCTGATCCAGCAGTGGAATTACCTGGAATTGATTCCAAGTTTTTTCATGGAAAAAATGTTGATCTGCAGGGAATTGCAAATCAACAACTGGTACAGGTAGGAGTGCACTTAGAAAATATAGAACGACATCCAGATTGCACTCGTTGCCACCCAGAAAAGTACTGCACGTACAGAGGTGACAAAGCGGAGGTGGAAAAAGGATTCCGCAACTGGGTGTGTGTGGGGAAGAAGTTGTAGGTTGTAGGTCACAAGTCGTAGGTCGCAGGTCTTATGTCAAAAGTCGTAGGTTGTAAGTCTTAATACAATGAAAAACTTAGGACTCTATGACTTTCGACTTTCGACCTTTTATGGAAAATGTCTATTCACCAACAAGATACCCTCGCGTATAATTCTTCTCCTCTCGGCGATACGTCAGAGTGGTAAATGTTTCTCCTCAATGTCGCTTCGGGAAGCCAAATCTTTGTAGGCTGTGGCCTACGAATGCGGTCTCCCACCTGGTTTATCCAGGAGACAGCATTTCTGCTCAACGGTCGCTTGGACGTATAAAAAAGTTACGGGTTGCTGGTTACGGGTTGTTACGGGTTACGGGTTACTGGTTGCTAGTTTTAAATTACTTGGTAACTACGACCTATTTTTCTCAATCCAAGAAAATGCAAAATCAACAAGAGGTTTTTAAGGCATTAAACCTTATTTTCATATCAAGAACTCGTAACTAGTAACTCGCAACTGGTTCCAAAAAATGCAACAATACATTCCCCATGGAAACATTAATAAAACGCTTAGAGCAGGCCAATACACTTCTTGCACCCTATGCTGTGCCTCATCAAGGTGTCCTAGGCCGTGTGTTTGAAGATGCTCCCGATGAAACCAGATTTCCATTTCAACGTGATCGAGGACGTATTATGCACACTGCAGCCTTTCGAAGACTAAAGGGCAAAACACAGGTATTCGTTGCAGGAGAAGGGGATCACTACCGCACACGGCTTACGCACACTATGGAAGTGGCTTTGATTAGTAGAGATATTGCACGGACACTCTCTCTCAACGAAGATTTGGCAGAATGTATCGCTCTTGCTCATGATCTTGGCCATCCTCCATTTGGCCATGCAGGCGAAGAAGCTTTGAACATCTGGATGCAGGGACACGGGTCTTCTTTCGAGCACAATGAGCAATCGTATAGAATAGTCACTACGCTTGCCTATCACTCTGATGAGTATAGTGGACTCAATCTAAACAAGGAGATACTCAATGGACTCCTCAAACATCACACACCGCATGATCACCCAGAGGGGGGAGGGGAAGTAGTGCCCCTTACACTCGAGGCAGCATTGGTGAACATTGCCGATGAAATTGCGTACACAGCTCACGATTGTGATGATGGACTACGAGAAGGCCTATTTTTGTTGGAAGCAATCAAAGAAATACCACTCGCAAAGCAGGCACATGATCACGCACAGAAAAGAGGAACATCACTACGTGGATCATTGATCAACATGCTCGTGATGGATCTGTATCAAGCAAGTGAAGATCAACTGAAGACACATGCAATTGCAACGTTGGAAGATGTACAAGAATCCAAAGAAACGCTGATTGGATTCTCTGCACATATGCGTGATGATCTTGATCGGTTACGTCAGTTTCTCTGGAATAACATGTACATGCATCCGCATATTGTGACACACAGCATAGAAGGAAAAGACATTGTAACTGCGATATGTACGGCACTTTTCAATAAGCCATCGGTAAAGGTATTGGAACTACAAAAACAGAATGATTCTTCGCTCATCGAAGCGGTAAAAGACTATGTCTCTGGCATGACAGATAGGTTTGCGACCGAACAGAGTGTCGGTTTAGATTGAGAGTGCGAATTTTTAATTAAAAATTCCCTTTTCCTATTCTCTCACAGGCCTCTTCACATTTTTGTGTCTTGGCAGCATCCAGAGAGGATCTATACGTTTTCCGTTTTGGATCACTTCGAAGTGTAGATGCGGACCAGTGGTGAGTGCACCTGCCCCTGGTGATCCTGGTCTTCCTCCAGAAAGAGCAATGGGCTGTCCTTTCACAACGGTATCTCCTTCCGCCACTAGGAAGCTCTCGACGTGACCATACAGGGTATCTACCACCCCATGATCAAGAATCAGATAGTTAAACCCATATCCATTGTCTGCCACCTTCTCTACTACACCATCGGAAGCCGCAACAACCTGTGTGCCCTGCTCTGTAGGAATGTCTATTCCTTTGTGTTCCAATCCAAACATTGCTTGATACTCTGCATCTTTGAAAATTGCAGAAAGACTATAAAGAGGGTCTACTGGCCAGGTAAGCCAGATATTACCCACCATGTCTGGTTGATCATTGGTCGCAGCGAGTAGATCACCTTCTGCCTCCCAAAGTTGCTTGAGAGAGGTATGAATGCGATCTTCTGTTTCTTTTTGATCTTTGAGAAGTTGAAGAAGCAACTTGGTACTGCGATCCAATTCTCCAACTGTTTCATTGGAAATATTTGCTCCCAATTTTCTTCGCTCCTCCTCTATCGACTTCAGTTGAAATCGCAGGATTTCCTCACGATTTTGCATGATAACTTGTTGTGCACGTAGAAGTCTCATTTCATCCTCTGCACTCTGAATTCCATCCAAGGCTACTTCGTGTGATTCTCCACCTACAGAAGCCTGCATAGAAATTTCTTTTGCACTTGCGTAGTGATTCCAATAGAAGATACCTCCTATTCCTAGGATCATCAGCAGTGTAAGAAATGGTTTTGGTATGTCTATTTCTATTCGAATCATCAAATCATTGTATCACAAAAGGCCTCAATGCAGGAGACACGAATAGTGGACAGAAAATGAGAATTGTTGATTGAATACTAGGCGTCTGGCGGACAAAACCTGTGGACAAACGCATCTACCAGCTTCTCAAATAGCTCGTGGAACTCCTCAATACGGTTTGGAATGGCCTCCAATGAGTCTGCTTTGACGTATAGGCCTTGATTGAGCTCAATTTGAATACCAGGAACCAAAAAAGGCGGAATGCGGCGGCGGTGGCAATGATGGCCAAGAATGTACTTGCCTGTATAAGGGAAGTTGATGGAAACGGAATAGCTACGTTCTTCGAAAAACTCTCGAAAGAAAATAGTCTGCTCGCGCGAGCAGCTGGAGTAATTCAAATTTCCAAGATTGATATCTGGTCTCTCTTGACCACTATCCTTCTTAAGCTTGGGACCCACAGGCATGTAGGAGTGTCCATCGATAAGAAAACGTGTATGTGGAATGCAGTTATCTATTTCCTCGTGATAGGGATCATGATACCTCTTGATAAGCGCCTCTACCTGCTCTTGGCTTGGCTCGGTTTTGTAGACGCTTTTGCCATCCCACGTTGTGTGCACAGTGACACCCTCTGCAGCTTGCTCATACTCTTTGGAAATATCATCTGGTGCACGGTTTACATCCACAATCACCCGAGACACATTGTGTTCTACTTTGTAGACATTGGAGACATTGAAAATTTGATCGGTATAGTGATCGGTATACTCACGTAATTCCTCTTGTGTAAGCGCCAAATCTGGCAACACTTCCTCCGGCACCAATGCGGATGCGTGTGGAATAGAAATAAGTATCGGTCGGAGCGTTGCGTCTGTCATGACGATCTCTTCAGTGTATATCGCTGTGCGAAGAAATGATGAGCAGGGATAATAGTGGTTGTGCTACCCATGTTGAGGATCACTCCAGTTTGTGTAAATCCATCTATTGTTCCTGCACAGCCATCTATTTCGATATGATCACCCTTATGGATTTGTCGACGCAATTGCCAGCAAGCAACACTACCTTCCAAGACAGAGCGAGATCCAAGTACTGCCGCAAACCCAAGTACAAGGAGAATAACCGAGAGAATAACGAGAACATTGGTTGTCACAAAAGAGAGATCGAACCCAAGTTGCTCGGAAGCAGCGAGGAACACAAAGACAAGAACAAGAATATTTACAAATTTTCCAACTGATTTTTCGTACCCTAAGCCAGATTTACTGACAGCCTGTACAGAAAGCATCTGCAAGAAGCGTGCAAGTAGCATGCCAAATACTACGATGAGCAGCGCTGCAATCACCTGTGGGATGTACCGCGTCACAACACCAAGTGCGATAGAAACCTGCCGCAAATGCAGAATTTCTGATGCAAAGATGAGTGTGACCAGCACAGCCATCCAGAAAATAAGCAGACCTAATATCTCGGAAACATCCTTCTGAATGCCAAAACTTTTCATCATGCGATCGAGTGGTGTTTTGGCTGCCAATTTATCCACTGCAAAAATTTTGAGCACACGCACACAGAGAAAATACATCAGTGATGCGATGACCCAACCCAAAAGTACTACACCAATCGCAAGTACAGTCTCTGGAAGAATATTGGTCATTCGTTCGTAGGCATTGGCTCCTGCATCGCTAAAAGCGATTTGAATGCGCTGTAAGATAGAATTCATGGTGCTATGGTATCAGAATAGATTGTAGAGGGCGATCTTTTCATTTTTGCACGAATTGCCTACTTCTCCGTTTCCAGAAGCCACAATTGCCAGTATACTATCTGTGG
>CAZLFU010000005.1:0-28834 GCA_964558895.1 uncultured Candidatus Peribacteria bacterium
AAATTCTCCTCACCGATGAGTACGCCCCTGTGGACGCTCTCTCTTCGAAGATGTTTCAGTAGAATTATTCTGTCTCTATTACCATCTTCCAACTCTCTCCAAGAGAGTGCTTTTGAATGAAGTCTTTCTTTACTTCCAACGCATATTTCGCCGGCTGCACCGAAAGATACTGCTCACAGGGATCTTCGAGGCAAGGGAACATTGTCATCAGAGAAACAAGATTTTTCTCTGCATCAAAGAAGAGAATATCCAGAGGAATAAGCGTATTTTTCATCCAGAATGCGAGTGGTTTTTCCTCATCAAATACAAAGAGCATTCCTCCGTCTTCTGGAATAGAATCTCGGTACATCAGTCCTCTTGTTCGCTCGTGAGGCTCATCTGCAATTTCGACTTCTAGAGGAATATCTTCATTGTTTGGACCAATGAGATGCACATTTACTTGAGAATTTGGCTGAATAACTCCGCATCCAGAAAGAAAAAGCCCAATGAAGAGAAGAAGTCTCCTCATGTTTTGAGTGTATGAATGGCAGCTATTCTGTCATCTGCGCCAAAGATGTAACTTCCTGCTACCAGGTTATTTGCTCCAGCGTCTCTACAAGCCTTTGCTGTTTCTGCATTGATTCCCCCATCCATTTGAATCATCAAATTTGGATACGCTTCTCGTGCTTGCTTCACTTTTTCGAGAACCTCTGGAATAAACTTCTGTCCCCCAAAACCAGGATGCACAGACATAATAAGTAGAAGATCAATTTGATCCAAAACGTTCTCCACCGCAGAAAGAGGGGTCTCTGGATTGAGAGCAATACCAGCAGTGGCATTGCCATCATGAATGGCTTCTATAAGGGCTATTTTTGTATCGTCCAATTCTGTTACTTCCGCATGAAAGGTAATGTGGTGCACGTTCAATGCTAAAAATTCTTCGATACGATCTTCCGGATTTTGTACCATCAAGTGAATATCGAGAGGAACCTCTGTCTTTAGATACTTGAGAACCGGCGCTCCAAAGCTGAGGTTTGGAACAAAATGCCCATCCATCACATCTACCTGTAACCAGTCTGCTACACGTGCAATGGAATCTACTTCTGCCTGCAAGTTCGCAAGATCTGCAGAGAGAATAGAAGGCGCAACGAGGATGGAATGATCCTGCATCGGACGTATCGTAACATAGGAAGTAGAGAATCGGTTATGCGAAATTTGTATAAGTATGAAATAGATACGGTAAATTTAATCTTCGTTAGCGGAGGTTCATGAACCTCCGCTACGGGGTGTTATCTTGCAATCTTGCGACGGTTTACGAACCGTCGCTGCGGAGAGTACATAGCAACCCATCATCACTTCCGCAGCAACAATATAAAAAATATCGTTATCACTTCCCACGACAATTCGCACATTGCTATTACCCCGAAGCGGCAATTCGTAATTGCCGCAAAGAGAATCTACTCCAAATCATCTACTCTTCGCTGATGTCTGCCTCCTTCGAAAGGGGTAGAGAGGAATATATCCACCAATTCTTTGGCAAGCCCTGGCTCAATGAGCCTCGCGCCCAGGCTCATCACGTTTGCATCGTTGTGTGAACGGGCTAATTTGGCTGTTTCTGGGGAGTAGCAGAGCGCAGCACGTATGCCAGGTACTTTATTCGCTGCAATAGCCTCTCCATTGCCACTACCTCCTAGAATGATCCCAAAACACTGCTCCTCCAGAACTGCTGCACATCCTCTGCGCATAATGGCAGGATAATCATCCCCTTCTACAAGAACTGGTTGCACGTCAATTACATCTATCCCTTTGTCTATAAGATATTTCTTGAGCTCTTCTTTGAGCTCAAAACCTGCATGATCGGTAGCGAGGACGATACGGTCTGTGGTCATAACGTGGGAATCATACAAGGATTGATTGGAATTGAGAATTAAGAATTAAGAATTAGGAATTTTGAATGATGGATAGGAATAGTATAACTTCAGACCTTGAATATATTGCCACCTGTTCAGAAAACACCCACAGTGTGGAGCCATAATTCATAATTCATAATTCCTATCTCTCCCAAAATCTTCTATTCTACAAACATGCACTCTCGCAAACTCCTCATCGCCGCGAATCTCAAGATGAATCCCCTTCCAGAAGGGGCACTCCAGGTAGATTCTCCATATAGAGAACGTGCGGATATCGATATTGTCATTTTCCCTTCATTTTTGGACATAGCAGCCTGCAGAGAAGCTAAGTTTCTTCTAGGAGGACAGTATGGGCACCCCGAGAATGCTGGAGCACGCACAGGAGATATCAGCATGGCAATGCTCGCTGCAGCTGGTTGTCGATACGTACTCTGCGGACATTCGGAACGGAGGCAGTATCATGGAGAGACGGGTAAAGATATTGTGGAGCAAGTTATCGCAGCGTTGGAAGTAAATATTCATCCTATTATCTGCGTTGGCGAAACCGAAAAAGAACGACATACAGGAGAGGAAAAAAAAGTAATAGAAAATCAATTGAAAGGGTTACCACTGGAGTCCGCCATTACGATTGCATACGAACCTGTATGGGCAATAGGCACTGGTAAAACAGCCTCTCCACAAGATGCAGAAGAGATGCATGCATTTATTCGCTCGCTTCTTCCAGAAGACAAGCAAGAAGAAACACGCATTCTCTATGGAGGCTCCATGAAGCCAGAGAATGCAGAGGAATTGCTACAGCAACCAAATATTGATGGTGGTTTGATTGGCGGAGCTTCCTTAAAACTAGATCAATTCGCTCGCATTGTGGAGATAGCTGCTACAATGACTTTCTAGTTCCCACCTGCCTATGTTCAATTTCTTCTTCTTGCCCATTATCTTGTTGGCGCTCGCATGCATCCGACAGATTAACCAATATGAACGTGGGATCGTTCTTATGATGGGAAAATACTCCCAAACGTGGCAACCAGGTTGGCATTTTATTATTCCAGTCTTTCAGAGACTCATCAAAGTAGATATACGAGTGAAGGCAGTAGATGTGCCAGATCAAGAAGCAATTACCAAAGATAATATTCCGATACGTATCAATGCCGTCATTTATTTTCGTGTTTTAATTGCAGAAAAAGCTGTACTAGATGTAGAAGACTTTTTTTATGCTGTATCGCAACTAGCGCAAACAACCATGCGCAATGCTGTTGGAGAAGTGAGTTTGGATGAACTACTTTCAAACAAGGCAGAGATTAGTAATAACATCAAGAAGTCCGTGGATGCTGCATCCGATCCTTGGGGAATAGATGTACAGAGTGTGGAACTCAAAGATATTGTCCTTCCGGAGAGCCTCAAGCGTACCATCGCCAAAGTGGCAGAGGCACAGCGCGAGAAGCAGGCTGTTATTATCAATTCCGAAGGTGAAGTAGCTGCAGCAGAGAATATGGCAAAGGCTGCCAATACACTCTCCAAACAAGCTGGTGCTCTACACCTTCGCACACTCCAAAGCATCAATGACTTAAGCTCGGACCAGAGTAATACCACTGTGTGGATGGTTCCGATCGAAGCACTCCGCGCATTGGAAAAGCTTGCTGAAAAATAATTTGGACGACTTGCCCGTCCGTAGTCCGCCTCTGGCGGACGGAGGCGGGTGCCAATAGAGGTACTACGAGCACTAGAAAAACTGGGAGGTGAGAAGTAGTATGGATTCTTAAAAAGTGGGTACAGCTTCTAAATTAGAAGGATATAAGCCTCCTATACAATCAAGCGAAGTTGATTGCATGCTAGATTTTGGAGGGTACAATGACTCTGTATCTTACTTTTTTCCCCTTACTATTATGGGTGGTTTAAACACTCCAGATTACGAGGCTCCAGTTGAAGAAGTTGATGTAACTGAGGCTGAAGTAACTGAGGCTGAAGTTGTTAACTTTCACGATGCTCTTGCTGCTGCAGCTAAAGATGTTGCTGAAGCTGCTCCAGAAGAAGAAATGGAAGCTGCTGCTTAATTCCCTTCTGTATAATCTAAAACCCCGCCTCTGGTGGGGTTTTTGTTTACTTACTTTTTTGCTGGAGCCAACTTCAAAGTTGGAAGTAGCTGCACTATGTATCCACAGTTAAAGGCAAATACGAGCTGAAGAATGAGAAGCTCCACAAAGAGCGCAAACCACTCGGCATGCGCATTGATCGCATGGAGAAAGGGTTGTGCTGCTCCAAAGAGTACAAAAGTAAGAATCCCCATCACTACCAAGTGTGTTGCATAGATCTTCCACTCTCCTTTGGTTCTATGGTAACTCAGTTTCAAAGACTGGATGATACCAGAATGCTCCTGCAAATGGAGAGCTGGGGCAAACATGATTCGCGGCACAATTATCAAAATGGAGATGATTCCAAGAACGGGTATCCACCCTCCAGAAAGAAGAATGACGAGACCAAAGATGATGAGCATAGGAAAAAATTCGGTAACTGTTTTGTGTGCAAGAGCTTTCCAATTGTTACTAGGACTCATCATAACTATGAAGAAATACGTGACACTCAAAATAGACAAACAAAGCGTAAGAATAAATGATGCTAGAAAAAACAAACCCAAGGAACGATACGCCAATACAGATTGCTCCTGGAAATACGCAGTACGCTCTTCCTCTGTCATGGCATCGAGCTTGGCCATGGTATCCCCAAATTCCACAGAAAACGCAGCATCTAAACCTTCTGGGTCACCCTCATACTGCTCAGTCAGTTCTTCAAGACGGAGAGGATCTATATCCATCCCCTCAACGATGCTTCCAATACGCTTCTCAATTTCCATCGCCAAAGCCCCCTGCAAAAGTGCAATAATGACCGCTAAAATAAGAGAGCCTCCCAAGATAATCTTGTGATGCTTCCTGTACGAAGCCCATGTCTTGGCAAGTGTCATTCGAATCTGACTCAACATGGAGGCTACTGTAGCATCCATCTACTGTGATGGAAACCTGTTTGTTGCCCTCACCCCAACCCTCTCCCGTCACGGGAGAGGGAGCACTATTATTAAACTGATAGTGTGTATCAGTGAAATAGTGCACCCTTCTCCCTATGAGGGAGAAGGGACGGGGATGAGGGCAATTACGCCCTCACCCACGCTCCATTGATATTCTTCACAACGCCAGAAAGCTCCATCATAGTAAGCGCTGCATTGAGTGTTCCTGTTTCTAGCCCACTCTTTTCCACAAGTTCCCCCACTGGTTTTGGCATGGTGGTAAGGATGGAAAGTATGGCTTCTTCTTCTTTATTTTGCGGTTCGTACACAATGCGAGAGGAAGAAGAAACACTCTCTACAATGCCGATATCTCGCAATAGATCGCTCGGATTGGTAAGAAGTTTTGCGTGCCCCTTGCTTAGTAATAGATGACAACCAGCATAAGAAGGATCAAAAATTTGACCAGGGACTGCAAAGACCTCTCGTCCATATTCCAGTGCAAGATCTGCGGTAATCAACGACCCACTCTCCTCCCCTGCTTCCAATACTACCGTCGCAAGCGACAATCCTGCGATGATTCTATTACGTGCTGGAAATGTATGCTTGTCTGGCTGTGTGTCCAAAGGAAATTCACTAAGGAGCAAACCTCCTTTCGCCACTATTTCTTCTGCATGTGTCGTTGCGCTCTTGGGGTACATTGTTCCAAAGCCATGTCCAAACACCGCAACAGTACGACCAGAAGCAGAGATTGTTTCTATGGCAACGGTCTCATCTATACCCATAGCAAGTCCACTTACGGTGATGCATCCTGCTTTTACAATTGCCGGAACGAATGCCTCCACAACCCTCTTGCCATATGCAGTCATCTCTCGAGAACCTACAAGGGCAATACAGGGTTGATCAAGAATAGAGAGATCTCCTTTGGAGTAAAGAAACACAGGGGGATCTGCAATAGTTTTGAGCGTCGCAGGGTAGGAAGCATCTTCCCAAGAAAGAAGATGAATTCCCCTCTTCTCTAGTTCTTGCTGATACGAAAGTGGATTAAATTCCTCGAGTCGATTCATTGTTTTTTGAATGGTTTCCTCTCTCAAACCAAGCGCCTTCAGTGTCTCTGGCTGTACACGCTCCAAGGCATCATCTAAAGAGCTATATACCTTGAGCAACGCATCGTAGCGCGTCTTTGTAAGAACATTGAGCCAAGACCATGTGAGTGCTGTTTCTGTGCGCATAAGAACGGCAGTATACCATGCACAATACTGCTCTCAATTCGTAGAAATACAGCAAGTCTTCTTCTGATGAATCTGCGCTTCCAAAAGCCAAAAAATACGTTCTTTGAAGACAAAGAACAGGGCAGAAATTCTTGGAAGCAGCTTCTCTATTACCTATACTCATGGTGATAGAACAAGCCGCCCTAGCTCAGTTGGTAGAGCAACGCACTCGTAACGCGTAGGTCGCGGGTTCAACTCCCGCGGGCGGCTCCAGCCTACGCAACGCGTAGGCTGCCCACCGTAGCACTGGAGGTTTGTGTAAGTTTTTCATGCACAAAGCCGCGTTGCTACGGCTGGCAGGCCATCCAGCGCGAAGGTGGGCTCTCCTTCGACGAGGTTTCGCCGATTCTTATAATTTAAGAGAATGATATAAGTAAACAAAGAAGAACAAGCCTCTTCACGCTTTCAAAATTGAAATTTTAATTTTTATGCAATTCTTTCCTATTTCTGCAACAATGACTTTCTTTTGACTATAAGCCAATATCTGAGTGTGCTATGACATCTCGATCCTTTCTAAGCCACTGACCATTGACCGGGAAAGACTTCTGAGTAGAATCCGGCCAATTTCTTTCCAAAAAAACTTATGAATAGCCTTGCAATTGATGCTGGCCTGGATCTTCAACACTCAACTACTGACGCAAGCCAAATTGTAGAAATTCCATCCTTAGCTTCCAAAAAAGATACACAGGTAAATTTTAATGAAGATGAAGAACTTAAGGAAGGTATTGATCCTAATACAGGAATAGAACTTGAACCTATACTTTTGCAAAATGGCGTTCCAAAGATTCGAGTGCAGCAAACAAGAATTAGGCTTGTTAATATTGGTGTTATGACTCCAAGAGATTTATCTGAATGTATCTATGACTACGAACATGGAATCGGTCCTCGTAAACCCTTTCCTGGTTTTGGAGATATAGCTCTCATTACCAAATCATTCCATGCATCAATGATGATGTTAAAAGCTCATCATGATGATCCATATGATGATCCATGTGATGATTGATAATGAATCTGTGCTCATAACAAAAAGACGCCTCGCGGCGTCTTTTTTGGTGATAAGAAAAGTGATTTAACGATTGAAGAAAACCTGTGCGCGCACTTCTCCTTCTGGGTATTTCTCTGTGCGAATCTCTAGATACACACCATTTTCTACAAGAGCTCTCCATTCAGCAGAATCTACATCTCTCCAAAATCCTTGAGAACGCATACGTTCATTAAATTCAATAGATTCCAATAGCTGTCCTTCTTTCTCTGGTGTGCCCAATCTAAATTCTGCACCTTCAATTGGACTAGAGAGTGCTGTGATTCCCACATCGTAATAGAGGCCTTTGCTTGTCCAAGAGAGGAGAACAGACCCTCTTGCATTGGTAGAAACAGGAGGAACAACATCAGAACCAGTAAAGCGTCCTACAAAGGTCACAGGTCCTCTTCCAATTTGTCGAACGAGGTCCTGCGTTTGTACATCTTGCACACGCACAGGACGAGAAGAGCTCTGTGCAGAAGAGGAATCATCTGCTGCTTGATGATCTTGCTCTGCATTTACACCTACTCTTCGCTCCAGCTCGTAGATGCGTCGAGAGAGTACATCTGTATCGCCTTGTACTTTGTCGTAGAGGAGGTTACTCACTGCAGCTAGCTCTGCACGTGTCGCAGGAGCATTTGGTTTAAACTCCGCATTCTGGCCTCCCGGACCAGTCATGATGTGATTATTGTATGCCCAGTCAATAAACGAACGTGCCCAATGATCATGTGGGACATCAGCAAATATTTCTGCAGCGCTCACACTTCCAATAGTAAGAATCGCTGCAATACTTGTACATGTTACCTTGATAAGTGATGATCGAAATGCCATAAGTGAAGAAAGGGAAGGGATACAGAAAAGAGGTAATCTTACCTCTCCACTCTCAAGGTTTACAGGGATACAACTTGCAAGATTTGCATGTTGCATGCATATCACTGTCACCCTTCGAGACGCACAGCGTGTCATGCTGAGGAGTCACATCAGATTAATCTGATGTGGCGTCTCGAAGCATAAGCGCTGTGCTCCTCAGGGTGACAAGCGGGTGCATACAAAAAAAGCCCAACACGAGTTGGGCTGGGGAAGGGTTCACCTATTATTTCAAGACCCACTTCTTCGTACCACGCTGCTTATCCTTGGAGAAGGTAAATGGAGAAGCAGGATCTTTTTCGACACTCTTTTTAATAAGACTCTGTGCAGTAGACTTTGCGACTTTCATAATTTGAGCTGCCTTTGCATCGCTCATGGTCTTGATGTCTTCTTTCTGGAGATGCTTCTGTAGCCTCTCGAGCCTCTTGAGATCAATTGCCTTCAATACAGCAGATTCTGTCACTTGAGCTGCTTTCTCTGCTTTTGGCGCAACAGCCTCTACCTCTTGTTGTACCTCTTTCTTTGCCTTGGTAACAGTCTGCTCTTTCTGCTTCATTGTATTTTTACAGAGAACTTCCAGCTTTGCCCAAAAACTTTTGAGCATCTCTACATCTGCAGTCACTCTGTGTAAATCTACTTTGATCTTCTGACGTCTTGCTACCTTGTGAGCAATATCAGTGGTGAGCTTGTTCAATTCTTTTTCTTTTTCAGAACGGATGCGCTCAAATTTTTTGATTTCTTTTCGGACTTTTTTAAACAAGCGTTTGGAATGGTTCATGAGAAATAAGGAAGGATTCACTGCAGAGTGTAAAATTCTTTGCACAGATTCGCAACTGTTTTACATCAAGGTAATTTTATTCCTGTGCATTTTTTTGAGCACTCTCTGAAGGAGAGACAATGTTCCACACAAGATACATTGCTATCATAAGCCAAGAAATAGCGATACTTCCCTCTGTGTATCTTCCAATCAGTGCAACATTTTCGGAGGATGCATGAAACGCAAGTAGGTTGAGTGTAAACAAAACAGAGGTGATGAAATACGTCCAAGCTATCTTTTGCGAGAGAAACACAAGTGGTAACCCGAGCGTGAAAAATGGATACAGATATCTCTCATGCATTTGCGTGCACAGGAGAAAAAAAGAAAACGACGTAAGCGAAGCAATGTACAAGAGTGAAGGAAGTAACACTTGGTTACTCAGAAAATGTTTTCGTTCTCGGTACAGAGAAATGCACAGAGCCAGAAGAAATAAAAGTACACCGGTTGTACGCGCAGTAAATATATGAAAAAAAGTAGTTGTATCTAGAGTGCCACTGGCATACACACCCAAGAGTGCCCACCATAGATTGTACGCAGAGAGGGACATGCTTGGGTAATACCCAACTGATCCTACGTAAATCCAAAGTACGTTGCCAAGGGCTCCCTGGAGAGCAAATGGAAGAAGTACGATGCAAGTGGTAGCAAGAGCACTGATGAAACTTACGAGAAGTGCCTTGGGGCGGCTTACAAGCAGTACAAAGATGATTGGAAGGAATATGATCGCTTGTGCCTTTGTAAGCACTGCTAGGGCTATAGAAATGCCAACGAGAGCCCATCTCTGCCAAAGACACCCTGCCAAAGCAAGCAGTACAAAGAATGTGTAGATAGAGTCTGTCTGACCCCAGATAGCAGAATCGAAGAGAATACCTGGATGAATCGCATAGAGGAAGGCAGTCAACATACCTACGTTTCTCCCCTTCCACTGTATACAGAGCATCAAAAGGAGCATGCACGTCAATCCATCAAAAAGAATACCAGGAAGCTTCAGCAGTAAGCGCTGCCAGAGAAAAGATGGCTGCAAGGCATCCAATGCATGACCTACTGCAGATAATGCAAACAACGTAAGAGGTGGATTGTTTGGCAGAGGAATAGGGTCTATTTGGTGCTGATACGACTCTACCACTCCATAGCGCGCTGCACTCAGTGCCCATCCCCTATTCAGAATAGAATCAGATTCATGCCCAGGAACCGCTGCCAAAATAAGACGTATTGCGATACAGAAAAGTACAACAAAAATGCCAATAAACCTTGGAAAATCCCGTTCCTCAGAAAGTGCTTTGACCATCCCAGACAGTGTAACAGGGATGCATCAAAAAAATTACTCTAGGCAAGAGAGGCGATTTTTGCTATACTATTTTGATTTACATCAAACAAACACCCAACACTACTATGAGTATCGAAGCCTGCATCGCACATGCGATCCATAGCGACCTGGATATCCTGGAAGCTCTTCCAGAGGTTCATGATCTCCCAGTAGAAGATCTAGAACCATATATCGAACGATATGTTTCTGGAATTCATTCCAATATTTATAAGATTGTTCTCGAAAATGGTGATCCATTTATTCGATCGAAAGATGCCGCAGGTTTGTGTGCTGTATTACTAGAATCTGGAGTGAACTTGCCTACCACTATGCTTCTTCGTATGTGTCAGACAATCATGCAACTTTCTACTGTGGATGCCAAGTTTATCTTGGATACAGACAGCTCAAGTTTGTACTACATGAAGGTGGTTGTGTAGCGAGTAGATTGTAGGCGGTAGGTTGAAGTTACAGGTCGAAGATCGTAGGTCACAGGTCAAAAGTCACAGGTCGTAGGTCATAGGTCGTACGCTAATTTTTCATTCCAAAAAAGATAGAAGGACATATGACTTTTGACCTTCGACTTGCAACTTTTCGATGCAACACAAACTGCCTATCTGCTACGTTCCTACAAGCCTACTCGCCTATTAACGCTTGCTAAACTGTGGTGCTCTTCGTGCACGTTTGAGACCTGGCTTCTTACGCTCTTTGATACGTGGATCTCTTCGAAGGAATCCTTCTCTTTTGAGAGTAGGACGCAAATCTGGATCTAGAAGAATCAAAGCCCTGCTCAGCCCATGACGTATAGCATCGGACTGTGCAGATTTTCCACCTCCATCTACAGAAGCCTCTACATCAAACTGCTTTAGTTTTTCGACAATACGCAGTGGTGCAACAGCGTTCTCTATCTGTACTCCAGCGAAGTAGTCCTTTAACTTCAGACCATTTACTTTGACGTCTCCAGTACCATTCTCAAACATCTTCACGCGTGCGATAGCGGTTTTGCGCTTTCCAACGCTATAGAAGTACTGCCTATTTTTCGTTTCGGATGTCGTCATAGATTAGGAAACTGTAAGTGGAGTAGGTTGTTGAGCAGTGTGCGTGTGCTCACTACCCTTGAAAATATGAAGTCTCTTAAGCATGGATGGTCGAAGCCTATTGGCAGGCAACATGCCCTTTACAGCTAAGCGGATAACCTCTTCTGGCTTCTTTTCCATCATAGTGGCAAGCGAAGTGGACTTGAGGTGACCCAAGTAACCAGAGTGCTTTACATAGGTCTTTTGAGAAAGCTTTCTTGGCTCAAACGAGAGCTCTGCAGCATTGATTACCACAACGCAATCTCCACATAACTGGTGCGGAGAGAAGGATGGTCTGTGCTTACCACGAAGCATATGCGCGATCTGCGTCGCAATACGACCAAGTGTCTGGCCAGATGCATCAACAAGGACCCACTGTGGTGCCGATGGCTTCACTGTAGAAGTTTTCATGTGGCAGAAGGTGTAGAAGGTGCCTCTTTCTTGGTTTCTTTCTTCTTGGTAGTTTTCTTTACCTTTGGTTTCTCTGGAAGAGAAACAGCTACTCCTTCCACAAACTGCAAATCGACTAGTTCTGCACCATCACCTATTCGAGCACCTGCAGGCACCATACGTGTAAGACCAGAAGAGATGGAAACAAAGCGTTTTGAGTATACTTCCATAATCTTGCGACTGGCATTTTTGTCGGTTACTACTTGGTTGATAAAACGAATAGCAACGTGTGGTGCTCTCGTCTTGGCAACAGTGACCAAACGGTCAATAACCGGCTGAATAGCCTTCGCTCTATTCTTTGTAGTACGGATAGATTCGTACAGAAGCATCGAAGTTACCAAGTTACGCTTGAGCATCCGAGCGTGTGCTGGTTTTTGCTTAAGCAGAGTTTTGGAGTTTCGATGTCTCATGGACGGGTATTGGAGTGGGGAATAGTCGGGTGAAAGTGTAAAAAAGTCAACTTATAGACCAAGGTTTTCGCTATCATCTGCGAGTCGAAGGCCACGCTCTGCAAGTGTGCTATTTACTTCATCGAGAGCTTTGGCACCAAAACCACGGAAATTGCTAAGGGCAGACTCTGTACACTTTGTAAGCTGTTCGATGCTTCCTACACCCGCATTGATCAATGCATTGAGTGTACGTGGAGAGAAATTCAAAATCTCGATAGGTGTGTAACTCTCCTTGATAGGAGCAGATTCCTCACCCATACCAGCAGACTGACTACCTGCACGGGAGAAGTCTGCAATAAATTCGCTTTCCACTGGCTTTTCGGCAGTAGCAAAATATTCGAAGTAACTCTTGAGAAGCTGGGAAGCAAATTGTACAGATTCCTCTGCAGTAAGAGAGCCATTTGTCTCTACATCCAAGACTAGACGCTCAAGATCTGTACGCTGACCCACACGAGCGGCTTCGACATCGAAGCGTACACGTGTAACAGGACTGTAGATTGCATCGATGTAGATGAGGCCTGGTTCATTCTGCTTCTTGTTACGCTCCACTGCAGGAACGTACCCAACACCTTTTTCGACAGTGATCTCCATATCAATTTCACCACCCTTTTCTAGGGTGAGAATTTCTACTTCTGGATCGAGAATCTCGATATCCGAAGAAACCTTGAGATCTTTTGCCTTGAGAGTTTTTGGACCCTTTGCAGTCAAAGTGACTACTTCTGAATCTTTATTGAACTTGCGTAGCTTTACCTGCTTGAGGTTAAGCGCAATATCCACTGCAGATTCTCGAACGCCTTTGATTGTGGCGTATTCGTGCTGAATGCCTTTTACACGCATAGACGTGATAGCGGCACCAGGCAAGCTAGAAAGCAACACGCGTCGGAGAGAATTGCCCAAGGTCATTCCATATCCTGGAGGCAACGGTCCGATAGAAAATGAAGCGTGTCTGTCATCCCCCTTCTGACTAGAGATAATACTGAAGGTTGGGAGACCGATTTCTTCCTGGATGATATGCATACGAAGAGTGGGAAGAGAACCGCGGACCCAAGAGGGCCCGAAGAAAAATTAATTACGAGAGTAGAACTCGATGACCTGACGAACATCAATAGCCTGTTCTGCATCGTCAGGGGCTGGCAGAGAGACTACGCTGGCTTTCATAGAACTGCTATCGACTTTTAGCCAGCCTGGAGGCATATATTTTTCGTGTGTCTCCAAAATAGCGGCAAACATAGGAGAAGATTTACTACGAGGACGCACAAGAATCTCATCTCCTACCTTCAGTCTGTAGGATGGAGTTGTCACTCGGCGACCATTTACTGTAAACAAACCGTGGCTTGTCATCTGACGTGACTGCAAACGTGTCATCGCAAACCCAGCTCGATAAATCAAATTATCCAAACGTCGTTCGAGTAACTGCTTCATCATATCGCCAGTCTGTCCTTCTGTGCGAGAAGCCTCTGCATAGAGGCGTTTAAACTGCTTCTCCGAGAGACCATACATATCACGCGCTTTCTGTTTCTCGGTAAGCTGCTGAGCATACTCAGATTTTCTCCCTGGACGAGAGCGTGGCGATTTGCCAGGCCCATAAGGCTTCTTTTGAAGAATCTTGTCGTACTTATCGGAACCATAGATGTTGGTTCCTTGTCTTCTACAGCGCTTTGCTTTTGGTCCTGTAAACTTCATGAACGTAGAAATAAAGTAAATTAAACACGCCTTCTGCGACGTGGACGACATCCACCGTGAGTCACTGGAGTGATGTCAATAATTGCATCGAGGTTGATACCGGAAGAAAGAATGCCACGAATCGCCTGCTCACGTCCTGGTCCAAGCCCTTTTACTTCTACAAGCACAGATTCGATTCCATATCCTTGAATAGTTTCGGAAGCTTTCTCTGCTGTTACTTTCGCTGCATACGGTGTGGATTTACGTGCTCCACGAAACCCTGCAGTGCCCGCGCTGGATCCCCCCAACTTGTTTCCGTCCAAATCTGTATAAGTCACAATAGTATTATTTTCACCCGCATAAATACATACACGGGCCTTGGGCAATTTCTGCTTAATTTTTTTCTTGCGTACCTTTGTTGTCTTCTCATCAGCCATGTAAGAGAGAGAATGAAAGGATTAAGTTTTGGTGAGTGCAACACGACCGGAAAGACCTGTCTTCTTCTTTCCACGCTTTGTGCGTGCATTACGACGAGAAGTCTGACCGCGTACTGGGAGTTTACGTCTATGTCTGTACCCTCTCCATGTTCCAATGTCCTGCAAGCGCTTGATGTCCATAGATACTGCACGTGTTAACTCTCCTTCGATCACCTCTTGTTCAACACGAGCACGCAAACGAGCCTGATCTGCCTCTGGTACAGCATCGGGGCGTATATCGTGACCAATATTCATTTCGTCTAAAATACGCTCAGCAAGAGGCTTACCAATACCTTTGATGTACGTCAGTGCAATGACGAGTCTCTTCTGGGCCGGTAGGTTGACACCTGCAATACGTAACATAATGAGAGGTAAGGTTATCCTTGACGTTGCTTATGCTTGGGATTATCGCACACCATTCTACGTACCATCTTGTGCTTGCCGTTGCGACGAATCACAAGGCGGCAATTTTTACACATCCGGCGGATAGAGGGGCGTACTTTCATGAGTGAGAAGAAAATTTAGGATTCACTATCTTCATCTGGTATATCGTCAGTAACAGATTGATCGGAGCGAAAGCGATAGACGATACGTCCCTTTTCGAGATCGTAAGGAGTCATCTCCACTTTTACACGATCACCCGGCAGTATGCGTACGCGATAGACGCGCATGCGACCCGCCAAGGTACAATGCAATTCGTGATCCTTAGCCTGTGGACTCAAGATTTTGACTTTGAACGTGGCATTTGGAAAGGTTTCTTCCACAACGCCGATGAGTTCAATTACATCCTTCTTGGACACAGAGAAATAAGGCGAAAAGCCGAAAAATCCTACAGATTGATTGTTTTAAACGCAAGTAAGAAGCGTATATTTTCTCTGACAAATTGGAAATAATATTGCAAAAATTAAATTATATTTTATAAACAAAGTATTTTTGGGTATTAATCCTTAGCAATTTTTTTCGTAAAACAGCAGAAATACTGCGTTTTACGCTATAATTTTACATCCTCCAGATTGTACGAGCAATGTATGCTCAAAATGAGCAGATAAGGAGGAATCACTGGTCACGAGCGTCCATCCATCTTTGGAGTCTGCAATATCACCGGTGCCGGCACAGACAATCGGCTCAATAGCAATAATCGTATTGGCTGGAAGTACTGGTCCTGCTCCAACTTCTCCCTCGTTTGGTATATTGGGGAATTGATGCAGTGTCGTGCCCAAACCATGCCCTGTAAGCACAGGAATAACCGCAAATCCCCCACTTTCAACTGTGTGCTGGATAATGGCAGAGATATCTCCAATGTGAACACCTTCTCTGATCATCCCTACAGCCTTCTCCAGAGCTTTCTCTGTTACTTTGAGGAGATTCGCTGCTTCCTCGGAAATCCCCCCTACGCCCACGCTTACGCAGGCATCGGTATAGAGACCATCGATAAGTACACCACAATCAAGAGCAATGATGTCTCCTTCCTGTAAAACTCGCTTTCCGGGCAAGCCATGGACACATTCTTCGTTTACCGAAGTGCAGAGCGTCGCTGGATACCCATGATAGCCTTTGAAAGCTGGTGTTGCACCTTCGTGCGAGAGGATAAACTCCTCTGCGATGGCATCGAGCTGTGCAGTAGAAATACCTGGTTCCACTTTGGAGGAAACTAAGTCCAAGCATTCACGCAGAACCTTACCTCCGCGAATGAGAGAATCTATTTGCTGCTGGTTGAAAATCTGAAATGAAGACATTGGACAAAGCTTAAAGCTCTCCACAAAAAGAGCAAAGGGAAACTTTGAGAAGTCCTTATGTTTATTCTTCCACTCGAAAAAGGATTGCTAATTGCACACTACGATGTAGACCATCAAGATCTTCTCCATTCCAACAAGTGATAATTTTTGTCACACACAGATCGCCAATCGTAATATTTTGATTACCTTCATAGCGAACCCATTCTTGATCACCATCAATACTTGCCAATAAATAATTTCCTTTGCTATCCCCATTTACAACTGTAGCAATATGGAATTTCTTCAATCGTACAGTACGCTCTGCGCATTTTCTTCGATTTTCCATGAGCTCATCTTGTTGCATTACTTTCATTCCAGATACCGCTAATAACGCTGTTCCAACAAAAGCAATCCCCGCTGTCAGACAACCTGCTCCCTTTATAAAATTGCGTCGTCCCTCATCTACACGTGAACGTTCTGATGATTGTGAACTGCCAAAGCCTTGTTCTGCATTCCAGCCCATTGGTAATATTTTAAAATTTTTTATCAAAAAGTCAATTTTTCAATTTGTTTTTGCCAACTCAACACTATGACTCATTTGTTCGTATACCTCTTCTGGCTTACCACTCCCATCCACTTCTATTAGTTTTCCCTGTTCTTTGTAGGCTTGGATAACGGGGAGTGTCTTGGTTTTGAAGAGCTCCATCCTGCGGTGAATCTTTTCTTCGTCAGCATCATCTGCTCTCCCCTCTTTCACTGCACGACCTCGCACACGTTGAATTGCTTCTTCTTCATTTAAGAGAATCTGTACACAGTGGAACTCTCTTCCAAGTTCGTTCATAGTGAAATCGAAATCTTTTTTCTGTTCTTGATCTCGTGGAATACCATCAAAGAGGATTTTCTTGTCCTGTGGCTGTGCAAGCAGAGCCTCTTTGACCACCTGCATGATAATCTCATGTGGCACCAAGTGTCCTTCGTCTATGTAACTCTTCACTCTATTGCCTAATTCGGACCCACTCGCACTGATCTTTCGTAATTCTCCACCTGCTTCAAAGATGTAATAGCCATACTCTGCAGCAAGCTTTTTCGCCTGCGTTCCCTTACCAGAACCCTGTATTCCAAAGATAAGTAAATCCATCGAAGGAAATCCTAACTGGAGTTTGATGAGGAGAAAAGAAAAAGAGTCTATATTGTCATTTCTTGAGCTCTTCTTATGTGATTTCGTTCCCCAGTGTGTCATTTCTCGACAGAGCTCGAAATGACAGAATTACCTCATGATTATTGGACTGGAGGTGCGTAATAGATCAATGGCATGACCTCGCACGCTATCTGAAATTCCACTCATCTTCTCAACCCATTCGCTCAGCAACGTGAAATCATCCTGCGAACCTTTATCACTTTCGATTCTTTCAATTAAAGCAATGACCGCATTTGAATCTGCTTCACAAAGAGGATCCATATATTATTCTAATGACTACAAATAATTAAAATACTACCTACACCAACTTCTCATAATCATGAGCTAACAGCTGTGCATTTACCTGACGAATAAGTTCCATCACCACACCAACAAGAATGATAAGTCCAGAACCAGAGATGATGAGATCTTGAGAACTGAGTGTGGAATACTTGGTGAAGAGCAATGGAATGATTGCAACGATTCCTAGAAATGTTCCTCCCCAAAGATTAAGACGACTACTGGTCCTCGCGAGGATTTCTGCTGTGTGCTTACCAGGACGAACACCTGGGATAAATCCTCCACGTTTCTGAATAGTCTCTGCAACTTCTTCTGGACGGAAGGTAACAGACACATAGAAATACGTAAACCCAAGTACCAAGAGAAAGTAGAGCACGATGTAGATGATGCTCGGATTTTGAGAATTCATGTACGTATTGATAAAGCTTACAAGCTGTTGGAATCGTGGAGCAGTGGAAAGGAACTGTGCAATAATTGCAGGCAGTGTAATGAGTGAAATAGCAAAAATAATTGGAATCATTCCTGCTTGATTTAAGCGGATAGGAATATTCCCCTGCACTCCCCTCCCAGCACCCTGATTTGCATACGTGATAGGAATCAAACGGTGTGCATCTGTAAAGAGCACAACAGCAACCAAAAGTCCTACAGACACAATGCAGAAGAGATAGAATGCAGCTAGTTTACCTTGGCCTGCAATAAACATGGAGCTGATCACGGATGGAATGCCAGAAACGATACCTGCAAAGATAATCAGCGAGATACCATTTCCAATCCCCTTTTCTGTAATCAACTCTCCCAACCACATGATAAAGACAGAACCAGCGGTCACAAAAATCATGGGAGCCAAAATTCCTGGGAAGGTGAGATCTACCAGTTGTACTCCTCCTTGCCCAAGGAGAAGAAGAAATCCGTAACTCTGAATAAATGCGAGAGGGAGCGAAAGCCATCGTGTGTAACGATTTAACTGTTGCTGGCCCTGCTGCCCTTCCTTCTTCAACGATTCGAGTTTTGGGAAGATTACAGTACATAGCTGCACAATAATGGATGCATTGATGTACGGAGAAAGTCCAAGGAGTACAACAGAGAAATTATCCAAAGCACCTCCAGTCAATGCAGCAAAAATTCCCACTGCTCCTCCTGCATGTCTAGAATCCAAAAATTGCTGTAAGGCAAATGTATCTGATCCTGGAATAGCAATATGTGCGACAACTCGATAGATAAGAAGTAATCCGAGAGTGAAGAGAATACGCTTACGAAGCTCATCGGAATGCCAGAGTTGTTTGAGGTAAGTGAACATGGGAGTTTCGAGTTTCGAGTTTCGAGTTTCGAGTTTGCAACTCCTTAACTAGTAACTCGTAACTGGTTGGATGGATACATTATGAAAGTAATATTACGGACCCGCCAGCCTTCTCTATAGCTTCTTTCGCTTTCTTGGATACTGCATGGACAGACAGTGTAAACTTTTTGGAAACAGTTCCCTGGGAAAGGACTTTTACAAGCTTACGAGTACGAATAATCTTCCTTGCTCGCAGTGCCTCTACATCGTAGGAACCTGGCTCCAACAATGCTTCGATAGTTTCCAAATTCACTGGCTCATACTCTTTGTGATTTGGATTGATGAACCCACCCAATTTTGGCTGACGAACAATCAAAGGCTTCTGACCTCCTTCGAACCCTGCTCTGCGTCCTTTTCCTGTACGAGAGTGCTGTCCTTTTGTTCCCCTTCCTGCTGTCGTACCGCTACCAGAACTACTACCTCGACCGACGCGCCTGCGACTCTTGCGAGAACCCGATGCTGGAGAGATTTTATGTAACATAGTCAAACGGAAAGTTGCCTTGGTAGGCAATCGTAGCGAAATCATAGTGTGTTCTGGCAAAGAGGTAAAGAGATTTACGCAAGATATTCTGCAATAATAAGAGACGTGAAACGCTTTCTCTCCATTCTCACGTGCCTTGGGGTCTGCCTGGGAAGTACTCAAGTCTCTGCAGCACTTGTTTCTCCGCCAGAAACCTATGTTTCTCGGGCAGAGGCCATCACTATTTTACTGAAAAGTAGGGGTTCTTTGCCTCCTGTACGGCGCCAGATTATCTTCCGCGATGTGCCAGAAAAAGAGTGGTTTTCGCCTTATATGCGTGCTGCGGTGGATTTACGAATGATTGAAAATGAAACAGGCTATCTGTACCCCCATCAACCAGTCACTAGGGCAGAATTTCTCAAAATGATGAAATATGCCCTCAGTTTGCCCATCAATAGCCCTCACAGGTACAAAGATGTTGCGGCGGATGACTGGTTTGCACCCTATGCAGGAACCGCCTATTTGCATGATCTTTTTGGCCCCAAAACCACTCCAGCATACTTAGACCCCGGAAAAATGGTTACGCATCCAGAGGCGGTCATTGCAATCAATAATCTTGCAACTGCCTATACTACTGGTTTGCCATTCCAGCAGGTACAGATTGGAGATTTTCGTCCTTCGTCCCCTGCTACTACCGTAGTACTCCCAAAATCTTCCGCCTCTAGTAGTGCAAGTAGCAGTAGCCAAGCAGTCACTCGATCTCTCCTGCAAAATGCCATGCAACGTTTGATGAGTAGGCTTTTTGGTTCTACCGCAAAGGAAACAACAAGTCTTAAATTTGAGCTACTCCTGGCCCTCAATGCAGAGCGTACGAAGGAGAATCTTCCAAATTTCCGTACCAATCTCTACTTGGAGCAGGCTGCACAAAGACACGCAAAAGATATGTACGACAGAGGCTACTTTAGCCACTTCACTCCAGAAGGATTGAACTACGTGGATAGAATCCGCAGTGCAGGGTATCTGGACACCAATCCTGATGCTTGCCAGTGCAAACAGGTTTTTGATGTTGGAGCAACAGAAGAACGAGGTGCCAATTATGTGGTCGTCGGCAAGCAAGCATGCAACTGCAGTCCGAGTTTTTCTATGGGAGAAAACATTGCACGAGGCTACTTTGTAGTAGAAAACGTAGTTCGCGATTGGATGAACTCTCCTCCGCACAGGAAAAATATTTTGCAAACACAGTTTGATGAAGTGGGAATTGGCATCTACAAAGATATCTGGGTGCTAGATTTTGGAAGACTAAAGTTTGAGTAATATTGACTGCCCAATCTTAGATCAGTAGCCTCAAGCTATGCTTTCTCCTGAAGTTACAAATGCAATTCAAAGATTTTCTGCAACATTAGAAGGGAAGAAATATGCCTATGATCAACAAGAATTATGTAGATTTCTACTTGATCCATATTGTGTTCCAGACCCCACAACACACGAAAAAGTACCTTATACTTGGAAGGATAAATCTGAACTTCTCGAATACATCCGTGATTATTTTACGCTTCTCAAGCAAGGGCATGAATTTCACAAAAAATGGACTCCTTTGCGAGAGATGAAATACGTTACTGAAGTTGACGAAGAACTCATTCCTCGACTCGAGCAACTCATTCAAGCTATAAATGCAGCATAATGATCCGGAGTTAACCAGGGCATAAGCGAGAATTCCAGTACTCAATTTTGGAAGATTGAAGTTTGATTGATTACTCTCATCCTCCCATCCTTCGACTTCGCTCAGGATGACAGGAGGAAGGGAGCTCAAAGTAAGATAAACAGCTTGTATGCTATTTACAGAGCTTCCCTCTCCCGTTACGGGAGAGGGATCGAGGGTGAGGGCAGTGCCCTCACAAAGCCACCAATGTCTTGCCAAATTCTTCGGCAGCTTCTGGCCCGTTTCCTGTCACTATCAACCCATCCACTGTGACCAAGTCTCCTGTGTACTCTGCTCCGTATTCTTCGAGAAGATCTTTCTGTACGCCATCTTTATCCCACACGGTCGCTTTTTTCCCTTCTAGTACGTGTGCTTTTGCAAGAATAGTTGGCGCTATGCAGATAGCACCAAGAGGAATATTGGCACGTGCTGTCTCGTTGGCAATACGTAAAGCCTCTGGATGTTCTGCTAATGCGCTTGCTCCTGGTCCACCTATAAATGCAATGCGATCATAATCTGTAACCTGTATATCTTTGAGTGCAACCTGCGCTTGTTCGGACCCACCAAATTTTCCAGTGCACTCTCCAATATGATCACTTGCAAGCAAAATGGTAAATCCTGCTTCTAATAATGCATCTCTCGTTCCTGCTAGCTCAATGTCTTGATAGCCTGTTTGTGCAAGGATGAGGAGAGCAGGTTTCATTGGATAGAGTATATCACACGTAAAAAAAGAGATTTCAGGGATTACAGGGAATTCAAGGATTATAGGGATTACAGGGAATTCAAGGATTATAGGGATTTCAGGGAATTCAGAGATAAAAACCTATCACAAAAGATCTCTGAATTCCCTGAATTCTTCGAACTCTCTCAAGCCTTCAAAGAGCCATCTTCAATATCCCCTCTCGAAACCTCTTTCACCTGCAGCTGTTCTTTTTCCAAAGCCTCTGCATCCTGTGCTGCTTCTCTGCCTTGATCAGTAATCAATACTTCTTCCTTCTTCTCTACTACCTCTTCTACTACTACAGAAGTAGTACCACGTAGTAACCCCAAAGCTTGCATGACCGCTTGTGCATTCACCAATTTATTATTGGTGCCATACCGCTTGGAAAGTACATTTTTTACTCCTGCATGTTCTAGCACTACACGAAGAGCGCCACCTGCAATAACTCCAGTACCATCGCTAGCAGGAAGCAAGCGAATGCGAGCAGCTTTAAACTTTGTATTAACCTCATGAGGAATAGTATCGTTCACAATCGGCACATGAATCATGTTACCTTTGGCATCTTTCGTTGCCTTCTGTACTGCTACTTGAACTTCTGCCGCCTTGCCCGTTCCTATACCAACTTTCCCACGCTTGTTTCCTACAACCACCACCGCACGGAAACGCATACGACGTCCTCCTTTCACCACACGAGTGACGCGATCCACTGCGAGTGTGGTCTCTTCGTACTCTTTTGGCTCACGAGCACGCCTATCGGATTTCTTGCGGTCTGGACGGGAAGTTTTGGACATACAATGAAAATTTGGGAGACGATTAGAAGGTAAGACCCGCTGCACGTGCAGCATCTGCGAGCTCTTGGATACGACCATGATATCTGTACCCATTGCGATCCATCACTACAGTTGTAATTTTGGCTTCTTTTGCTTTTTTAGCGAGTAATTCACCAAGTTTCTTTGCACCTTCTTTTGTAGGCTTTGCCTTCGCCTCTACTGTACTTGCAAATACAATCGTCTTTCCAGACTCATCATCAATCAGCTGCACAGAAATACTTCGTAGAGAACGGAACACGCTTAAGCGTGGACGTGCGGATGTACCAAGAATGCGAGCGCGAATGCGCCTCTTGCGAGCGAGCCGATCGTATACTTTCTTTGGAAGAGACATGATAAGAGAAATAAAAGAAGATTATGCAGATTTAGCAGCGGATTTTCCTGGTTTGCGTCGAACGTGTTCATCGATGTAGCGAATACCTTTACCCTTGTATGGTTCTGGTGGACGGTAGCTACGAATATCCGATGCAACCTGACCAACAAGCTGCTTGTCGATACCACGGATGACGATGATATTCTTGTTCTTTTCCTCCTGTGTGATTTCGATTCCTTTCGGAACTGGAAAATCTACCGGATGAGAGAACCCCAAACTCAATCCCAACACTTGTCCTTTGACTTGCGCTTTGTATCCCACTCCAATAATTTCTAACTTCTTTTCAAACCCTGTACTCACACCAAGCACCATATTGTTGATGAGCTGACGTGTAAGACCATGGCGTGCACGTGCGTTATCACTTTCCTCTGCGCGTGTCACCGTTACAGCATTACCTTCGATCTGTACTTTCACCTCTGGTAAGAGATCGTAGGTGAGTTCCCCCTTGGAACCTTTTACGACAACAGTATTTCCACGGAGTTCTACGGTAACTCCGGAAGGGATGGCCACTGATTTGCTTCCAATTCTAGACATTAGGCGATGGTGCAAAGAATTTCTCCACCAACACTTTTCTTGCGCGCTTGTACATCGGTCATCAAGCCTTGGCTGGTGGTAAGAATGGCAATTCCAAATCCATTGAGGATGGGTCTTAATTCGGTATGTTTGGCATACACGCGTCGTCCAGGTTTGCTAACACGTGTAAGTGTAAGTTTTTGCTTTTCATCCGAGAAGCGGATACGCATGTATTGCATTGGCTCTTCTCCTTCTATGGATACATCTGCAATCCATCCTTCTTTCTTCAAAAGTTCGCAGATCTGCATCTTCATTTTGGAGCTTGGAACCAAGCACTCACTTTTGTTCACATGCTGCGCATTGCGTATGCGAGTAAGGAGGTCGCCAATGGGGTCGTTTACGTACGTCATTTCTAGAGAGAAAGAAAATTACCAGGAAGATTTGGTAACACCGGGAATTTCACCATTGCTGGCAAGCTCGCGGAAGCAAATACGACAGATGCCGAAGAAGCGCATAAAACCATGTCTTCTACCACAGAGACTGCAGCGATTGTAAATTCTGGTAGGAAACTTGGGCTTACGACCTTCAGCTTTGGCTCTAAGGTAGGCCTCGAGTTGGTTCCTTTGCTTATTTTTGAGAGCTGTGCGAGCCATGAAAAAGAAAAAGTTGTTAAATAGTATCGTTCTTTTGAATAGAATTCTCAACGGAGTTCCCCGCGTTTTTTGCCATTTCTGCCTTGGTTGGACGGAAGGGCACGTTTATCTGTTTGAGGAGAATTCGCGCCTGCTCGTCATTCTTCGCTGTCGTCACAATCTGAATCTGCAAACCAAAAATTTGCTTTGCATCTGGAGGCGGTACTTCTGGAAAAATAGAATGATCTCGAAGGCCAATGGAGTAATTACCATGACCATCCAACTTGGTTGGAAGTCCGCGGAAATCGCGAACACGTGGTAATACATAACTGATTGTACGATCGAGGAATTGTTCCATCTGCTTTCCGCGCAATGTCACCATTGCTCCCACTACTAGACCTTTGCGAGTCTTGAAGTTGGAAATAGCCTTCTTGGCCTTGGTAAGAACTGGCTTCTGACCAGTAATCTTCGCAAGAGATTCTGCAACATATTCATGCATCTCTTTGCTATCCATTTTAGTCTTACTGATACCAGCACTCACAATCACTTTGGAAAGACGTGGCAAAGCATGAATATTTTTGATACCAAGTTCTTTGCTCAATTCTTTACGAATGGAACCTCGTAGCCGGTCGTGGAGTGTCTCGTATGCCATTTATGATAAGTGTAATTGGAACATGCTTATTTACCGCGAGAATGAGAACGTGAACTCGTACGCTGTGCTTGATCTGGAACACTATGATCTTCTGCCATATGTGATCCTTCCTTCACCTCAGCTTCCATCACTGCCTCTGCTCCAAAGCCAAGCTTCTTCCAGAATGGAGACTTCTTATCTGCAGTATCATTTGTAGATGCTGTAAGAGTATCCTTCTTGGTCTCTGTCTTCTTTGTTGCATCTGCAGCTACAGTCCTCTTCGCCTTTGCGTCGGTAGATGGAGCCTTTTTGGAAACTTTGGAAATTTTGATCACCTCTCCACTTTTTCTCGCGATGCGGACCTTCTTCTTTTTGTCATCAATTTTGTATCCTACACGCGTGCGCTTCTTCGTTTTTGGATCGATAATCATGACGTTGCTCACATGCAAACTTGCCTCAAATTGTATACGCTGCCCCGCTTGATTTGGTCTGGCTTTGACATGCTTGGTACGCATGTTGATACCAGAGACAACCACGCGACTCGTGATAGGAAGTACCTTGAGTACTGCTCCCGTTTTTCCCTTGTCCTTGCCAGTGATGACGACGACTTCGTCTCCAGCACGGATTTTCATAGTACGTCGGGGGCAAGAGAAACAATTTTTTGATAACCCTTTACGCGCAACTCCCTTGCTACTGGACCAAACACTCGCGTACCGCGCGGAAGTCCATCCTTTCCTACAATCACACATGCATTATCATCAAAACGAATGATGCTGCCATCTTTGCGACGAGTGGCAGCAATGGTACGAACAATTACCGCTCTCTGCACAGACTTCTTCGCAACAGTACCACGTGGCGTAGCAGTTTTTACTGCCACAATAATGACATCGCCAACGTGTGCGTATCTTCGACGTGATCCGCCAAGTACCTTGATGCACATGGCGCTCTTTGCACCAGTGTTATCAGCCACATTTAACATAGATTGCATCTGGATCATGTGCGTTGTGGAGAACCAGGTACAGATATTTCTTCGGATACAGTAGATTTCTTTTCTTTATGCAACACCTTCTCTACACCTTCCTCATCTGCAAGTACTCCTACATTTGGAGCCTTTTCCAGAATTTCTGTAACGAGGAAATGCTTACTTTTACTAATGGGTTTGCATTCTGTAATAGTAACGAGATCCCCTTCATGCAAATCCAAACCATTGGTATCTGCGGCAAACTTCTTACTCATACGGTAACGCTTTCTGTACTTAGGATGGAAAATACTACGATGCACAGTCACTATCACAGTTCCTGTCATTTTGGCCGATGTAATGATGCCATTTTTCGTTCTCATGACTTTTTCGTACGGGAAGTAGATTTCCTCTTTGTACTGGAAGAACTTTCGAGAGCGGAAACTGTACTATCTCCTTTAGGAACAGACAACTCGTCTGTCATCTTTTTTGTGAGCGCAGTTTTCATGCGAGCAAGTTGTTTGCGCTCATGAACATAGTTGGCTGTATTCTTCTCTTTCTGCATTTGCGTCGTAATACGCAACCTCGCAACAATCATCTGTTGAGAGAGGATTTCACGGCGCAGATCTTTCACTGGCAACTTAAGAAGCTCGTCGATAGTGGTTTTGTCAGCCATCAGTGTCCAATACGGGTAACAACTTTTGTCTTAAAAGGCAATTTGTAGGCCGCAAGCTCCAATGCTTCGCGAGCCGCAGCTTCTGGTAAACCATCCATCTCGAAAAGAATCATTCCTGGTTTGATGACAGTTGCATAGTATTCCAGAGATCCTTTTCCGGATCCCATGGGTACCTCTGCTGCTTTTTTTGTCACAGGCGTTTGAGGGAAGACACGAATCCAAATATTTCCTCCTCGTTGCACGCTACGTGTCATTGCACGACGTGCAGCTTCGATCTGACGAGCGGTAAGCTCTCCGCCAGTTTGAGCCTTTAAGCCAACGGTCCCCTTTGCAAGCATGTGTCCACGCGCGGGCTTGCCGCTAAACGCTCCGCGTCTGCGATGGTGCTTCCTATACTTGATTTTCTTGGGTTCTAGCATGATGCAGAGGAATTAAAGCGTAAGAGAAGAAGACTGAACTTGTTGTACTTTCTTAAAGACCATTCCTGTATAAATCCATACTTTAATACCAATCGTTCCATACGTCGTCACTGCGTGGCGTCGTGACATCCGCACATTCGCACGCAAAGTTTGCAGTGGAATGTTGCCATCTTTAAAAAACTCACTTCGCGCAATTTCCGCACCGTTCAAGCGCCCAGAAATAGCAATTTTCACTCCCTTGGCTCCTGCCTGCATTGCTTTTTCTATCGCCATCTTGGATGCACGTCTATAGGGCATACGACGTTGAATCTGCCCTTGGATTGTCTCTGCAATCACTTCTGGATCGATATCTGGATTGCGAACTTCTTGAATATTCACTTCGAAACTTCCACCAAACTTCTTTTGCAATTCTTGTGAAAGCACCTCAATTGCTGCCCCTTGCTTACCGATCACAACGCCTGGCTTGCTCGTATGAATGACAACAGAGATCTTTTTGTTGCGATCGATAGTGATACTACTAATACCAGCATCTTTAAGTTTTTCGCGAACATAGCGACGAATTAATGTGTCCTGCAAAAAAAGATCGCGGTACTTGCGACCACTTTTTGCAAACCACGTACTCGGCCAGGTTGTTGTAAACCCGAGTCGGAAGCCGTTGGGATTCACTTTTTGACCCATTATTTTTTGGAGGAAGAAGTAGCTTTGACCGAAGTTTTTGCAGCTACAGCGGATAGAGAGTTGGAAGAGGTAGTTTCCGTATCATCCTTCTTGGATGTGGACTTTCCCTTCGAACCCTTTGCTGCTTCACTTTTTACAGGAGTTTTTGTAGTTTGTGAAGCTTTTGTGCTCTTTTCCTTCTCATTTTTCACAGTTTCCTTCTTGGAAGAAGATACATCCTCTTCATCTTGTAAAACACCCAGTGTCACATGAATGTGACTTAAGAATTTGCGCATTGGGCGAACGCGACCGCGTGCCATGGGAACTCCTCGGTGAAACGCCTGAGCTTTGTTGACCACAATCGTCTTTACGATGAGACCACTCACAAGCTGATTTTCGTTGTTTGTTGCATTGGCAACTGCAGATTTGATGAGTTCATCGAGCAAACGCGCTGCCTTCTTATTCGTATGAAGGAGTACATCTCGTGCTTCTTCTACAGGCAAGCCGCGGACCATCTTGGCAACAAGATTGGCCTTCTTAGGAGCAATGCGGACGGAGCGAAGAGAAGCTTTCATGAGAACGAATAGAAGGAATTACTTAACAACTTTAGTTTGAGCATCTGCCATTTTTCCACCATGGATCTTAAATTTGGTAGTCCAGGAGAATTCACCCAGTTTATGTCCAACCATCTGCTCGGTTACATACACAGGCAGGAAGTCTTTTCCGTTGTGTACGGCAAAAGTGAACCCTACAAACTCTGGTGGAATATCACAGTCGCGATACCATGTCTTGATGATCTTCTTATCACCAGTTTCAATCATCTTCATAACTTTTTTAAGAAGTCTTGGATGAATGTATGGGCCTTTCTTGAGGGATCTAGACATAGGAAAAAGGAAGATTAACGCTTACGCTTCTTGCGCAAACGAGAACGAATAATGAGTGACTTTGATGGCTTGGTGCGCTTACGTGTTTTTACTCCGATTGCCTTCTTTCCCCATGGAGTCTTTGGCGCTTTGAGTCCTATTGGCGCATGTCCTTCTCCTCCTCCATGTGGGTGGTCAACTGCGTTCATAGATTTACCAAGCACTTGCGGTCTACGACCGAGCCAGCGCATACGACCTGCTTTTCCTATGCGAATCAAACTATGTTCTGGATTGCTCACTGTACCAATGCTTGCACAACACTCCTTGCGCACTCTGCGTACTTCGTTACTTGGCAGCTGAATGATGGCGTAGTCATTTTCGTCAAATCCAACAAGTGTTGCAGAGGTGCCAGCACTACGAACGATGGATCCACCAGATCCAGGCGAAAGTTCAATATTGTAAATTTTGTACCCCTGAGGAATATGCTGCAACTGCATACGATTTCCGAGTTTGACCTTCGTGCGTTCACCAGATACGACAGAATCCCCTACTTTCAATCCTTCTGGGCAAAGAATATATCGCTTCTCGCCATCGCTATAATGGATAA
>CAZLFU010000006.1:0-27476 GCA_964558895.1 uncultured Candidatus Peribacteria bacterium
AGGTAAACTGAGGACAGGCTTGTTCAAGATGACAAAAGGAAGCTCAGGCTGACTATGGTTGACAGGCAGACATATGCAGCGGACACGAAGATGTTTGGAGTAAACTACATTTGCCTGGGTATAGCTTATGCAAGCTTCTTTCCTTTGGTCACATGGATGAGCATAAGTCCACTTGCAAGAATGAGTGCATTGTAGGTCCAGATTTGTCGAAACAGATCTTCTCTTTTCAGTGCATTTTTCTCATTGAGATACGAGTACCGAGCAATATGCAACTGTGCACGTTCGATAGTAGTTGCATCTACATCGCGTAAACCATCTTGAATAATTTGCGGCGTTCCAGAGCCTTCCGAAGATTCTGTGCTTCTCATCACATACTTTGTAGCGCCAAACATGCACATGATTGTTGTGAGCGCGATGATAAATGGGACAAAGTGAAAGAGGTGAAATACAGCGGAAAGAACATTGGGACGATGTTCGCTAGATTTCTTATGAGTAATGGACATTGGAAAGAAGGAAGGGTAAACGCAGTATACACTTGGCAGAGAATCACTCAATCAACTTCGAAATTTCATACCTTTGATACGTTTAATAAAGATTGTCTCCTAAACATGTTTCTGCTATACTGTCTACGTGACAATACAAAAAACAGTTCTCATCGCAGAAGATGACTCGGCAATTATGGCCGCACTCAAAAAGAAGTGTGATGGTCTTGGTGTGCGCGTCGTCACATGCGCAGATGGTGCGGCATGCATCAGCTTGGTTCAGCAAGAAAAAGTAGATTGCATGCTTGTAGATCTCGTTATGCCGGAGAAGTCTGGTTTTGATGTTCTTGCAGCCATGAAGGGAACACCCAATGAGGCAACACCTGCATTTGTACTCACAAATCTTGGTGGACAAGATGACGCCATAAAGGCGAAAGAACTAGGTGCAGATGAATACTTCATCAAGTCACAGACTCCACTCAAGGATGTCATTGCGAGAGTGAAAGAGGAGTTGGGAATTTAGAGTGACGGGTGACGGGTTGCTGGTTACGGGTTTCGAGTTGCTGGTTACTAGTTTTTCGTTGTTCGTTTGTTCACTCCTAACGAAAAACTAAAAACGAACAACTATACACTATTCACAGATCAATCTATCAATTTCATAAACGCTTCTTCATCAATCACCTCCACTCCCAGTTCATTTGCTTTATCAAATTTACTTCCAGGGTCTTCACCCGCTAGTACGTATGCTGTTTGCTTACTTACAGAGGAACTTACTTTTCCTCCTCGTTCTTTAATCATTGCTTTTGCATGTTCTCTGCTCAGCGTTGGCAATGTTCCTGTGAGGACAAATGTTTTGCCTGTAAATACTTGTGGTGCGTGGCTTCCCTTCGATTGTATTGCCAAGACGCCTCCGTGCTCTAGCTTATGGAGGAGAGCCCGATTGTCTTCTTCGTGTATCCAATCCAAGAGAGAAGCTGCCACTACCGAACCAATGCCATCGAGTTGGGCTAAGTCTTCTTCGCTCGATTGTTGAAGAGTAGTGCAGATGGAAGCCATAGTAATACCTTCTACTTCTATCTCTTCTGTTGTTGCAAAGAGTGTTGCCTGCATTCCAACATCTTTCTTCTGTTCTTTGGTTAATTTGGTCACTGGCCAGGCGACACAATTGGCGATCACTTCTGCAGTTTCTCTACCGATATGTCGGATGCCAAGTGAGTAGAGAAATCGATCCAGTGGAATCAGTTTTGCCTCTTCGATCGCTGTGAGAATTTTCTCCGTCTTCTTTTCTTTAAAAAGTGGTAACGCAAACAGATCTTCGTACCGAAGGAAGAAAATATCTGCAGGGTCACTCACCAGTTTCTCTTGAATCAACACTTCTATCGTTTCTTTTCCAAGACCTTCTATGTTGAAGGCATAGCGCGAAACCAGGTGCTCAATTTTTTCCTGTCGCACAGCGCCACATTTGGAATTGGGGCAACGGTGTACTGCTTCGCCCTCTGGTCGCACCAAGCTGGTAGAACAACTAGGACAGTGCTCTGGGAAGTGGAAGGGAATGGAACCATCTGGTCGCAAATTTGTGAGAACTTCTACTACCTCGGGAATGATATCTCCTGCTTTCTGCAGAATAACGGTATCGCCTATGCGTACATCCTGTCGTTCAATTTCGTCTGCATTGTGTAGGGTGGCTCTCGTGACAGTGGTGCCAGCAAGTTGTGTAGGACTCAAGATGGCAACTGGTGTAATTGCTCCTGTTCTTCCTACTTGCAACTGGATATCGATAATGTGAGCGGTCTTCTGTTCTGCAGGAAATTTGTAGGCTCGTGCCCAACGTGGTGCTTTGGCGGTAGAGCCCAAGTCATGTTGCAGACGCCGGTCGTTGATTTTGATGACCAGTCCATCAATATCGTACGGCAAAGCCTCTCGTTTCTTTTGAAATGCTGCGTAGAGATTTTGTACGTCTTTTAGGGTAGTACATACAGAATAATCTTTGTTGATAGGCATGCCGATAGTATCCAAAAACTGCATCAGTTCCTTCTGTGTCTTGAGACCAAGAGCATCTGCAGTGTTGGTATTCAGTCCGTAGCAGTACATTCGTAAATCTCTACTCGCTGCAATAGAAGGATCCAACTGTCGTACCGATCCTGCAGCGGCATTACGTGGGTTGGCAAACTGATCTTCTTTGGAAAGACCAGTATTCAAGTTCTCCAAAGATTTCTTGAGCATGAACACTTCCCCAGAAATTTCGATCGTCTCTGGTGCAGTCATACCTGCTGGCAATTTGAAGCTGAGAGGAATTGATTCAATAGTTCGCACGGTATGTGTCACATCTTCTCCTTCTATACCATTTCCTCGAGTGAGTGCTCGTAACAGAGAGTACATGCCATCTTGTTCCTTTTGATACACGAGAGAAATATTGAGGCCATCTATTTTCAATTCACATTCAAATGCAAACTCTTTTTCCATTTCGCCGAGAGATCGTTGCATCAGTTCTACCCAATCATGCAATTCTTCTTCCGAGAAAGAATCCATCAACGATTCCTTTTGAGTAATATGTCGAACTTTGGGAAGCCTACCATCCAGTGGTGCGCCCACGCGCTGCGTAGGAGAATCTGGTGTTATCAACTCTGGAAATTCAGCTTCCAGCTTGATGAGCTCTTGCTTGAGGGAGTCTCGCACGTCTTCGGATACATCTGTTCTATTTTCAATAAAATAGGCTCGGTTTAGCTTCCAGATTTCCTCTTTTAGCTTGGCAATACGGTCTGCGGCTTGTTGGCGCTCCATAGAGGTATGATAGCATGTTTTGCTTCATTTGCGGTACTGCAGCCCTCACCCCCGTCCGCTTATGGCGGACTTCCCCTCTCCCGAATCGGGAGAGGGGTGCCCCGTTTATCCTCCGAAGTCCGCCGAGGCGGACGTAGGAGGATAAGGGGCGGGGTGAGGGCTGCACCAAGATGCGTAACGGAATTTTTTCAAGGCGACACACTTTATTAAGGAAGGATGTAAGCGCTATGGTGAAACTTTCTAGCCTGCTACCATATATCTGTGACTCTTCAGCGCATTTTGCAACACCTTGCGATTATCGGGTATATCTTTGTCACTCTCTCTGGTGTTCTTTTTACGTTTGCACGAGTTTCACTTCCATTCATTCCAGGACCCATCACGTTTTTTAGTTGCGGTATGATGGCTCCGTATGAGAGCACACCACGCGAAGCAGATGGTCTCACAGTAGGAGGCTTGAATAGTACTGGTGAGTGGGAGGTGATCGATCTTCGTCCGTACGTTCCCTTTCTTCGTGCACAGAGGATTGTACGTATGACTATGGTAGGTTTTTCTCTCCAAGATGAAGGAATTTTAGAACAGCGTTACAAAGAGCTTGCCAGGCAAGTAAAGCGCTTGGAAGCGGGGCAGGGGAGGGAATATTCGGCAATTCGACTCTACTGGGATACTTGGCCACTCTCGGTAGTAGATTACTATCAAGATAATCAAGATCTCTTTCGCACGCGTCAGTTTCTTACCGATATCTGATGACTCTTTCTGTACTCCTTCAACGATGGGATACCTGGTGGTGCAGACAAGTACCACCACATGCATTGGCAATCTTACGCATTGCACTCGGTATTTTTTTGCTTCTCTACACCATTCCTCATGCATGGCACATCGATATGTTGGCATCGAGGAGTGGATTGGTGATTCCAAAATTTTTGTTTGAGTCATCCATACTGCCTCAGTGGATTATCATGCCTCCCGATCCTCTCATTGCTCGGATCATTTTTTCCTGTTCGATTCTTGCGTTGATTGGAATCACGCTAGGGTATCGTATGAGATTTTTTATCGTCGTCTTTCTTCTTCTCTTTCTGTATTACTGGCAACTCACGCTCTATCTTTTTCATACATCGTACGGTCGCATATTTTTCTTTACACTTCTTGTGCTTCTCTTGAGTGGTGCAGATAGAACGTACTCTTGGAGAATGAAGCAGAAGAAAGGATCGTGGCGTGCCTGGGAACCTGTAAGTATTCTTCCTACTCGTATCCTCACTATTCAAGTCACAATGACATACCTCATTGTTGGCTTACAGAAGTCCTATCTGCCAGATTGGCAGTCTGGAGAAATTCTTGCACATTCCTTTGTAGGTATTTGGGGAACACCTCTGGCGTTCTGGTTTGCTCGACTCAATTTTTCTATGCAGTGGTACGACGTACTCAACTGGATTGTGAAAGCTTGGGAGTACACCATTCCCATCGCATTCTGGGTTCCGAGGTTTCGTGTCTATGCATTTATCACTGCGACACTCTTTCATACATTCATCACACTTTTCTTAGCAATTTGGTGGTTCATGGCCATGCCAGCATTTTTTCCACTCTTTCTCAAACCAGAAGATGTGCATGCTTGGTGTAGGCGTCATGGTGGCTAGACAATTATTTCCCATAATATGGAGCGTAAAAAATTCTGAAAATTCACCATGGTGAAATTTCGTTTTTTTCTTTTCGTACGGCCATTTACCAATGTAAAGAGAATATGTGTTTGTAGATCTATTTATCTCCCATACAATCTGTCAATTGCAATATCGTGATACTCCGGCAACATTCAGCGCCATGACAGTAGTACTTGATGAATTACAGGAGTTACTCGAGAAGATCGATGCCAAGCTCATCGATCTGCTCACCGAACGTGCAAATCTTTGTACGCGCATGAAGGAAGATACCAATATAGGAGAATCTATCAACGATACAGTTGCTTACTGGATGGAAGAGATTGCAGAGAGGGGACTCGATGAAGAAGCAGCAGAGAAGCTCTGCAGAGCTGTGATTGCACTTTGTAAGGAGACGCCGGAGGATTGAGGCTCCTGCCCTCACCCCAACCCTCTCCCGTGACGGGAGAGGGAGCACTATTATTGAACCAATAGTGCGTATTCGTGAAATAGTGCGCCCTTCTCCCTGTTGGGGAGAAGGGACGGGGATGAGGGCAATACGCGATTTTGCCTACCTAGAGACATTTCTTTAAGTATCCGCAGTAGTAACTTGCTTTAATGCTATAAATCTGATATAATAACCATATGTCATCCACACCAGATTCTGTTTTCCAACAGGCTTACGAAGCAGGTGCATCCGACGTTCACCTTGTGGTAGGAAGTCCAGTTCTCTTTCGTATTGATGGCGAATTGCTTTCGCAAAGTAAGCAGGCGATTACTGCAGATGCAGCGGAGCAGTTTATAGAAGCTGTTTTGGGTCATAAGCGCTATGCAGAACTCAAAGAAGCACGAGAGATTGATGTGTCATACGGAATCAAGAATGGTGTTCGTTTGCGTATCAACTGTCACTATGAGCGTGGCAATCTTGGTCTTGCTGCTCGTATTGTTCCTGTAGAAATTCCCAATTTGAAGGATATTCAAGTGGGAGAAGTAATAGAAGAAATGTGCGATTTGCACGATGGTCTTATTCTCTTTACGGGTCCAACAGGAGCAGGTAAGTCTACTTCGCTTGCTGCTATGATTCAGCATATCAACGAACAACGTGCTACCAACATCATCACACTGGAAGATCCCATCGAATTTATGTTCCCAGTAGGAAAGGGAGTGATTCGACAGAGACAGCTTGGTACAGACTTCTTTTCCTTCGAAGAGGCTTTGCGCCGTGTTCTTCGCCAAGATCCAGATATCATCATGGTGGGAGAAATGCGCGATCTCGAGACGATTTCTGCAGCACTCACTTTGGCAGAAACAGGTCACTTAATCTTTGGAACTCTCCACACCCCCAATGCTGTACAGGCTGTGGATCGTATTGTGGATGTATTCCCACCTCACCAGCAGCAGCAGGTTCGTACACAGCTATCCCTTTCTATGCGTGCTGTGGTGGCACAGCGCCTCTTGCCGAAAGAGGGAGGTGGACGCGTGGCACAGCGAGAAATTCTTGTGAATACCCCTGCAGTGGCACACATTATCCGTGATAGTCGTCTCCAAGAGCTTAAATCTGCCATGCAAACCAGTGCAGACAAGGGAATGATTACTTTCGAGAAAGATGCCAAGCGACTCTTCCACGAGGGATTGATCAGTAAAGAGACGTATGAATTGGTGAAGTAGTGTTTGGTTTCTTGGTAGAAGCACCAATTACTTCTTTTGCGTACTGCGATGCCGTACATGCCAGAATGCTATACCATGAAACGCGATAAATCTGGCGATGATGAAAGATGCAAAAAGATAGAAGAAGTAGAGGATTGGTTTAAATGTCGCTTTGTTTAATTCTTCGAGGCGATCTGCTTTCATATCAACAGCTAGGACGCCAATAGTGTTTCCATCTTTAGTGCGTATTGGTGCGTATCCTGTAATCATTTTACCCCAATCATCTTCATAAAAATTGGAAGTAGCAATTGGTTCACTCAACGCTTTGAAAATTTCGACATTGTCTGGTGGAGTCGGATACTCCTGTCCAGGCCATTGCAGTACATCCACGGAGTCTATGACACCATTCTTGTCTACATCTACATTGTTTGAAGGATTATCATCTGTATTTGCAAATGGATTTATGGAATGTGAGTCTGCTACAAATTCTAATTGATTGGGATCGTGTGCAGATTTTCTGTATACATACACAAAGATAATATTACTGTTACTTTCGCGTATTTCTTTCAGCTGATTGACTACCGTTGGCCATTCAGGTTTTTGCCAGTCATCTTGCAACTGTAGAGCTTCTACAGCTTCAGCATCAATACCAAGAACACCAGTAGTGGCAATGGAAAGAACTTTGTCCTGCATTCTTTTAAAGTTAAGCGTTGAAGAATATTGTTCTAAAAATAAGGTAGCTCCTGCAGCAACTGTGGCGAGAGTGATCAGCATGGCAATGCTAGTTTTACTGAGAAAAAATTCCCGTAGACTTGAAACCGTTTCCGTAAAGACTGGCACTATTTTTTTTGACTTCTTTTGACTGTTTACAGATTGCGATGTAGCAAGAGATGTATCAATTGGTCTTCCTTCACTATTCCAAATCATTTCAAATATGCCACGCTCGGCCTCTGCTAGTTCTGCATAATGTAATAAAGAAGCCTGTTTCTTCTGGTAGTTAAAACAGGCAATGTCGTGACCAATGAGTATTCTTTCGGTCATAAATGGATGATCGCCTTCTGGCACCAAAAGAGTTTGCCGATACTCAAAAGGATCTCTCGACTGATACCTACGACCCAGAGGAGTATTATGCGCAATAACTCGTGAAAAAATTCCTCTCTGTCTTCTTTCTCGAAAATATTGCACATTAAAGTTTTTCATAGATTCATCTTCATGAAATCCACTTTCTGGAATGTAATGCAGCATTTCATGACCAGAATCTAAGAGTTTACGATATGCCTGTTGCATGCCCTCTAGACCTTCAAAATACTCAATATTGGGACGATTCTTTTCCAATTCTAATGATGACACGAATGCTTCAAAATTTTTGTGCCTGCGAAGAATCATTTCCTGCTGTTCTTGGGTATGTTTCTCAATCCAATTTGTAATGGATTGTAAAGAATGGAGTGTGTATTTTGGCTTCTCGTTCACAATCTCTTTCGCCACAATGTTCTTTTTGAGTAACTTCTTCAGAGATTGGTCCAGCACACCTGTGCTTTTTCCCGTTTTTGCGGCTAACTCACGCAAGGTGAGAGATTGATCTTCTAGTAGTCTTTTTAAGATTAAAACCTCGGTAGAGGTAAATCCTGCTTCCGTTAGAAGTACCTCGATGCTAGATGGGAATACATTCATGAAAGCATACTTTATCATACAAATATGAATATACAATAAATTTTTTTAAGTCAAATACTGGAAAGTAAATTCATTCGTTCTTTTTATAAAAGAACGGATTTTTTGGCTTATTTAAGCTAAAAAGTACTTACATGTATGTAAGAAAACCATGAAAAGATATATTTACATTATGAGAATGTAGTGTAGAGTACATGTTTCCAATGACAGGACTTCCTATCCATATCGAAGAGTATCTCAAAGATACTGGTTTTACAGCTACCGAAATACTCGTGCTACGCAGACTCTTAGAGGGGACTGCGCTCACGCTGAGGGAAATGGCTAGTAAAACAGGTAAAAGTACAGGAGTCTTAGATCAATCGTGTAAGAAACTTCTTCGTAAGAAAATTATTTCAAAAGAAGTGATTAACGGAACTCCCAAGTATGTTTTGGCCTCTATTGAGGCTGTTCGTGAGTGGGTGCGACAGGATATGGGAAGAAAGAAGGACCAGCTCACTCGTCGTCATGATGATTTTGAATCGTATATAGAGTCTATAATTGTGGAAAAAGATAGACCAGACATGGAATACTTTGAGGGTTTTGATGGGATACAGAGAGCGTATTTAAAATTATTAGATCTTGCAGAAGGTGAACTGCTACATTACATACCTATACAATATAAAGAAGAGGAAGATCCATTGAGAGATTTTCGAGTGGATTTTTTCCGCAAGCGACGCAAGAAAGAGGTTTTTTCTCGTGTAATAACCAGTAATTCTTCGCTTGGGAGAAGGTTTCAATCTAGGGATGTATTTGAATATAGAAAAACAGTATTAATCCCGGAGGAAAAATATCCATTTCTCTTTGAACAGGTTATTGCGGGCAATGTTTTCGCATGTATTAATCATCAGGAACAGAAAGCATATTTCATTAACTTCCCACATTTGGTTCAGTCTGAAAGGATAATTTTTGAGTCGTTGTGGGATGAGTATAAAGGAGGGAGTAATGATGAACAGAATACTGAAGATATTGTTCCATTAAAGACGAGGACAGCATCTGGTCTTCGGGAATTTTTCTTGAGTAAGAGTCTTATGTTATCCATCACATCATGCATGGTGATTGCACTTTGTATAACATACGGGTTGTATTTCTATACTTTAAATATAGTAAAGGAGGAAATAGCATTGAGGTTAATGTCAGTTGCAATTACTGCATCTAGTCAGATTAATGCAAAAGATTTGGAAAATCTTCAATTTGTGAGAGATATGAAAACTAGCGAATATCAGAGAGTATTTAATTTATTAAACGAGATAAAAAATGGAAATAGTCAGATTAAATATGCTTATATTTTTAGACCAACGAAAGATAAAACATTGTATCAATTTGTAGCTGATGCAGAATCAAATTATTATTTACCAAATATAGGCGACACAAATTTAGAAGAAATTGTGCCTCCTGGTACATATTATGATGTTTCAAATTTTGATTCATATATGAAGACAGATGCATTCAAATATCCAATAGCAAACAAGGATTTTTCTACCGATAAGTGGGGAACATTTATATCAGCTAGTGCCCCAATTTTTGATCAATATGGAACTGGAATTGCTATGCTTGGCTTAGATATGGATATCTCTGATGTAGTTGAGTCGACTCGAAAAAAATTTAGACCAATAATATTTTTCCTTTGTATTTTTATTATTTCATTCTTTATTAGAATTGGTAGTCTTTTCAAGTTTTTTAGAAAATTAAAGTAGTTTTTGTTTTTGAGCAGAAATTAAAATAACGCCATTGATTCCATGTTCAATTTGATCTGGAGTTTCACATGTTTCGATAATGGTGTTATTTAAATCAAAACCAAGCTGTGGTAGTAGATTTGAAAAATCCTCAACTCTTAAGAATGCAGTAGGGAGTTTTTCTTCTCTGCCATTATCAGAAAAAATGATATAGTGGTCAGTTTCTTTTAAAGCTGCAATAAAAAAATAACCACCTGGTGTGACTAAATTTGCAACGTTTGCCATAATTTCTTTCCAGATATTTTTACTGGTTGTTACTTCTTCTGCGCAATAAAAAAATCCCACTGCGGGATAAAGCATAGCTCTACCAAGGGGGTTTTCATCTAATACATTGCAATCAGTTACATTTCTTATTTTTGTTTTTAGTAAACGTTCTCTACTTAAAATATCGGACATTGAAGGCCGTATACCTTCCAATTCTAAGATATGTTTTGTAAAACTCTTCCAATTATGACCTTGATTATTATCTGTTTGTTTACTCCAAAGTTTGATCTGATCTAAATTGTCTATCAAATAGTCTGCCATATCAATATGTTCAACATATGGTGCTGCAGGTAGAATATGATGAATTGTTGGCCCACACCCGATCTCAAGCATTGATGCTGCACCATTTATTTTCGAGTATTCTCTAACTAAAAACTTTGCTATTCCAAGTTCATCTGAGTCAATTTTTTGATAATAAGTTTCCAGATACCTAGATGCAAAAGAAGAAAAATTTTTATAATCAATAACTTCATTAATTTTCCCCTTTCGGACTCGCGCAGTGCTTACAAGGGTTGAGCTTGGCATATGAATATAAAGTCATCTAGAAAGCCTCCTTTTACTTCCCCTTACTCGTTTGGGCACTAAAACGTGCTATCGTCTTTTATGGGAAACACGACATTATTATAATGCTAACCTTACTCAACATTTTATAAAAGAAAATTTACGTGTTTCTAACAATCAGTCTGTATTATTTATCAAGAGTTTTAGCTTTAATAAGCCTATCTTAAGGAAAATTAGTATGAAATATTCTATTGAAATAGAATAGGAAAAGTGCTATCATGCTTGGATGGCAAAGAAGCAGAAACAACCAACAACAGAAATAACTCAAAAAATTAAGCCCCCCCGAGCACGGGGGGTTCGTGTTAGTGTTGTAGGATATTCAACAATTTTTATTGCAATTTTAATTACTGTGGTAATTTCGATTATCTTGTATCGTCATACGGTTAACCTACTCACCGAGAATTTGCATCACAGGCTAGAAGCAATTGTTCGAACCGCAGCGGTTCAATTTGAAGCAAATGATTTAGATAAATTAAAGGTGTTAGAAGATTACAAAACTGATGAATATCAAAAAGTAGTAAAACAATTAATTAAAATTAGGGAAAATAATGAAGATATAGTTTTTGCATACATATTGCGCAAAATTGATGGTGACCATACATCGATGGAATTTGTTGCAGACTCACATTCCCTTGACCCATTTGCAAAAATTGATTTGGATGGAAATGGATTAATAGACGATGCTGACGCTCTTAATTATCCTGGTGATATTTATGAAGACGTACCCGTTGAAGCATTTGACGGATACCAAGATGTAACAACTAACAAGGAATTGTACGAGGACCAATGGGGTGTTTTGATAAGTGGTTATGCACCAATTAAAAGGGTAGATGGCACAACTGCTGCAGTAATTTCAGTAGATATTCGTGCAGATGATTTCTTTGTAATTACAAATCAAACGCTGTTTCCATTTTTAGCATTTATTATTTTTCTTGTGGTAGTCCTTTTGTTACTTGCCACAATATTAATTCATGTCTGGAATAAAAGAGTCGAATTTATGTCGGAATTAGATAAACAGAAAGATGAGCTATTGAGTATCGTTAGCCATCAACTTGCAACACCTATTTCTTCAGTCAAATGGTATTTAGAAATGCTTATTGACGGAGATTTAGGAAAACTAACTAAGGAACAGAATAAACACATCAAATCAATGATTTCATTATCTGCCGATCTTTCAGACCTAGTGAGTATGATTCTCGACGTTTCACGTATTCAACTGGGACGCATGAGAATAGATGCTCAAGATTTTAAATTATCTGAGTTAATAGATGAAATATTGACGGCAATTATTCCTAGAGCTATCAAAGAAAATGTTGATCTTCAAACGAATGTGGAGAAGTCTCTACCAACCGTGTGTCTAGATAAACGTCTAATGCGCATGACACTTGAAAACTTATTGAGCAATGCTGTTAAATACACTCATAAAGGTGGAAAAGTTAGTTTTATAGTTAAAAAGATTAACAATAACGAGTTATATATTGAGGTGAAAGATAACGGATGTGGAATACCAAAATCTGATCAAGCAAAGATTTTTGGCAAACTTTTTAGAGCAAGTAATACCAAGGACATAAGAGGTAATGGATTTGGACTTTATGTAGCTAAGGGGGCAATAGAAGCGCAAGGAGGGGGAATTAGCTTTGAAAGCACAGAGGGGAAAGGTACAACTTTTTATGTTAAGGTTCCTGTAAGGGCCAAATTAAAGCCCAGTGATGCATAGATGTTTTGTAGTATTTTTTTTGTGAGTTTGTTGATCCATAAACTCTCAACTTGAGATGTTAAATCTTGGCTTGTCTTAGTATAAGTATATACTATCAAAGTGAATCAACTCCTATTAATTCTGGCTTGCTCTTCAATGTTTGCCCTTGTTGACAGCATGAGTGCGTACTGGGGGAGAACAGGGAATAAGCTAACCCTCTCACTCATCATTCTACTGGGTCCTATTGCCTACATTTTATTCGCTTTTATTGTGCGAGAATACGGATTGGCCATTTCTTTGATCATTATTAATTTATTAATAATATTAGAAGGAGTATTAATAGGTGTCTTTTTATATAAAGAAAAACTAAAGACAAAACAGTCTATTGGTATAATATTCGCATTTATTTCCATTTTACTCATTAGTAGCTAATGGAAACAACTGCGACAAATCATTCTCAGCTCAAACACAGAATACTTATTTTGGTCTGCTCAATGATGTTTGTGCTTGTGGAGAGTTTAAGTGCTTATTGGGGAGTAACAGGTAATAAAATAGCCTTGTTGCTCATTTTCCTTTTGGGTCCTACCGCGTACATTCTATTTGCATTCATAACGAGGAAGAATGGTCTTGCTGCCTCTTCCATTATTGTAAATCTATGCATCATGCTGGGCGGAGTTCTCATAGGACTCTTTTTCTATCAAGAATTAATTACCTTGCAACAAGTGCTTGGCATTCTCTTCGCATTTGTAGCAATTTTTCTCATTAGCTAGCTTCCTTTCCATAAAACAACATCAAAATGATGCCTGTAATAGCCAAGGCCATACCTACGTATTGCAGTGTAGAAAGCTTGTTCCATTCCTGAAAGAACAGTAACCCCACAGAAATGGAACTGACCACTAGGAGCGAATTGATGACTCCGGATGCGATCGAAAGGCCAGTTTTTGTTGTTACATAGCCAAATGTCATAAAAACCAATGGACCCAATATGCACAGAAAGAACAGATGTATAGATAGCTTGTTTTCACTATGTGCCCAAATAGTTGCAATCGTGTCTGCAAGGACCGCTATACCGACAGTGCCTACAATGGAGAGGTACCACAGAGCTGTTTTCATATATGGATCATGGGAAAATGACAGAAATTATCTTCTCCTCGTTCTCGAGGGAGAAGTACTGCTTGTACTCACTTTCTTCTCATCCAGCTGTAAAGCCTGCAAGAAGGAATCCAATTCTTTGGTAGTTGATCCAACTTGTACATTCCTTATCTGCTGGACGATGTACAGCCTGTTTCCATTGCCAAAGCGAACCTGCCTGGCGAGTAGATTTTTACTCGCAAGTGTATATTCATACGAATTTTCCAGAGTATTTTTACCATTACAAGTGCCATTTTTCTCTTCTATAAGCTTAAAATTATGAATAAATTTTGTGTTCAAAAATTGATAGTCATTCTCTGGTTGCTTGGATAATTCTGCAAAATCTTTCTTCAGGTCTTCCATGGTCACGTCATGATCCAAAAGCTTCATTTCTACAGTGATTGATGTGTCTTGGTAAGCAGGGGAGGTAAACATAAGAGGGGCAATAGAACTTTTGCGTCTAGTTACTGATGTTCTCTTTGTCCAATCACTTGGATACTCTCCGCGAATTCCCATTACAATATCGTTAAAGGCTTGCATCTTCGCTACAGGTTTCTTGGTGTAGATCTGTGTACGCTCCTCCTTTAGGTTATATGCGTTGGATCGAAGATCGCGAGATGATGGCCTTGCAGCTTCTGCGGGTATTGCAAGAATAAGTGTTGTGAGGCCGATGGTGAGGAAGAAAGTTTTCATTGGAATACTTTGGAAAGTAGATAAGAAATTCTAAAACTTATTCATCAAAGAACGTATCTATGTAGCGGTGAGTAACACGAACCAGCCAAGATTTTCCTGTCACTGTATCGTGAGCTTCTATCCATTCTTTTGTGAGAAGTATGCTGTCTGGTGAATGATAGGAAAAATAAAACCTTCCACTGGGGGATCTTGCTATGAGCCAATTCACAGGATCTTGAGGATGGCCAAAAAGTTCTTGAACATCTTCAAGGTAATTACATTCGCCTGGTTCTTCATAAATGTCTTCTACAGCGCTGTTATGATGTTTGAATAAACGAGATGGGCAAATATCAGTTAATTGTTCTGAGTCTATATCTAACTTAAATAATCCTTTACCCCCATTTTCATTTTGCATATACAGAATGATTGCATCATCATTTTTATTCCACGTAAAACGATAAGGTTTTTCTGGAATTTCTATGATCTTAACTTTCGCATTCTCCTTTGTGCTATAGACATTAATAATATCTTGGTAGTCAGAACTTCTTTGTTCATAAGTTGCGACAAATTGACTACTATTTGACCAGGAAGGAACTGATGTACATGAATAAGGATATATTGAGACATTTGTCTCATTGAAAGAGTCGTCATTCATAATTAAAAGTGTTTTCTCAGGGAATTTGATTGTTGCAATTTTTTTGTTGGATGAAATGTTTGGTATGCCTAGATATCCACTAGCAATTGGCTTTGTATGTCGCAGTTTTTTTCCTAGGGCATTAATACTAATAATTGTCTTCGATTTTGTATCCCCATTACAAAGTCCATATTGTGGATAAACCAATTCTACTTCTGATAATTCTTTTCTTATCTCATGATCAAAAATCAGTAGAGTAGGGAAGTATGTTCGTGTTCTCAGCATTGGATACAAAATCCATATTGCAATTACAAGTGTAATTGCTACACGAAAGCCTCTTTTAGAAAGAATACCTTTATGCATGGTTATCATTATCATCGGAATCTAATAAATCTTGCAAATACTTCTTTAAAGTAAGATAGACAAAAGTTGGGTCATCCTTGGGGCCAGAATCATCAATATCCAGATGATTTATATCTTCAATATACATCTCCTGTATACGTCCATCTGTACTTCCACCTGTTCTATAATCACCTTGATCGGTTAAGGTATAACCAAGAGTACTTCCATGCACTGGTGCAGCTCCTATGTTAAGAAAATCAAGATTGTTATCTTGCCAGATCTGTAAGTGTTTTCCTGTGTGTTGAGGTACTTCACTTACGCCACGCCCGTAGTCATCCAGTCCAAGACGCACACCATCAATCAATGCTGTACCAGCTATCTCTATATTGTTTCCTATCTGATCCCATTTACTAAGCGCTTCCTCTACTGCACCACCACCCCAGCTATAACCAGCGAGAATGACTTTTGTGGGAGCTTGTCTACCTGAGAATTCTCCTCGAGACTTCATAATGTCTTCTAACATGTTTTCCATGTGCTGCTGCACCACAGAGGAATGTAAGGAGAAATCAAAAGATAAGTTAAGTTCAGCAGCCAGCTCATCCATGGCATTACCTACTCGAAAAATAATGACATCATTGTCATCTTGAAGGTCTTCATACATTGCTAGCATTCCAGTAGCTTCGCTTTCGCTTGGGTCTAGTGTTTGATGATTTCCCATTACCAAAACAGTAAGCGGTTTACCACCTGTGCCATTTCGCAAGCTATTCGACATAGTAAAAATTTGATCATCTTCCAATTCCGCTTGGTATGCAGCAATTTCCGCATCTGTAGTTGCACCATTGCGACTTGTAGCTTTTGCCAAGTTTATCTCTTTTAATTTTTGAGATGCTTGCGCAACAAATCGCACATAGGGATTTACATGATTATTTAGTTCTGCAGTAAGTCGAATTGCATCTGCTAAATTTCCTGCCAATTCATTTGCGATCGTTATTTTTACTTTCTCCAATTCCATTTGCAATGCCTCGGATGCTCGCTGGGGATTGGTGCCATTTTCCAAGTACTGTGCCAGCTTGTCATCTAACCATCCCATTGGGTCCACTCCAGGATTTATTCCCAGCGCTTCATCGAAAGCAGCAATGAGATCATCGGTATGCTCATCCAAATATGCCTCGATAGTGCTTCCAAATTCTAGTCGCTCATCGATGGCAATCTTCTCTCGTACAATTCCATCGATCTGCAAACCTGCTGCAGCTGCTGTGACTTCTCGGTTTACAATCACCTGGAGATCACTCGTGTCTGTACTATTTGAGATTGCGTTTGCGATTCTGGTATTGAGATCGAGAAGAGTTTGATCGGTAATAGCAATCTGCACGATGCCATCGACGAACTCCACACTCTTACCAGATTGTACTTGCGCAACCAGTTGTACTCTTGCTTGGAGAGAGGAGCTCAGTGCAGTTTCTACAAGCCTCTGTGCGCGGTTGATGCGGGCGATCTCTTCTTCGGAATAGGTTTCTAGTGATGCTGGGGGACGTGTGTAATAGATCTTGGGATCTGGCTCGCTCAAGACATGCGCTAGCTGCCAGGAGGCATTGCTCGCTCGAAATTCTTCGATCTCGTGTAGTCTCTCTTCTTCGCTTTGCATATGCAGAAGTAGTGTTCTCTGCTCTACAGAGAGACGATCACCTTCGCTCCAGATCGCATTATTGTCGGGGACAACGATACCAAGTGTCGATGCAGCTTCTGTAATGTACTGCAAGCCACGTACGGTGTTTGCTTGGTTGAAGAGCGCAGTTTTAAGAGGAGCTTCCTCTTCTCCAGAGGCAATGCGCACGTGTGCGTCCACAGCTTGATTGAGTAACTCACTCATTCTTAACTCATACTCCGCAAGCAGGTCACGTCCGATGCTTCGATACTCCGACTGTTGCGAGAGAATCCAATCTTGCGTCTGTCCCAGGGTCCATCCACGACTGGCAGATTCCTGCTGCAAAAACTCTTCCATGTTCGCTGGGAATATCCATGGCAGCTGTGCGGCAAGCATAGGTTCAACTTGATCTCCATTGATATAGAAAACAGATTCCTGGTACAAAAGCTTTCCTTGAATGGCGAGTAGTTCCTGATTGGAAATTTGAATGTTCTGGAGCACTACCTCTTCTTTTGCATCCAATCCAGAGATCTCTTCTTCTAGTTCTGCTTGCAGTGCAGAAGCAAACTCTGCAGAAAAGTCCTCACGGAATCCTTCTGCATTCTGTGCGACGATTGCATCTTCTGCCTGGTAGGCAAGAGCAGCTTCCATTGCTGCACGGCGATCTTGTACCAATTCCAACTCGGTGCTCATACTCGCAATGTCGCTTGTACGCTGACGAATAGAAGCTTCTCTTGTTACTTTTTCAATAAAGGCTGTAGTGTACTCTTCTGGGCTCACGGTTGGCTCAGCACCAGCAGAACCAATAATTTCTGCATGCGTAGGTGCGCGTCTATCTTGGATCACTCCGCGCTCAGCCATGAAAGTATGCGCAATGCCAACCAGGTTTCCATTTGCATCAATAATTTCTACGTTGAATTCCTTGCGACCACTTTGATTCGGCACTCGAATCTTCAACGTCTCAGATCCACTACCGAGTGGGAGTACTTTTTCGCCTAAACGAACAAATAATCCTTCACTGGCATTACTGTAGTGAAAGCTCACTTCAAAACTCCACTGTTTACTTTCCGTATCTGTTGTCACACTGAGAGAAGGGGATGCCTCTTGTTCCTCCATATAGGTCTCCACAGTGGCAGATGCTGCATCAAATGCTTGTTGATCATTCTTCAGTGCTACTTCATCGTTGCCAATGGACATGAGTAAAATGGCTTCATTTAACTTGATACTATTGAGCGCCTCTTCTGTAATTGCAGGATCGTGCTCGCCGAAGAGTTGAGTGAGCGCTTCATCGATGTGCTCACGGGAGAGATCGTAGTCTGTGCCAGCTTGAATGCCGATTGTCATCTCTGTTTGGTTATAGTCTTGGTCGAAAAGAATAATTTTGAGTGTTGAACTTGTTTTGGCATTCTCTGCCAAATTTACATTGAGGGTAGTGCCATGCACAGAGAGCTCGGCAGGAGACTCTGTATTCTCGGTTGTTGCATCAAGCAATTTCTGAGGATCCAAATAGTACTCCTCCGAAATCTTGGCGATGGGAATGCGCTTTTCCCAATTTCCATGATCTTCGCTATTTTCTGGGAATGCATACATCACACCGTCTTGCCCCAAGGCAGTCCAGATACCATTGCCATCGTGCATGTATCTTGCATTGCCTCGATCGGATCCCACAGTCTCGATGTGTCCATTGAATTGAAAATGCTGGTTCACCCAACCAGCGAGATCGTCACCTCCTTCCACGACAGCAAAGGTCGTTCCTTCTGGCACTTCGAATGTTGCTACGTCTTGGTCTGCCATCATCTGGACGAGTGGTGCCTGTTCTTCTTGTGTAACTTGCTCGGTTGGAGCATCGATGGGTGCAGCAGAAAGCATGACACGTGATTCCATCGTTTCGACTATTGCTGCAACAGGCATTGGCCGTGATCGTCTCCTCGCAGTTGGCTTATTGAAGAGTGACCAAACTTGCTCCTTCTTTTGTCTGGCGTAACGTGCGATCCTGGCTGCAATGCCAAGCGACTCTGGTTGCTTCTCGTGTGGTTTGGGATACTTATTACGTGGTGGAAGCCCGTACAATGCATCTAATTCGTCATCATTGAATGCATGCTCATCTCGAGGTCGATCGGTTATCATAAGAGTAATTGGGAACAACTAAAACTATCTCCTATCAAATAGGGGAATAGCTTTGTTGAAGAGTGGTCTTTTGATGACTTGCAGCAGGTGATTGCGTTTTTCGGCTTCTGGGAGAGCTGTTAGTCGTTCCGTCCTATCAAAGAACGCCTGGGAGGAGAAGAGTATCGATGAAGGTATGAGAACCCGAATGTGAACTAAACCGATACGGCTCCGCCTAGAAATACTTTCCTTCACATAATGGCACGTTATATGACTGTCATCGTAACGCTACGCCGGTATCTGGCCGAGCGAAGGAGAGGCTTGCAATAACGTTACCTCTATAACCTAAACCAATGCAATTTACTCCAAACATGTCCGTGTCCGCTGCACATGTCTGAGCGCGAAGCACTACTTCAGACTTCTCCTTTCTAGCGCTCGAATGCCAAGTTGCGCAGCAATCTTGGTTGAGAGCGCGCACAGGTCTGTAAGAAAGAAGGATGGCTTTGCGCGAGCTTGCAGCGGACAAAGTCTTTTTGGTTCTTTTTGGGCTCTCAAAAAGAACAAAGACTATTGAAAAGTATGCTGTAACGAAGGTACGAGGAAGGAGGTTTTGTATGATGAATTCTATTTGCTTAGCTATAAAAGTGAACCAAACCGAACACCAATCTTGTACAATCGCATTCTGCCAATTTTTCTCTACATATAAATGAATACTTCAATTGGCAAATGACTGCAATATTTGACAGAAAATGTAAAAACCTCTTGTCAAATGTTAACATTTGACTACAATGTCAAGCGTAATAGACTTACTGTGAAGTATTCTCCTTAAATGGCTAGTGTCTCCACCACTGATGGCCAAGATGACTTTTCCGCTTTGGAGGCAGGAATTGTGGATGTAAATACAGAAATTGAAAGTTTAAAAGCCGCAGAAAACCCTGGTGCTTTCCAAAAGCTAAGCACAAATATACGTGGAAAAGTTGCCGCACTTACGATGGCTGGTGCAGCGTTATTTGGAGCAGCAAATGTAGAGCCAGTACCACAAGTAGAGGCTGCGGATAGAGTGGTCGCAGCAGCAACTCCGAATACTGCAAATAGTGCAGAAGAAGAGAGAAAGCTAGAACTTATTCGTAAGTTGCAAAAAATGAGACATGACTATGCGGTTGCAATTGATGATAGTAGAGCAACTTGGGCTAATATTATCGTAGCTGGGCACGAACAAGTATTCGCAAGGCATTGGGAGGCAGAGCGAAAATTTACACACTTGCATGCTAAGAAATACCCAGATCAATTTGGATTTGACGATTGGACCAGCAGGGGCAAAGAACATCAAGATGATAATTCACGAACATATATTTTTTGTGAGGAAAATAATAATCAGGATGGTGTAGGCAATTCTCCATTGTGGTATGTAGTGACAACAAATGGATCGAGAGTCAATAAATATAACCCTTATGGAGTTATTGCAGCATCTGAGTTGAAGCCCACTGAATCCCTTGATAAGCTTATTCAACGTTTGGATACGGGATTTAAGTGGAAAGAGCCGAAATCACCAGTTGTGATGAAGTAAAAATTATGATATAATCAACTGATTTATATACAAATAAAAATGCCTACTATTGATAATTTTGGCGATCCTGAATTTCCTGGTTTATCTGATGATGAACTCGCGATCCTGAATGAAGAGGATATAAATGTTGATGTTGAAGGTGATCCTAACTTGTATGCTCAAATGAAAGCTGGTGACGAAATTAACAAAGCAGATGAGCTAGGGAAAAGATTAGAAGAAAGAATGAAGCCTGATTTACCAGATATTAGTAAACAAAACTCATCAGAGACTATACAATCTAATGATGATGAAATTTTCTCGCGAATGGCAATTGCCAAACGAATAAACAAGCAATCCAATCAATCACTTTCTAGCGTCGAAACCAAAGTGCAAGTGGATGCAGAAATTAAGAATCTAGAAGAAAGGCTGAGACAGGCGAAGGAACGAGAAAATGAAGCTAAGAATAGGTTTCTTGCTGAGAAAAAGTCAGAAGAGCAACCTGAACAGAAACAAAGAGAGCGAGTACAAACATCAGAGCCAGCGAAAAATCCTGCACAACAACCAGCGGAGAAATCAGAACAAACTTCGAAAGAGATCCAGAAAGAGTTGCAGGAAAAGAAGACAGAAAAACGCGTGGGAGTTTTACAGGATACTATGAAGGAAAAGAATAAGGAATTAGCGGCACTCTATGTTGCTGATGTCATTCCAGATAAACCAGGTCTCTCTGAAAAGGAGAAGAGTAGGAGAGAGCTATTCACACAAAAAATAGATGATTGGGAGTATCAGGGGGCAAGGGGCGCTTCTGCGATGTACTGGGAGTACATGGTGGAGGTGAAACTGAAGGGGGAAGGAAAGCCAGAAGCAATTCAGAAGTTTAAAGATAAGTTACATATTGTATTGGGTGAGGAATTTGATGAAGATCACGATAAAATAATAAATAGCATCAAAGAGCATGTAGTTGAGGGGGAAATACATCTCACTCTCATGCGTGCGCAGGCAATTGCACAGGTGGACAAACTCAATGGTACGAATTTTTACGATGCAATAGTAAAAGAAATGGAGAAAGGAAATGGAGATCCCGCTGCAGTAATGCAGGCTCAATTTGAAGAAATACAGGGACGTGCAGAATTACCAGAGGATGATCCACTCCGTCTCAAGATAAATCCTGAGCTCATGAAGTTACTAGTGTCACTCTTTGTCGTGGTAGTTGGAAAGAAGATCTACAACAGCTTGTTTCAAAGGGAGAAGGCAGCAGATACACATGTGGAATACACCAAAGAAAAATTGGCAAAACTAGTAGTACTTACAGTGGCTGGTGCTGCTCTTGTCAATGAATTGAGTTCCTTGAGTGAGGATGATAAACAAGTAGCCACAAATATTATCAAGAATGCAGAAGAACATGGTGGCCAGCAGATTATCGCCTCTCTGTCTAATATGAGCCTAAAAGACGGAAAATTATATGGAGAAATTAACGGTCAGAAGATTTATTTAGATGGAGAAGGGTCTGTATATCTTGTGAACGAAAATAATGAAATTCGCTTACAATCTCCCGATGCACCTGGCTTTGATAGCGCCCTACAAAAATCCATTGCCCAGAACTTAGGAGTGGAAAATCTTTTGGAAAATAAGCGGACACAAACTGTGTTGAATCATTTGGCAAAGTACTCTGCTTCAGATCCTCAATTTGCAACTCAGAGTGAGACAATACGCCTTACTACACTGGCAGACATCGTGACTGGTTCGGATGGAAGAGATCATCTACAAGCAATTCAAAAATTTGGTTTGGAAAATCCAGAGCCAGCATATGTGATGTATGTATCCCTCTGGCTAGATCAACATAAAATGCTGCTTTCGCAGACAGGAGATATGGCGGAGAAAGGTGTTTGTAGGAGCACAGTAACCATAATGTGAACCAAACCGAACACCAATCTTGTACAATCGTATTCTGCCAATTTTTCTCTACATACAAATGAATACTTCAATTGGCAAATGACTGCAATATTTGACAGAAAATGTAAAAACCTCTTGTCAAATGTTAACATTTGACTACAATGTCAAGCGTAATAGACTTACTGTGAAGTATTCTCCTTAAATGGCTAGTGTCTCCACCACTGATGGCCAAGATGACTTTTCCGCTTTGGAGGCAGGAATTGTGGATGTAAATACAGAAATTGAAAGTTTAAAAGCCGCAGAAAACCCTGGTGCTTTCCAAAAGCTAAGCACAAATATACGTGGAAAAGTTGCCGCACTTACGATGGCTGGTGCAGCGTTATTTGGAGCAGCAAATGTAGAGCCAGCACCACAAGTAGAGGCTGCGGATAGAGTGGTCGCAGCAGCAACTCCAAATACTGCAAATAGTGCAGAAGAAGCGAAAAAGCAGGAGCTTATTCAAAAGTTACTTCAAATGAGAAAGGAATACGCATTAGCTATAGATAATAGCAAAGAAACTTGGGTGAATATATTAGTAGCAGGTAATGAGCAAGCATTTGGAAGGGATTGGGAAGCAGAGAGAAAATTCACCTTGTTACATTCAAAGCAGTTTCCAGACCAGTTTGGCTATGCTGATTGGACACGTGATGGAAAAGTTAATAAGAAAAACCAATCCAGAACTTATATTTTTGCCGAGAAACTTCCTTCAAGTAATGATAGAACAAAAGAGGAGATGATTTGGCATGTTGTTACAACACAATCAACAAGAATAAACAAGTATAATCCATATGGTGTAATTGGCTCTTGGACTATGAATTCTAGGGAGAATTTAAATGCTCTCATTTCGGTTTTGAATACAGACTTTGAGTGGATCGATAGCAAGCCAGAAGTTGTGAAAAAGTAGGTATTGTGATACAATGTAATGTTGTACTAAACCCAAACAAAAATGACTAATCTTGATGATTTTGGAGATCAAATACAATCAGATATTCCTCTTGAGATATCTGAACAAGATTTTAGAGATATTGGCCAGGAACAGGCATTACATGAAATAAATGAACCAAGTTTTTATGCCAAGATGAATGCAAAGGTTGAAGCAGAAAAAGCTGAAAATTCAATGCAAGAGCTAAATAAAAGATTGATAATTAATGAGGGGAAACCGAATGGGAAGAAAGTTAATTCTGTTGATTTGAATCATGGTGCAAATGAAATTAGTGAACAATTAAAAATAGTTGGTGAAATAGATGAAAAAAATAGAAGAGTAGTAACAGACATAGAAACAGAAGTTGATAGGGAAATTGAACAAAATGATGAATTAAAAAAACTGGAATCAAAATTAAAAGAAGTACAGAAAGAGGAGGCAGAAACAAATCCAGCAGAAAATGTGTTAAAAAAATCAGAAGCAATTCAAAAAGAAATGAATCGAATTAAAGGTGCAAAACGTGAGGAAGTCTATAAAGAAAAAATGGAAACCAAGAAGAAAGAACTTACAACTCTCTATTCCAACGATGTCATTCCAGATACGCCAGATCTCTCCGAGAAAGAAAAAGTAAGCAAGGAATTGCTTGAGGAGAGGATAGGGGAATGGGAGTACCAAGACTTGCCGGGAATCAAGGGTGCTCCAGCTATGTACAGAGAGTACATGGTGGAAGTTCAGCTACGAGGGGAGGAGAAACCAGAAGCTATTCAAAAATTTAAGGAAAAGCTGAAGTTGGTTTTGGGAGAGGAATTTGAGAAAGATCATGACAAAATCATTCATTGCATCAAGGAGCATGTAGTGGATGGTGAGATGCATCTCACTCTCATGCGAGCACAGGCAATTGCAAAAGTAGATGCTCAAAATGGAACGAACTTTTCTGAGAAAATTGCAGAGGAAGCAAAGAAAGAAAATGGAAATACGGCTGTGGTCATGCAGCAAATATTTGATGAAATACAAGAACGTGCAGAATTACCAGAAAATGATCCCCTTCGTCTCAAGATTGATCCAGATCTTATGAAATTACTGGTTTCACTTTTCGTGGTTGTTGTAGGAAAAAAGATTTACAACAGCTTATTCCAGAGAGACAAAGCCATAGACTCACATGTAGAGCACGAGAAAGAGCTAGCAAAATTGGCTGTGGTAATAGTGGGAAGTGCTCTTGTGATAAAAGCAATCACTTCCATGTCCGAGGAAGATAAAGCAACAGCTCAAGATATTATTCAAAAGACGGAACAGAACGGAGGAAAAGAGGTCATTGTTGCAATGGCTTTTTCCGAGATGCGAATAGAAGGAAATAGATTGTATGGAGAGATCAATGGAGAACACGTATGTGTAGACGATGGAGGAACCGTCTATCTTATAGATAAAATTGGTATGGAATATAAAATGCCTACACCGGATGCTGCAGGGTTTGATGGTACTCTGGAGGAATCTATAGCTCGGAAGTTAGGGGCGAGAAATATTCTCGAGAACAAGCGTACACAGGTGATTATGAATCATTTAGCACGCTTTGCAGCAACTGATACACAATTTGCGACCAAGACGGAAGCAGGACATTTGGCCACTGTTTTAGATATAGTCACTGGTCCAGATAGTGGAGACTCTCTGCAGGCACTCAAGAAAACTGGTTTACTCAATCCTGAACAAAAATACGTGACGTATTTGTCTCTCTGGCTAGATAAGCATAAAATGCTGCTTTCGCAGACAGGAGACATGGCAGAGAAGGAAATCACTCCAAAGGTACTGGAAAACCTTCGTTTGCACTGGGAGCGAATCAAAGATCCAGAGCAAAAAATGGATATCACTGATGTAAATAGATTTCCAACTATTGAGTACCTTAAAAACTGGAATCCAAATGAGCGGGCAACTGTTTAAGTTACTTCATTGAGAATTAAGATCAAGATCAAGATGACAATGATAGTGATGAGAATCCGCATGATAGACCGATGCATGTATCGAAGTGGTGGAGGAGTCACCCAGACAAAGAGCACTTCTGGTGGGAGCTTCCTTTTAAGCTTCAACATACGTTTTCGATGTGCCTGACCCAGTACAAAGACAGTGACATGTTTTCCCTTGGAGTACTCAATCAGATTTTCCATGATGGCAGCATCGCGCTCTTTCTTGCGGAGAAGCTTCTGAAGCTTCTTCATCAGCTCGTTGTACCGTAGAGCTGCTGTGTATTCGTCTGGTTTGAGCTTCTTCCCATGCTTCTTGAGGGCTTGTTGATACTCTGGTGCAGCATCCAACTTTTCTAATTCATCATACATTGCATTAATTTCATCACTGATACCAGAGTGGATATCACGTCGTTCAATGGGGAAGATACTAAATTTTTCTTCCAAGGCTTGTAGAAGATTGAGCGCATTGAGTGCGGTGGAAGTCTGAATTATTGCAACCTGATCTTTGCTGTGCATTGCCTTTCTCCATTGCTTTGCAGTTCTCCGCAGAAATTTTTCTGGCCCAGGATGAGACGCAAGGTGCAGCTTGAGTTCATTGATGAGTGTAGGGTGCAGCCGTGCCTGCTTGGCACCACCAGGTTCCACGGCAAAGCCTTCTTGCCCTATGGAAGATACACCGCCTTTGAGGTACAGAAACTGACACGCGCGGAAGATCCATGCCTGTACCTTGGCAATACGCTTTGCATAGTGATGTGCACCCATTCCTCTCTGGACTGCATGAATCTGTCCAATACCCAGAATTACCCTATCGGGGCACTTACTTCTTCTACGCTGTTGAAACCTAGCATATCGAAAAGGCTTCGAATGCTTGAGGAGCTTGATAAATTCCCGGGCTGGTCCTGTACGGAGAAGGGACATAGCGGTAACTAGTGTAGCTTCTTTTACTCTAATTCTCTATCTGGTTGGGTAACTACCCTCACCCTCAGTCCCTCTCCCGTCGCGGGAGAGGGAAGCTCTGTAATAGATCTCAACGATTTTTAGTTGTGATACAGAGCTCCCTTCTCCCTCACAGGGAGAAGGGACGGGGATGAGGGTAGTTAATTTCTACTTCTTCAATAGCTCCTGCACCTTGGAGAGCAACGGCTCTAGTTCCACTGTCTTTTTATCGAAGTACCAATTGGCTCCAAGATCCTTCACTCTCTGTATATCTTCGTCTCTCCCTACTCCTGTAAGAACAATGACGGGGATAGCAGAAAGATCGGCATTGCTTTTTCTGTGATCCAGAAATTCAAAACCATCCATTTTGGGCATATTTAAATCCAGCACAATCAGATCTGGTCGAAACGACTCGATGTGCTCCAGTGCATCTGCTCCATTTGCCTCTACATGCACTTCGTATCCTTCTTTTTTTAGCATGCTTTCATAGATGTCCGAGAGCGTTTCGTTATCTTCTGCAATCAAGATTTTCTGCTTAGCTTTATTCATGGCTGTTAGTGTGATCCTTCTCCAAATCTTTGCTAGTAGACAAAATAAAATAGTTTTGTATGTTTCTATTTCGAAGAGTTTTCATGAGCAAGGAGCCACTGCTTACTTGCACTTCCGTAAGCGAATCCTCCAATTTTGCCAGAAGATGGGAGCACACGGTGGCAGGGGATCAAGATGAGAAGGGGATTCTTGTTCAACGCATTGCCAACTGCTCTCGCTGCGCTCGGCTTGCTGATGGACTCGGCAATGTCTTTGTATGTGCGTGTAGACCCGTAGGGAATCTTCTGTACACAGGAGAGAACCTGTTTTTGGAAAGGAGTTGCTTGTACCTGGAGAGGGAGATCAAAGGATGTACGCTTTCCTGCAAAATATTCTTTGAGCTCTTTTGCTGCAGCAGAAGAGATGTGCTCTGGTTTTTTGCGCGGTTCTACTCGTACTGCTACCACTTGGCTTTGATCTTCCGTAACGCATACGCATCCAATAGGCGTATCGATATAACTTATGGTAGTACGTACTGCGTTTTTCATGGGGCTTATTATAGCAATAATACAAGTGTGTCGCCTTGAAAAAATTCCGTCACGCATCTTGGCGAGCAAGGGCGTCGAAAAGT
>CAZLFU010000007.1:0-25997 GCA_964558895.1 uncultured Candidatus Peribacteria bacterium
CGGAAAAGTAAGTGAGATTGATAGTGATTCCTTCTGTGAAGATTCCACTCTCGCCATTGGTCATACAAGGTGGGCGACACACGGAGGAGTTACCAAGGCGAATGCTCACCCTCACCTGAGTAATAATGGTTCAATCGCAGTGGTACATAACGGTATCATCGAGAATCATCAAAAGCTCCGAAAGGAGCTACAGGCAAAAGGGTATGTCTTCCATTCTCAAACGGATACCGAAGTTATCCCAATCCTTATCGAAGAAGAGATGAAGCACACAGATGACTTTGCACATGCTCTCAGACTTGCTTGTCAGAAATTTGAAGGTCGCTATGGAATACTTGCACAGCACATTGATTCTGGAACAATGGTTGCAGCAAGAACAGGCTCACCACTCATTGTGGGAGTAGCAGATCACGGTTACTTCGTAGCCTCCGATATTCCTGCTTTCATGACACACACGCGTACCGTGCAATATTTGGATGATGGAGAGATGCTTGTTACCGATGGTAAAAGTATTATTTTCTCCGATATCAAGACAGGAGAAGTAAAACCAAAGAGAGAAATAGAAATCACCTGGTCGGTCGAAGAAGCACAAAAGGGCGAGTACGATCACTTCATGATGAAGGAAATCATGGAACAGAAGGAAAGCATTATTCGCGCCGTAAACCAAAACGATGAACAAATCCGCACCATTGCAAAAGCAATCAAGGAAGCAAAGGGAACATTCCTCGTAGGATGCGGCACAGCACACAAAGCATGTATGGCTGCAGAATACTTCTTCTCGATTGTCTCCGAGCATCACGTGAACGTTGCATCTGCAGGAGAGTTTAAGCCGTATCATCACTTCTTAACAAAAGATAGCTTGCTCATTGTCATCAGCCAAAGTGGAGAAACCGCAGACGTACTAGAGGCAATGTCAATCGCAAAATCCAAAGGATCCAAAGTACTCGCAATTGTGAACGTGGAAGGCTCTACTATTAGTAGAGAAGCCGATTACACACTTCTCATCAATGCAGGACCAGAACGTGCAGTTGCATCTACAAAGGCTCTCACTGGTCAGATGGCAGTTCTCATCCTCATTGCTTACGCAATGGTAGATAAATTGCACGAAGGAAAAACTCTCCTTCTGGAAACTGGAGCACAGATCAACGACATGCTCAACCCAAGATACATCGACTTCATCGAAACTATCGCAGAGAAGATTAATCACTTGGAAGATCTCTACATTGTCGGAAAGAGTTGGAACTACCCTATGGCTCTGGAGAGTGCGATCAAAATTCAAGAAGTGAGCTACATTCATGCAGAAGGTTTTGCCGGTGGAGAACTGAAACATGGACCCATCGCGTTGATCGAAAATGGCACACCTTGCATTGCACTTGCTGGAAATGACGAACTGAAGAGTGACATCATCAACAACGTCACAGAGTTGAAAGCAAGAGGAGCACTCACTATTGCTATCAGTCCAGAGAATAATGATGTGTATGACGAGTGGATCCGTGTACCAGATGCTGGACCAGCTCAAGCGATTGTGAATATTATTCCTATTCAAATCCTTGCATACTTCTTGGCAGTACAAAGAGGAAAGGACCCAGATATGCCAAGAAATTTGGCGAAGTCGGTCACTGTGAAGTAGTGAATTGGTTAAGAGGATTTTACACTGGTTGAGAACAGTTTTTAGTTACATAGTTAAATGATTAAATGATTACATGACTAAATGATTAACGTACGTTGGTGAAGTTTGTTCGGCCTAGCGAAGCGATGCAGACTGTTCTCAATCGCTTGCGAACCATTTAACCATGTAATCATTTAACCAGTATTCAAAAGCTGAGTTTTTTGGACTTCAAAAAAGTCTACTCACTACTGGTAACTCGTGAGCATGTTCTGCTTGAACTCTGAAAATATCCAAACTACCGCGTAAATAAGCAATAGCTTCATCTAAAGCAGTAACTACTTCTGTTGATACAGTTCGAGTACGACAGGATTCGATTGTATGTATTGATCGCTCTGCAAAGCCAATTGCTAAACCAATTTGCCTCTCTAGGTCTTCGTTTCTTAAATGAGAAAAACCAATTTCAAACCCCATATCTCTAATGACACCAGCAACTTCTTCGATACTTTTTATTGAACTTTCACTTAATTCATTTTCAAGTAATCTTTCAAGCCGTATAGTAAGAACATGTGCCTCCCATAAATTATTTCCCTTCATACAAAAATAATAGAATAATTCTTTAAGTGAAACAACAAGTTAATCGAGTGCCTATATAAACTTTGAGCTAAGTATCAAATGTCATCTTTCGACGAGCTCCCTTCTCCAAAAAAACTACGAAGGGCACGCAAGATGACAAACTCACTAGTTTAGTAATTAAAAAAACCGACTCTCGAGAAACCCGAGAGTCGGCCTTGGCCAGGGGGAAGTCCTCACAATGAAGCTGGCGATCGCCGAAGCCTCTACCGAGGCCCCTGGCCAATACTCTCAACCCTCGAGCTGAGAGATTAATACGAGTAAAATGAAATCGAGACGTGTTGTCGAGTACTTACAAAAGAAAAGATATATTTACTCTTAAGCCTACAAGCCTACTACCTACCTCCTACTAACCTAATTCTCATCCGGCGGTATCCCATAATATTCAAACAAAAATTTGGCTACATCCCTAAAAAGTGGTGCAGCAGTTTGAGATCCGTACGCCATATTTCTGGGCCTATTAATTTTCACAAGAATGACAAAGCGAGGATTATCAATGGGTGCATATCCTGCAAAAGAAGTAATAACAGATCCTGTACCAGATTCGTATCTCCCTCCAGGGCCTGCAATCTGACTCGTTCCTGTTTTTCCTGCAATTTTATATCCGTCTATCTTTGCTGTTTTTCCGTAACCATTATTGATAGTACTCACAAGCATAGCGGTAATAGTCTCTGCTGTTTCTGGGGTAATAACTTGATCTACAACATAAGGCTTGGTCACTTCTACTGTCCCATCGCTATGGAGGATACGATCAACAATTGTGGGACGCATAAGCTTGCCTTGATTTGCCAATGAAGCAAACGCAGTAACTACTTGTAAGGGTGTTGCAGAAATTCCCTGACCGAAAGCAGAAGTAGCAAGTTGTGCATTACTCCATTTTCGCCAAGGAATAAGTTCTCCTGGAAGCTCATCCTCCAATTCAATACCAGTAATACGTCCAAATCCAAATCGTTCTAACATGCGATGAAATAATTTTTTTCCAAGCTTGGTACCAACATTCGTCATGCAGGTATTGATAGAAAACTCCAAGCAGTTGGTCATTGTCACCTTGCCATAATGAACCTTGAGCGCATTTTTAATCACAAATTCATCAACCTGAACTGGAGCATTATCATCATAAATATCGTCTGGAGTGACTTCTCCCTGATCCATAGCAATTGCCATTGTGATAGGCTTCAACACAGACCCCGGCTCATAAATTTCCTGTATGGTTCTGTTGAGATATGCACCCACTCCAATATTATTTTTAAATTTAAGCCAGACATCTGGTCTTGTTGTTGGAAAAATTTCCCTGCGGCTATTCTCTCCAATGTAGAGATAATAACGCACCACATCTCGCAGATTATATTTCTGCTCAATTTCTTGTATCTGTGCCAATTTCTCTGCGCTAATTCTCTCTCTACCACCCTCCAAAAACACGTCATCGTAATACGCTTTCACAATAAATTCATTGGTATCTGGATGGTACAACTCTACAACAATGGAGTGTTGCTTTGCCTCATCTAAAAACAGGGGTTCTTTTTCGAAGACACTTCCGTAATTATTACTATCAAAAATGGGAGCACTCACCATCGCAAGTACTCTTCCTGTTTCAGGATCCATCACAATTGCCTGGCCACTATCTGCCTCGTACGTACGAACCGCTTCGTCCATGAGAGTTTCTAGCTTTTTCTGAATAAAACGATCAATAGTCAGCACAACAGTGTCTCCATCTTTGGGGGTCACCAATGTTTGCTCTCCAGTGACAATCTGTCGACCCTGCAAATCGCTTACAGTATTGATGAGACCTTCTTGCCCACGAAGCAACGGATTAAATGTACGTTCTACTCCGTACTGTGCCTCTTGATCGGGGTTAAGGAAACCAACCACTTGGGATGCAAGAGTAGAATCTGGATAGAATCTCCAGTGTTCTGGGAGAAGTGCAATACTCTTGAGTGGGTCCTGGAGTTCTTCGATAATGTTGCGCTCAGCAGATGCAGATCTTTTTGCAAGAGCTTCATCGCGAGAAGTTTGAAGAATATCTTTAACGATGAGAGAAAGCTCTGGAGGAAGTTTGTGCATAATTGGCACATAACGAAGTGGGCGACTTCTGAGCAATTTTTGCACAGAGTCTTCATCGAGATCCAAAGGCTTTGCGAGTTTTCGGGCTGTTGCAGACAAATGTAGTTGATCGACTTGCTCTGGATCGGCGTAGACCAAGTACTGATCTTCGGAAACACTCACCCCATCGATATTCAGAGCATCGACTTCTTTCATTTGAATTTTGGTTGCCCCATACAGAAGAGGAATATACCGAACTTTTTTCTCTTGAATTCTTTCCTCAATCGAACGTGCAAATTGTCTTCTTGCTTCCGTAATATCTGGCAATTGAGAAGAAATTGAAAACGGAATCCCACTAGAAAGAGGCTCCAAAATTGCACCACTTTCTAGTTTTTTTACACGTTCGATAGGATCGAAAGCAGGACCATAAATAAATTCGAGCTCTCTGGGGCATTCGTGACTTCCTTGAGTGCATGCATCATGAAACCTCTGAGTGAGGAGAGCATCTGCCAGCGTCTCTGCGACAATAACAGGATTATCTGTAATAAGAGGATCTACATACAACATATCCAATGTTGTATTGGTAGCAAGAATGTTGTTCTCTCCCGTCTTGCTGTTTCTCGAAAGTATTTCTCCGCGCTTAGCAGGGAGAACAACACCACCAAAATGTTGAGACTGTGCCTGTCCTCGAAAATCTTCTCCTCGTACAACTTGAAGCTCTAGTAACCGAGCAACAATGACGAGTACTGCGACCAAGAGAACACCATGAATGATGGTCATACGCTGGTTGAGCGACCGTTTACGCTGTGTTTCCGAAATAGCAGCAGAGAATCTTTTCATGAGCGAAAATCATAGCACAAGTGGAGAAAAAATTCTCGACTTGGGTGAAAGGACTTAAGGGATTTGAAGACTTACAGGAAAAAAAAGACTGAAAGGACTGAAAAGATTCAAAGGACTTGAGGACAGAAGAGACTAAAAAGGACTTAATCAATCCCTCAAGCCAAATACACCTGCGATACTAGCAACTACTCCATTTCTTCTCTCTTGAATTTGTTCTTCCAACAGTCTTTGTCTTTCTTCGTATCTTCTTGCTAAAAACCTTTCGCCACCCTCAATAAGTCCTAGCGGAATAGGTGTAATAATCACACGCACACTATCACCTTTACCCGTGTCCATAGCTTTATCATCCATAAGATAAATTTACCCTAACCCTCAAAAAACCACAGAAAACACCATTAGACACCAAATTGCTTTTGTGCTATAATTATCTGATATGCCAGCTGAAAAGTGGGAATCTCTCGATGGCACAACACTCCTCCATTCTCTGGAGCAATATGCTGTAGAAAGTGGGATTTCGGACATTCACTGTTCACCCGAGAAGGAATTCATCCGTTTTGAGGTGCGCTTACACGGAGTGCTCCAACCTCTCGCACACATTACACCAGCTGTGTATGCAGACTTTGTCCGTCGACTCAAATTTCTTTCCAAACTGAAACTCAATATCACCAATGTGCCACAGGATGGGCAATACACATTCCAAGCTCCCGAAAGAGTAGTCAACGTGCGTGTGGCAAGTATTCCATCGAAATTTGGAGAAACCTACACGTTGCGTCTTTTGGATCCCAAGAAAGGATTGGTACCGCTTACACAACTTGGATTTCCAGAAGAAATTCACAAAAAACTCTCTGAGCTTATCCAACTCCCCAATGGAATTGTTCTCGTAACTGGACCAACTGGTTCCGGAAAAACAACTACTCTCTACGCACTTCTCAATACGATTGTAGGAACTTCTCGCAATATCATCACATTGGAAGACCCTATTGAATATGAACTTGCTGGCATCGTGCAATCTCAAGTGGATTTTCAGCACGATTTTACATTTGGAACAGGTTTGCGATCTATCCTCCGCCACGATCCGGATGTGATTTTGGTGGGAGAAATCCGCGATGTAGAAACAGCGCAGACAGCAATCGATGCTGCTCTTACAGGCCACTTGGTGCTCTCTACCCTGCACACCAATTCTGCCATCGAGGCGATTCCTCGATTGCTCTCTATGGGAGTAAGTCCTTATTCATTTGCTCCAGCTCTCCGCGCTATTTTAGCACAAAGACTTATACGTACGGTGAAGAAGGAGTGCGCAGGTGCTGCATGTGATGAATCTGATCCCAACACATACGATGGCCAGATGGCTTTGCCAGAGCTGCTTGAGGTACACAATGATCTAAGAAATTTGATTCTCCTCAATGAAAATGAGGATGTGATGTTGGAGCAAGCAAAGAAAAATGGATATAAGACGATGCGTGAGTGGGGGGATCAATTTGTAAAAGAAGGAAAGACAACACAGTCGGAAGTTTCGAGAGCAACAATGTAGTGAAAAACTTTCGAGCTTGAAAACAAGAGGAGGAGTCATGTTTACTATGCATATGTCCTCCGACTATATCCGTTTTGCCTATACCAATTTTCCGACTCTCAGAGATCTTCCACCAGGGGAGTCTGCTATTCAAAGAAGGATAGACACAATACGAAAGCAATTTGACTCAAGTCTTTTCACAATTATCGAAACCCCTTTTGAAGAAAGAAAATATCATAGAATTGACGTTGTTCGAACTGATACGCAGGAATTATGTTATTTCTATCTTATTTTTCCCAGAGGAAGTGTGTATCAGGGGTCTCTCTACTTTTCATCACAATCAGTGCAGGTACAACGAATCCAAAAAGGATTCTTGGCATGATGTATAGAATAGTTGCTCGTCACAGAGGGGTCGCCACTTGCGCTTTCGTCTCATTTCTCCGTATTATGTTTAGCCAATCATTCCTTTTTACTTATGAGACGTCGACACCGTCACGGATACCACACGGTTCAATCGACGCATCCCACTATGGGAATGCTACGCTCTTTTATTGGAGTAGTTCTTATTGTTATTATTTTGTATGTAGCCGGAAAATGGATTTTGAATCTCTTTGGAGTACAAGACTCTAGCCAGCGCACTGCAGTGCTTCTTCAAACAGAAGACCGCGGATCTGTAAATATATCTCTGGATGGTGGACCCATGAAGAGAACAGATAGCGATCTTAAACTTTATTCCAATGACTCCATAGAAACAGGAAGTGCTTCTCATGCATCGCTCACATTTTTTGATGGTACATATGTCCGCTTGGATGAGAATACAAAACTAGAAATACTACGAAGTGAACGAGGAGAGGAATCTAGCATCCAACTTTCTCTTGCTGCTGGAACTATCTGGTTTTCTTCACCATCACTCCAAGTTTTCTCTGGGAGTGTAGCCAGAATGGTAGAAACGCCAGAAATGACACTAGATGTTCCACCAGGAACAGAGAGTGTGTTAGGAACTTCTTCCCTTACAGTATTCACTGCTGATGGCCCAGGACTCACTTTGGAATTTGCGAATACCAAGGGGACGATTATTGTAGGAGAAGGACAGAAGTTTACGCTGCCAGATACAGTCTCGGACTCTATTGATCTGTACGCGTATCGATCTCCATTGGATCCACAAATGATGCAATCGCCATTTGTAGAAGGGAGTAAGGAAATTTATGCAGCACATATTCCAGCAGCAACTCCAACTACAGATGGAGAAACGACTCTCCCTGCACAAGACAAAATCCTTGTTGTCACCACCCCTCAGCAGGAAGAAATCGTAAATGAAAGTGTGGTTACTGTTACAGGAACAGTGAATCCCACTGTGACAGCTGTACGAGTGAATGGATATCAGGCTGCACTGGATCAAGGGGAATTTAGCTTACAGGTTGCATTGGCCGATCAAGACGAATCCACTATTACCATCGAAGCACTAGATGCAAATGCGGCTATAGTTGCAGAAGTAGCTCGTAAGGTCTTTAGAAATAGAGAGCCACCGGAGCCACCCACTATCACAAGGCCAGCACAGGGGGGGCAAACGTATTACACAAATCAAGAAGCGTTTGAAATTTCTGGAACAGCACCAAAGGGCGCAGTAGGCATCATCGTCAATGACTATAGATTACAACTTTTTTCTCCCGGAAATACCACCTGGAGCTACCTTGCCAATTTGAAGTTTGATAACTTGAAACCAGGGAGAAATGTCTTCGAGGTTGTTGCTATCAATGGCGGGGGATACAAAAGCGAGCCTGTTACTCTTACGATTATTCAAGGAGAGGGAAGAGAGGGTGAAGTCATCGATGCACCAGCAGGAGAGGGAAGTAATTCCTCTGTTTCAACTGGCACTGCATCGTCATCCTCATCCGAAGAACGCGTAGAAGACCTCCCTACCAATAATCCACTAGCTCCTGGATCTTTGCGTGTCACTGCACCAGGAGAGGGGAGTGAATTCTCGGGCAGCGAAGTAGAATATTTGATAGAAGGCGTAGTACCAGCTCAGACACACAGCGTCTGGGTGAACGACTATAAACTGAGGCTCTACGAACCTGGCAAGAACTTCTTCAACTACATTGCTTCCATTGAGCTCGGCACGATGAAGAGAGGAGCGAATGACTATAAGATCGTCGCAAGAGATAGTGAAAATAAGATTTTGGATTCCTTCACCTATGTGATTCATTTTCAAGTGAGGTAATCAACCTTGCCACTTACTCCGGAATACAAACTCACCCTGCTCCTTTCGGGAACGTGGAGCATTTTGCCTTTGTTGTAATTCTGGCGAAAGCAAAGAAACATCAGCTGGGTACCCTATTGCCATCATGGAGCAAGGCTCAAAATCATCTGGTACACCCAAGACATCGTTGGCCTTTTCCATAAAGAATCCGCCCATTTGATGACCAATCAAGCCAAGAGAAGAAAGCTGAGCAGCAAGATAGGCAGTAGCTGCTCCTGTATCGTACATAGAAATACGATTAGGATTTTGATTTTTGGTGTAGGTAATCTTGGCAAAATCTATGAGGAGAATGTATGCATTTTTCGCCCAACTATTTCCCTCCACGAGGAGTGACTCCAACTTCTCTCTTTCTTCTCCATCTTCTTTGGTAGCGTATACATACCTCCAAGGCTGTTCGTTGTAACTACTAGGTGCCCAGCGAGCCGCCTCAAACATCGTTTGTATCTTCTCTGGCTCAATCGGTTGATCATTAAATGCAAAAGGACTCCAACGCTCTTTGAAGGCATCGAGAATAGGAAGTGATGTATCTGCTGGCTTCTTTGGAATTTCTAGCATAGCTCGATACTACTTCTTTTCACTGGGTACCGAAAGGTTTGCAGCTTGCAATACCTCCGTAAGGGAAGAGGGGAGAGGTGCTTGTACGTTTACGAGATCTCCCGATGGAGAGGAGAAAGAAAGTTTCCACGAATGCAAACAAAGATTGGATACGTTGTAACGCTCACTTACTTCCATACTCTTGGATGAATAATATGTCGGATCTCCTAAAATTGGATAATCGATGGAACACAAGTGAACACGAATTTGATGCGTTCTTCCTGTGAGTAAATCGCACTCCAAAAGAGCAACGTCATCTGCATGAGAAAGAGTCCTATATGCTGTTTTTGCTTCTCTACTCACAGAAGTTCTTAATACGGACATCCTGGTTCTATCGGTAAGATTTCTCCCAATTGGTGCATCTATCAAAGCTTCCGAAGGAATTGGCACACCTGCAACAATCGCAAGATACGCTTTTTTCACTGTGCGATCTTCAAACTGCTTCTGTAATACATGATGAGCATCAGCATTTTTTGCAACGAGTAAACAACCTGTAGTTTCTTTATCGAGACGATGAACAAGTACAGCTTCCGAAGAGAAGGGGAGAGACATTTGCGCAAAGATGAATGCAATACCATGAAGAATAGTTATTTCATCTCCTGTGCTCGTTGCAGGGTGCACTGCGTATCCCGCAGGTTTATTGATGACAAAACACGAGTCATCTTCGTAGAGAACGGGCAGGGAAAGATCTGAGGGATGTATTTCTGGAGTTAAACCTCGAGCTTTGAGCTTTGAGCTTTGAAAAGTAATAGAACTTCCAACAGCAAGCTGCTGTGCTGGTTTTGTAATTTTCTTTCCATTGACAGACACAGATCCTTCTTTGATAAGTTTCTGCACTTGTGCACGACTAGTGCCATCAATGTGGTCTACAAGAAAAGCATCTAGGCGAGCCGGAGATTCTACAATCCATTCCATGACCTCATTCTGCCTGTCCAAAGCTCAATTGTATAATTCTTGGTTCATTATTCTTCCAAATTTGGTATTCTACGGACGATGTCTGCCGACGAACTCCTTATACGGGCTGTTTCTAACGTAACGCCAAAAGAGCTTGCGAAGAAGAAATTGGCTTCTGGTAAGCCTTTACGACTGTATCTTGGTATCGACCCAACAGGTTCTCGTTTACATATTGGCCATGCTGTTCCACTTCGTAAGTTGAGAGCATTCCAAGATGCAGGACATGAGATCATTTTTTTGATCGGAAGCTTTACTGCCATGATTGGAGATCCTTCTGGAAGAAATCAAATGCGTGAAGTTCTTACACGTGATGATGTGGAGAAGAATTTTGAAACCTACAAAGAACAAGCAGCAAAAATCTTAGACTTTAACAAAGTGCAAATTCGCTATAACCATGAATGGTTAGAAAAATTGAACTTTGAAGAAATTGTTCAACTTGCTAGCAACTTCACTGTGCAACAAATGCTGGAAAGAGACATGTTTGATGATCGCATGAAAAAAGGAAACCCTATATCACTTCATGAATTTCTCTACCCACTGATGGTTGGATATGATTCTGTTGTTCTTGATGTTGATTGTGAACTCGGTGGGAATGATCAGTACTTCAATATGCTTGCAGGTCGTACATTGCAAACCGCTTTGGGAAAGCGTGAAAAGTTTGTGCTTACAACTAAACTGATAGAAGGAACAGATGGTCGTAAAATGAGTAAAACGTACAACAACTGTATTTACTTAGATGACAGTGCCAACGACATGTACGGGAAAATTCTTTCTGTAAAAGACGATCTCATGGAAACGTACTTTGAGTGTTGCACCGATGTAGATGCAAAAGAATACAAGAAACTTCTGAAGGGAAATCCAAAAGAAACAAAAATGCGCCTTGCGCGAGATATTGTTACACTCTACCACAGCGCGGAAGCTGCGGAAGCTGCGGAGAAAGAATTTGAGAATGTTTTTTCCAAAGGAGGACTGCCGGAAGATATACCAGAAGTAAAGGCGAAGAAGGGGACTAGCCTGATAGATCTTTTGGTACAAGAAAAACTCATTTCTTCGAAATCTGAAGCGAGAAGACTGGTAGAGCAAGGTGGAATCAAACTCAATGACACGGTCATCGATTCTATCGACGCACTTGCAGAGAAGGGGATTGTGAAGGTAGGCAAGAGGAAGTTTTTAAAAATTCTATAATATACAAAGGGGAGCGGAATCCGTTCCCCTTGCTCGTTCTTCAATGATGGATCCTGCGATCACTTGCGTCCCTAGGGACAAACTTGGATCGCTTTGTCCACCCATCGACCCTAAGGTCTACGTGAACGAGCCGGAATATTATACTTAATAAAACATGTTTGTCAATAGTCAAAATTTGAATTTATCAAAAGAAAACTTCAAGAAATAGACAAAAGTGACTAAAATTTAGCTTTCCCCCCTCACACATAGGTCATTTGGATGCTTCATGGGAAGATCCATTTCGGAACGATACTGTAGAACCGCTAATCTTTCGATAGAATTTGGCACGTGCAGGGCATCGCCATTCAGCGCTAGCTCCGCAATTTTGCTTCCCAAATTCTTTCGAACTTTTTCAATTTCTGACATTCTTCGTTGCTCTTCAATAGCACTTAAATTTGCCTTCTTTAAGTTCGGTGGCAGCTTTTCTCTTGGCATAGTGACAATCTACTGAATTTGAGTTAAATAACAATAAATTTGCAATTTTAATTACTAAAGAAGTGAATATACAATGAAGCAATGAAAGCAATCAAAGCAACCTTGATAGCAGCTCTCCTTAGTTTTCCAGTCGTAAGTCTAGCCTCACCACCAGATCTTCTCGCAAAAAGAGAGGAGCGCAGGCAGCAAAGACTCTCACAGATATCTACTGAGATAAAGATACCAACAACTCCCAAGATCTCGCTTTCACCAAGAAGTAGGAGAGTGCAAATGGATGCAACCGTTACAGAAGTACAGGATGGTAATGTTCTTGGTGTACGGCTTGCAAATGGCAAAAGCGAAGAAGTACGAATACTAGGGATAGAAGCGCCACGTTTTTTACAAGCTAGTGACGAATGCTACGCTGCAAAGACGCAGAAAAGCCTAGAAAATCTACTACTCTATAAGCCAATTCAAATAGAAAGAGATGATACGTATCAGCGAGACAGCCTAAGACGCCTTGTTCGCTATGTTCGATTCAACGGAAAGGACGTAGGAGCATGGGAGCTGGAACAAGGACTTGCGAGGGTAGATACAGACCATGAACATGAGCGATCTGCAGAGTATGCAGTTTTGGAAGAAGAAGCACAGGAAGATGATAGGGGACTCTGGAGCTATACTTGCTCGTATGAAATAGATGACGACGAACTATTTCCCGTGAGTTCGCCAAACTAAATAGTGCTTGACGATGGAAGTTGTGTATAATGCATAATTGCTATGAGCAGAAATGCCACCACGCAATCGGCTGCTCGAAAAATGGGTAGTGCCCACGAGGATTTCCTAGAGCACATCAAGCAAGAGAAACTCAAGCAAACTCTACGAGAGCGTGAGAGACAATTTCAACTCATTACAGAATGTGTGCCTGTTACGGTTGCATTCGTCGATACGAAAAAACACTACCGCTATGTAAATGAATACTACGAGAAGTGGATAGGTCTCCCTCGTTCCGAAATTTTGGGAAATCATATGCGAACTGTCATTGGATACGGGTCCTATCATGAATACAAGCAACACATAGACTTGGCCTTGTCTGGACAGAAAGTACGCTTTGAGTGCAAGCTTCCTACAACACCACAACGAGCCGAAAGGTACGGAGATGTTCATTACATTCCAGATATCGATGACCAGGGTGAGGTGAACGGATTTTATGTCCTTGTCAGTGATATTTCCGAATTAAAAAATGCAGAAGAGAAGCACGAAAAGCTAGAGAAAAAATGGCGTTCTCTCTGGGAGAATATTCCAGATACCATTGCAGAATTGGATCTCGATGGCACCATCTTAATTATCAATAAATTATTACCAGAACTCACACTGGAAAATGTGATAGGAAAAAGTGCTCTCAATTACATTCCAGAGTATCAGCAAAGCGCCCTCAACCATGCGCTGGAGAAGGCTAAGCGTACCAAGAAAACCGCCTACTACGAAATACCGATTGTCACGGCAAAAAGTCACACGTGGTGGTCCAATAGGATTGTCCCTGTGATAAAAGACAATAAAGTAACTAGTCTTTTGATGATTGCTACAGATATCACCGAAGCAAAAAAAAGTGAACAAGAACTCAAAAATAAGAATATGGAATTGGAAAGACTCATGGAAACAATGGCAGGGCGAGAGCTATTGATAAAGGACTTACAAGAGGAGAATGAGTGGATGAAGAAAAAGTTGAAGAAGTTATAATCAACGCTGTTTTTGCTTTCTGTAATATTCTTCATCATCGAGAACACTTTGTGGAGAAACAGTGACCAGAGAAAATTTTGTTTCCCCTACGTCTGTAGCTGCAGCATTCCATTCTCCAATTTTGTGTTGCAAGTTATGTCCATAACCAAGAATCACACAATGAACACGTTGCTGTGCTCGGCGAGCAATATGCAAAAAAGCCTCGTCACGAACAGTATACATTGCTCGTATGCGCTGCTCTTCCGAAATAAACTGATTATATTTCGCTCTATCCGCATTCCTCTTTGCCACTTCGTTTTCCATGCCAAGAAGCTGTATTCTCTTATATATTGCCAAAACTTCTGCTGCTCCGACACGCCCCATAATGGAAAGTCCATTCACTTTCCGCTGGAGTAGATCGAAATTTTTCATACCTTCTTCAATTTCCTCTTGTGTTGGTGAATAGGTGAGTGATGCGACTGCTGGAGTTAAGCACTCTTTCACATGCGATCTTAAAATTTCTTTGTAGTGATCGATATAATCCTTCTCTTTTCCTTCTATTGTAGACTCATTAAATACTTTCTTCAGTTGAATACCTTCGTGTGTATGTAAAGCTAAAAGTATTCTGTAAATTTCCCTTTGGCATTCCTCAACAATTGGAACAACGCGCACAGGAAGTGAAAAATCTTCGTGCACTTGCCGTATGTGTACTACTACGTCCGTCGCACCTTCAACTGGAAATCTCTCAACACTTCCTGCGCCTACCTCACATGCTAACGGAAACTCATCAATAAATACCTTTGGGTCAAAATTGACCTGTTTTTGTTCTTGTGCATCGAGAAAAGAGGAGAGTGCCAGTGTTGTAGCAGCACCTAGTGAATGCCCAAGAAATTCTCTGCGAGAAGGCATAGGATGGTTAATTGTATCCAAATAATGGCTTGAATATACGAAAAAATGAGGAATATTGAAAAGAAATGCCAAAACTATATATCATGTGGTCATGGGTAAAAAAGAAAAGCGAAGGCGGGAGAAGGATGAGGATCCTAAAGAAGGTGATGAAGGGGCGATTGTGGTTCAACCGGATGATCCAAGTAAAATAATGAAAGAAGCTGTCGATGCAGATCGAAAAGCGACAAAAAGAGTAATTATACAAGCTATGCAAACAGAATTTGAAGTTGGAAGCACTTGGGGTGGTTTGTAAAAAGATCTAAATTATTAATCATCAATCAATTTAAAATTTCTCATTGCGTACTCCGGATGCCCTGGTGGAACTGGTTGGAAACATACTACCTGTTCTCTTAAGATGCATGCTTTCATTTGCATAACAATATTATGAGAGTGATCAAGAAGAGAACTAACCGCGTAATCAAATGTGATTACTACCTTACCTCGCTGCACCAAATCAACATCGAGAGTTTGCATTACTAAATAGTGATATAGCTTTTCAAGTCCAAGAAGACGAGAATACAATATATTTGCATTCTCTTGTATTGAATTCTTTCTAAGAGCTTCTGAGGCCTCAACAACCTCTTGAATATTTTTACTCAGAGACGGATGAATCTCGTGCATAAACATTATTGAAACTTCAAAAAATAATTACTACTTCCCATGAAACTTTTTGTGAACTTCTTTCAGTTGAGGATTTGTCACGTGTGTGTAGACCTGAGTAGTACTCAAATCCTTATGCCCAAGCATCTCCTGCACAGAACGCAAATCTGCACCATTTCTCAGCAAATCTGTCGCAAAAGAGTGACGAAGGGTGTGTGGCGAAGGGTCGGAGACAATTCCTGCTTGTAAGGCATATTTCTTCACAATGTTATAGATAGAAATGCGTGAGAGGCGAAATTTTTCCCCTGGAGGAAGTTCCAGAGTTGCTAAATCATGATTGCGAATGAAAAGAGGGGAGAGGTGGTCTAGCCTTGCTTCTTTATATTCTTTGAGACTCTTTACGGATACATCCGAGAGAAAGACGACACGAATTTTCCCTCTCTTTCCCTTCACAGAAATTTCTCGTGTATCAAAATTCAAATCTTTTATATTTAAACTACGAAGTTCATTAAGACGCAAGCCAGTGGAAAAGAACAAATCCAAAATTGCCTTATCACGCTTACCATTTTTTGTATTGGTATCTGGTGCTGCCAGCAAACGTTCCAAATCTTCTTTGAAAAGAACTTTAATTTTTTTCTGATCTTCCTTGAAACGCGTCACTCTATCTGGTGGATAGACATCCATTTCCTCTTCTTGAACAAGATATCTCAAGAAAGCCCTCAAAACTGTAAGATGATGATTTTTGGTACGTACAGCAAGCTCGGAACCTTGTTTTGTGCGATACACATGCAGGTTTGACTTAAAAACGCGCACAGACCCCTTGGAAACTTCTTCTGGGGTACTTATACCCGAAAGCTCACAAAAAAGCCGTAGAGAGGCAGTGTAGGACTCTATGGTCAGCGGCGACTTGTTTTCCTCGGATTGCAGAAACATTAAGTACCTTTTCACTGCATTTTGCAGTGGAGAACTCTGCGTATTGTTATTTTCTGGAACAGTTGGAGTCATAAATCATACGAGGGGAGTAGAGTTTTCCACATATTTGCAACTTAACATAATGCTTTTTATGTTAACAAATCAATTGACGTATACAGTCTCTGACGTCCAATAAGCCTATATTTCTGTTTCCAAATAATTTTGCAATTCCTTTAATAAACAATCTATAAACAGATCTCATCATAAAAAATAAACAGAGACATTAGAAGTCACAAATAGATTGTAGATCAAAGGCCTGATCAAACAGTGTGCTTAATTTAAGAGTACTAAGCACCCTCCTCCTCTCCTGTCACTTTCTGCAGTTAGAAGGGTGTACGAAAAGACACATTCATACGAAAACTACTGAGTGATGTAATACCCAATAGCAAGCGCCTCGCGCAGAACACTTTTGAATTCAAAGTATAATGAAGCATGTTGGTCTGCAGGATACGTTTCTAGTTCCTTCCAGTTCTGTTTGGAAGCAAGATACTCAATGCGCGCCAAGTGGTAACGATCACTCACAGCAACGGTATGTTGACATTCGGCTGTGAGTGGTTTGGTTTTTTCTATGTTTTCCCACGTAGACTGTGCAGATTCTTCTAACACAATAGCATCTGGATCAATCCCATGAAGCATCGCAACTTTTCGCATCACTGCCGCCTCACTTTCTTGAGTTTCACTCCCCTTCCCTCCTGTGAGAAAAATTTTCCTCACTTTTTCCTCTCCGTATAAACGTGCAGCTGTAGCTGTTCTTCTGGTAATACCAGGACCAGGATCCCCTTCTCCATGTACTGCTGCCCCAAACACAATAATGCAGTCTGCTGGGAACGAAGCAGTACCAGAAAATTGACTGATTACATAAGAGGTAAATAAAAGGATTACTGCTAGTGCTAGCGTAAAAGTCACTATTAGAACTTTGAGGAGCCAACGAAAATGTATGGATTGTGGAATCATTCTCGAATGATGGGTTCTATGGAAATATTGGAAGATATCGAAGGAAGAGTCTGCATCCATGGTGGCCAACTCGATATACTGGCTGTTTCTACTTCTGGCATGTTCTTGATGATGCGAAGCGCATCATCTTTGTGAAGTCCCTTCACTGTTTCTCGTACCTTTTTCGCAAAACGGGCACCGGTAGGGGTGAGTGGATCCAAGATGTACCGCTCGGTACCAGATAGATCTACCGTGAGCTTAATCCAAGAAAAATCATCTGCATAATCGATAACATGTGTCACCAGCCTATCGATACCTATAGAATTTTCGAGGAGAAGTTTATCTTCGCTTACATGTGCTCGTAGTTCGGAACTCAGAAGCTCCAACACGTACTGTTGATCATACCCATATGCAGTGTATTCGATGGAACCTTCTATGGGGATGGACTGCACCTGAGTGCCTAGAAATTGTGTAGGCATCACAAAATCTTTGTATTGAATATGTGTAAGCTCTTCATAGTAGAGTAAATCCAATTTTCTTTGCGGATGCTCCGAATTGAAAAGTAAAAGCTCTTCATCTACTTGCTGCTTCGCTTGCGAGTACAATTCTTCTTCTAGTTGTGCTTTCGCAACTTCCAAATCTCCCGCATGGAGCACAGTCTGCTCACCCGTTGTTCCTCCAGATGCTTTGGTCCTATTTTCTGCGTACACAAGGGATCGCTCCTCATCGGAAAGACCTGGAAAATCCCACTTGAGACCCTCGGGGACATTACCTCTTTCTCCGATCATTTCTCCATACAAATCGAGATCATCTGCAGTACTGCGTACCGTTACTTCTCCAGAAGGAGGCACTTCAACTGGCTCATCCAAGCGAAAAATCATACCTGCTTGGTTTACAAGTCTTGTTCCTGCTCGAAGGGAATATGGCTCCTCAGAATTATTGACGATTGTCATGGGAGCTCGCGCCGCTGTACCAGTAAATTCTTTACTAATTTGATCGAACGTGATGACCTTTGTTACATTCACTGTGACAGGAACAAGTGGAATTTTGCGAACTCTGTCTGGAATTTCTACTGTAGAACCAGAAAGAACGAGAAAGATATTCACAGTTTGACTGATAGTATCTCCTCGCGGCCAAACTTGAATAGTGGCCGAAGGAAGAAGCCGAAAGAGAACAAAAAGAAAGAGAAACCCACTCACGCCACTCAAAACCCAAATACGTAATTTTGGGAGGGAGAGAAGACCCATCTCCTGCAAGTGAGAACGTAATTTTTGACGCCAAATATGCGGGGAAAAAAGACGAACTGCTTCGCCAACAAGTGGGTGCTTCCCGACAAGAGAACGTAAGTCCTCCTCGGTATCTATTACTCGAATTCCCCTGGAACGTGCTTCTGCCTTGAGAGAAGACATTTTTGTCGCAATCATGAGTCTCTCACTTATCGCCTTACAGGTATCAAAAAACATCGTACATTCTTTGGCATCATGAATAAGCAATTCTTCCAAGCGCGAAGGAATTATCAAAACTTCTCCCGTTTCCTTCTTGGCTCTTGCAACAAAAGCTGACCAAGATTCATTTTCCTGTGGAATGAGAATGGAAATCTGCATGGATGAGGGGGTCAAGCAGTAGAGTACCCTACTTTATAAACATGATTAAAGGATTAGATGATTAAATGATTTCATTACTAAATGGTTACATGATTAAATGACTACATGATTGACGTAGGTTAGTGAAGTTTGTTTTGTCTAGCGAAGATGACAAAGTAGTAATGAATCGCTTGCGAGCCATTTAATCATGTAACCATGTAATCATTTAATTACAAATTCTCCAAAGCCTTCAAACCTGGTAATTCTGTTCCAGATAAAAACTCGAGCATCGCACCTCCTGCTGTGCTCACAAAGGAGTATCCATCCAATGATTTATTGTAACGAACATGAAAATCTAATGTATCCCCTCCGCCAATCACAGAAAAAGCACCATTGTTCGTAGCTCGTTGCACTGCTTCTGCAATCGCCTTGGTACCACTTGAAAAGTTCTCAATCTCATACAGCCCAAGCGGGCCATTCCAAATAATCGTCCCAGATTTTTCAATAATCCCAATGTATCTTTCTACAGTGATAGAACCAATATCATAGATAGCCATATCCCCCTCTATGTCTTCGACTGGTAAATCGAGCTTGACAGCTGTTTCTGTAGCCTCCGAAGCGACAACAACATCTCGAGGAACGTGCACAAAAGCAGATTCTTCCTTCTCGCTTTCTAACATAATTTCCATTGCCTTCTCTACATGCTCTTCTTCAAAACGTGATGCACCAACATCAAAACCTCTAGCTTTTACAAACGTGTTCGCAATGCATCCTCCTAGAAGAACATCATCACCTTTATGCAAAAAATGCTCTATCACAGGAACTTTTGTCTCCATTTTTGCACCACTTACAATCAGCGTAATTGGACGTCTTGGATCATCAAACACTCTCGACAAATTCTCGACTTCCATTTGCATATTGAGTCCTATGTACGATGGGAGCAACTTGGGAACACCAGACATACTGGCATGATCTCGATGTGCATTGGTAAATGCATCACTAACATACACCTGCGCAAGGGAAGCAAGTTGCTTCGCAAATTCTGGATCGTTCTTTTTTTCACCTTCATGAAAACGGAGATTTTCGAGGAGAAGAACTTCTCCTGGTTGCAGGGATTTCGCTTTTTTCTGAGCATCATCACCAACACAAGAATCTGCAAATTGAACTGTTGTCCCAAGTAATTTTTCTATTTCTTGGACAAGTGGCTTCTGGGTAAATGCAGGATCGACAACTCCTTTCGGTCGGCCTTGATGTGCCATGAGAATGAGTGAGGCCCCCGCATCCAAAATGTACTTCATAGTTGGCACCATTGCTTCAATTCTTGAAATATCAATTACCTTTCCATCCTCGATAGGAACATCAAACCCTGCGCGCATGAGAACACGCTTACCAGAAAGATCTGCATCTTTGAGAAGTCTGAAAGACATACTCGTACTATAGCAATTCCTTTTTATTTTGCGAGATAGAAACTCTATTAACTATCAAGGTAGTTATCTCTTCCTTGCTTTAAATCTTTTAAATCGCAACAATAGATCAGTAGCCCTTCTTAAACGCTCTCTTTTTTTTCTAATCTGCTCACCTATTGGCCTCTCAGCAAATTTATATCCTGCCAATTTCTCAAGATCAGCAATGGAGAGACTTGCAGTAGAAACACATTCTATAGATGTTTCAGTGGTATAATCTCCTGCAATACCACTGTTAGTGTGACTTGTATATTCCACATTACGTAGTACAAGCTGATCAAAAAGGCTAAAGAGTACTTCACGTTCTTCATCTGATAAACTAGCAATATACTCTTCAACACTCCTACACATGAGATCTTCAGCGCTTCTTCTATTGGCCTCTGAGGCAGTTCTATGCTCAGCCAAAAAATCGTCCTCCTCCTGTAATGATTCTGGAAGTGAATCCCGTACTCTTAGTTGAAGTGGTAAACCTAAAGATTGAATGCTATTTTTCTCCATATTTGAAATGTATACTTCTTTTTATGGAAATTCACTTTTTCCGATTAAAACCCCTCCATCATTCCAATGCAATCCTGTTGATTGTATTATTGCACTATCTAAGTTAGAGTGCGATTTATGAGTAATAGTTTTACTAGCACAGCGTCAATGTCTCTGCTGAAGAAATAGGTGAACTAGTAATGGAAATCACTCGAACAGAGTCTCAAATATCTGAAAAAAGACTTACAGAGATCTACATCGAAATGAGAGAGCGAATGAAATTAGAGGTGAAAAAATAGAAAGTTAACAGGTGGTCACGCACAATTTGAAATAAACTCATCCAAATATTATGACTATTTGCTTAAGTAAATTTTCATGCATTTTCCTCCCAACTAATACCCCTCCATCATTCCAGATGACCTCTACAGGCTCTTCGTCAATTCTGTCTAAAAGCGGTGCAATCACTTCCTGAAGATTTGGACTCACAAGATAGAGTCTTCGATCAAAATGGAACATTTCGCTCAAGCGTTCTGGAAGATTTTCTACTGTCGTTGGGTAGTAGATAGCAGAAGCATCAATCCCCTCCTCCCGAAAGTAGGTATTCCACTGCTTTAAAAGTTCCGATCGGTTGGGAAACTTCCCCAGAATGCCAACAATTTCGCGATCCACAGAAATACGAGATTTTGTCATACCTACACTCTACCAGCATTCTGGTATGCTACGCGCAATGACCATCGAAAAAATTGTCTGGATTTCCGCTCTGGCCTGTCTCGTATCGGTTGGGTTGCACCTCTGTGCTCTCAAGATTTTTCCACTCCTTGGATTGCTCGATTTTCCAGAACGATATGGTCATAAGCGAGAAAGACTCCCCTACCCTACCGGAGTGATTCCTCTCATTAGCTTTCTCCTGGTTTTTGCATCCGTCACTCCATGGTCATTTCAAACTGTAGGATTGGTAAGTAGTATTTGTCTCCTTGGGATAATTTCATTTGTGGATGATCGCTATCGATTGCCATCGTGGTTACGACTCATCACACAGGCAATTGCAGCATTTCTTATTTTTGCAACAGGCTCCAGAATTTACACCATCACCAATCCTCTTGGAGGCATCATCAAGCTTGATACGATTGATATTCTTACAAACTTCTTTGGGCCACTCCCCTTCTGGAGTGGAGTCTTTACTATCTTCTGGTTGATGCTCACCATAAATGCACTCAACTGGTTCGATGGCATTCCCGGCCAAGTGAGTACACTCTCTCTCATCGGCTTTTTGACGATTGGCTTTCTTTCGCTCAGTGAAAGGGTCAATCAACCAGAACTTGCGTTGATTGCCTTTGTGTTAGCAGGAATCAGCTTGGGATGCTTTTTGTTTGATATCCCCCCCAATGCAGTACTGATGGGAGACACCGGCGCCATGTTCTTTGGGCTTCTTTTGGGTGTCCTCACTATTTACAGCGGCGGCAAAGTGGCAACGGCATTTTTGGTTCTCGGCGTCCCTCTCATCGATGTCTTCATTGTTATTGCACGGCGCATCTTTAAACGAGATTCTATCTTCCGTGGCAACGCGACCAATGAGCATCTGCACCACAGACTTCTCGCAAAAGGTTGGACTGCAGGTCAAATTATTACACTTACTGCATGTATAGGAAGTCTATTTGGTATCACCGCACTCTTTCTCTCTACACAGGGAAAATTTTTCGCTGCACTTCTTTTATTTGCCGTGATGTTCGTCCTTTCATACTACTCTAATCCAAAAGGTTCGACCCGGTAATTCATTCTCCTTCGTAACGCATAGGTCTGCTCAATTCTCCTCCAGGCTGAGTTTGAATTACCAATGTTCTGCGACCGAAAGGAAGTGCGAGTACTTCTGCAACTCCATTTTTAAAATCGAGCTGAGAAAGAACAGCAGGTTGAAAATCTGCCTCGCCAAATGCTGCACGGAGGTAAATATCTGTGTTCAGCTCTGGTGAACGAATGGTATTACCATGTTCGTCCTGCACAGCAATAAACACCTTTTCCCAATTGCGACCAGTGTACGAACCATCATGTTCTATGGTCACGAAGTACGTAGCAGATTCGGTAGAGTACTTCTGAGGTGGAAAAGGAATCTCCACAGTAGGATCTGCAGACACAACCTCTTGGCTTGCAACAACCACTGCGGGAGTTGGTGCTGGGACAGCTACGGGAGCTTGTGTTACAAGAGGCTTAGATGGCACAGAAAGCTTTTGTCTTGCTGCTCTGGCCTTCGCTCGCTCTTGTGCTCTACTCAAAAGATTTTTGAGAACATACCTACCATCTAGACTCGAAGAAGATGAAGAAGTGAGGGCACTGCCATGCACAGGTTCTGCAAAGTTTACCGTGGGGTCTGCACTCGCAACGACCGTTCGTGATACGGGTGCAGGATAATTTGCCTGCACATAGAGCATGGGATGAGCTGTATAAATGTATCCACGTCCTTTATTCAAACCTTGATCAATGGCCTGGGTAAAGTTTAACCCTGCAGCTGCAGCCTCGGAATCGGAGAATGGCCAGAACGGATGCCAGGGTGCTTCCATTCTATCAAGCTGGAAATGCAAATGTGGTCCACTCGTAAAGCCAGTATTACCAGAATCTGCGACGTGCTGAGCTTTTTGTACAATATCACCTACATTCACATAGATTGCATTGAGGTGGGCGTACACCGCATACAATGTAGTGGTGGTATTTGGATTGGATGGATCTGGAACATTGGGATGACGAACGACAAGCACTTTTCCAAAGCCGCCATTCTCTTTGATTTGGTCGACAATTCCATTGGCAATGGATTGCACAGGTGTACCAACTGGTATGCGAATATCTACTCCTGGGTGACTACCAGTATCTTCTGCTCCAGATCGGTAATCCCCCATGTAACTGACACCGTACATACTGGCACCTACCCAGTGATCGACATCTGTCTTCTTTTGAGACCGCTGATCGTAGAAAGGAAGCGGCACGAGAATATCTTTGGGAACTTCTCGGAATGTATGTTCATCTGGGTTGCCACCATAGGCATACCACTTTTCGTAATCTGGAACGAGTGACACAGGTGGAACTGTCCCCGTATAGACAATCAAAGTATCATCGCTTTTACCGAGCACAGACTTCCAGAATGCATGCCATCCATGTTGACCCAACATGTTCCCTGCTACGAATGCTACAAGAGATAACGATGCAATCCAGAATGATGCATGTTGTTTGATGTAGAAAATTGCTGGGGGTTCACTTACGCTATGCAACGGCATAGTTGTAAAACCTATTTGTTTTCGTGAGAGTAGTTTCATAGTTGTGTATGTTTGTTCTGTACTATAATATCATCTTTATATAATTATGTCAAATACTGACGAAGTGTCAATCCGGCTAGATTCCGCGGAGAAAACTGCTATTTGCGGCCAAAATTTGAAGAATACGCTCTATTCCATGCCCGTAGATATTCTGCTTTATGGCGAGCTAGGTGCAGGAAAAACAACATTTCTACAGGGCTTTGCAAAGGCATTGGGCATTCTGGAATCTATCACCAGTCCTACATACGCCTTGGAACAGAGATATCAAACTGACCATTTTGGAGAATTGCTCCACATAGACCTCTATCGACTGAGCGAAGAACAGGCACAGAAACTCTTGGAAGCTAGCCAGAATCACACCGGTATTCGCTGTATAGAATGGGCAGACCGCGCAAAATTCGATTCCAATCTAAACACGATAGAAATTCATATAGATGAGACTTCTGTACATGAACGCACATGCAAAGTCGCATTTCATGACATCGCCTTCCCAACTTTTGAGCAGATTCAAACCTGGAGAGAAGAAATGTATCTACCAGAACACATTGCAAGACACTGTGATGCAGTGACCAAACTTGCTGGTACCTTCGCAGAAATTCTCATTTCTCAAGGAAAAGTAGTACGCCCACTTGCACTGCAACGTGCAGGGCAAGTGCATGATTTACTGCGCTTTGTAGACTTTAAACCTGGAGCATCTCATGTTGAAATAAAAGAAAGCCCAGAGCAACAGAGTACTTGGAATGAGTGGAAGGAAAAATACCAAGGATTGCGACACGAAGAAGCTTGTGCGCAGTTTCTCCAGGAACAAGGATATACAGACCTTGCGAGCATCGTAGAAGTTCATGGCCTTGTTCTTCCTTCTCCAGAGCGAAGAACTATAGAGCAGCAACTCTTATTTTATGCAGATAAGCGCATCATAGTTGACGAAGTTTCTTCGCTCGATGAACGTTTTGCAGATTTTGAAAAACGATACGGACACACATCCGAATCCAAAACTGGTTCGCTTTGGTACAACGAATCCAAGGAAGTAGAAAAACACCTGTTTCCAGATGGTATTCCGCTTTAAATACTCCAAGGAATCAATTCTTCCAAGAGGATAACTTGGAACGAAGGAGTAGTAAGTCCAAGGAGAGGAACAGAAAGAATTAGTAAAATAACGCTAATAACTAATGCAAATACATACATTTTTTCCAAGAGAGAATATTTTTGCAAAAAGAGTGGATGTTCCTTCTGCATGTAATGACGTAGATGAGATATAATCTTCAAAAAATTATGAAGAATTGTCATTTTCGGAATGAGAGTTCCTAGTGCTCGTATTACAGTTGCTTCTGCTCTCAGTAAACCACTCAAGCTTGCGATGCCAACGGTGTTATGCAAGTACACAGCAAAAACGATACCAAGCATGAGAAGAGTGATATCGGTGAGACTTTCTCGAATAGTACCACTTATTGTCTGATGCCATGAATAGCCATGAAGCTCTCTGTACTTCACCAAATCCAAACTCATGTGCGCAATAATGAGCAGTGCAAATGTGCCAAGATTAAATAGAGCCGCGGTAAGGATAGTGAGTATGAGATACCCCGCATGAAATGCTGGTAGGTCGTCATGCGCATGTGCAAACGAGCGTATAGTATGTGTGATTGTGTGCATTTTATAATATTATACTATATTTTGAAATATATTGCAATATTGAAGTTACTTGCTTCAGCAAAGCCAATAGAATTCATCACATAAAACAATTTCCTTCCTAGTACCTCCGTTGCAACATACTTCTTAATACTCTTTGTTGTTTAGAGGATTGATTTGGTTATCCTCTTTTCCAATGATGAAAACAGGATGTCGCCTTGAAAAAATTCCGTCACGCATCTTGGCGAAAAAGGGCGTAGAAAAGTGCACTGTTTGACGAGCGGAGTGTATACGGAGCGAGGAGT
>CAZLFU010000008.1:0-22287 GCA_964558895.1 uncultured Candidatus Peribacteria bacterium
ATATCCGTCGTATGCTTTTCTATCAATGTAGTAGCCTCTTCCGTTGTAGTTGCTTTGATGATTTTCGCAGGAAACTTGGTTTTTTGAATAATAGCTTCCAAAAAAAGAGTTTTCCCCGGTGAGTCATCTGCGATTAAAAAAAATTTCTTCATGCATCCGCAATACTACCAAGACGCTTGGCAATGTCGCCAGCAGGTTTATTTTTCGTCTCCAAGATATGCTCAAAGTCATGCTCAAATCCCTCTGGAGGATCTCCCAAATGCACCGTTGTGAAATCGTCTTCATCTTGAAATTGTTCTTGCACAGTTTCTAGTAAATACGCAGAAGGAGAAGTGATGAGCAGGTGAATGTCTTCGTCATTCATTTGATCCTTGCCTACATCGCAAGCCAGGATGACTGCAAACACGTCTTGGAAGCTTACTTCTTCATCGATGCTATCTAAATCCTCTAGGGCATCTTCCAATGCTAGATGTCGCCAATCCTTGTGGGTATCCAGAAAGGCATCCACAATCAACTGACGAGCAGTCTCCGTCGAACCAGTGAGAAAGAGAATCATAAAGAAAGGGTACCCGTAGGATACCCTATTTATTCCCTAGCAAGAATAGTTTTCTGATCCCTCTTGTTATGCAGCCATTGCAACGCTTTCCATAGCCGCCTGTGTTCCGCGGATTTCATCAATCATTTTTTGAACGGTCTCAGCAGCCTTCATTTGTTTATCGATATCTTGTTCAATACCTTGCAATTCTTCCATAGCTGCAGCAGCTTCTGCCTCAAGTTGCTGATCCAACTGATCCAATTCTGTTTCCATACTGGTGAGGGGTAATGAGTACGCACCTAGTATCCTCTCCCTCAATACGAATGCAATTGGCTTTGCCTGTGATCAGATTGCAGCTCTATGAGTAGCTTTTCTTAAGAGTACGACTTTCACCATCCTCGTTCTTGGCCAAGCCAAAAATAAGGTGTATTATGATAAGTTTTCTGTATTTATGAAATCTTCTCCTGGCCATCCATATACGGACGCAGTACCTCTGGAATAGTGATGCTTCCATCGGCATTTTGGTACGTTTCTATGATTGGTATCAATATACGTGGAGAGGCAATGCAGGTGTTATTGAGCGTGTGTACAAATTTCTTTTTACCATCACTGTCTTTGTACTGAATATTCAAGCGCCGAGACTGGAAGTCCCCCAGATAACTACAGCTATGTGTTTCGCCGTAGCTCTCACGGCTTGGCATCCATGTTTCTATATCCTGCATAAATACTTTCCCCTTTCCCATATCGCCGGTGCAGACATCGATAATTCTATAAGGAAGCTTGAGAGCCTGTAGAACTTCTTCTGCGTTGGTACGAATTTCCTCGAAAATTTGGAGTGATGCTTCTTGGTCTGCCTTACACAGTACCACTTGTTCTACTTTCTCAAATTGATGCACACGGTAGAGACCGCGGGTGTCCTTGCCGTAGGTACCTGCTTCTCTGCGGAAACATGCACTGTATCCTGCGTAACGCTTTGGTAAATCTGTTCCTTCTAGTACTTCATTCTGGTGGTAGCTTGCGACTGTTACTTCCGATGTTCCAACTAGATACAGGCCATCATGTTCGATAGAAGCGTCTTGAGATTCTTGTCCTCCTACGGCGTAGATATTCTGTTGGTCCACCCCAGGGAAAAAGCCGGTTCCCATGAAGCAGTCATAATTGGCAAGAAGTGGAGGTGAGAAGAGAGTCCATCCTTTTTTGGTGAGATGGTCCATAGTAAACCGCAGCACAGCCTGGTGCAGCCTTGCACCATCACCCTTGAGGAAGTAATTACGTGCACCGGACACTTTTACTCCTCGTGGAATATCGATGATGTCCAACGCTTCACCCAGTGTGACGTGATCTTGTGGTTCAAAGGTAAAAGAAGGTTTATCGCCCCAAGTGCGTACTTCCACATTTTCCGAATCGTCTTTTCCAACGGGGACACTCTTCAGTGGAATTGAAGGCATCTGCAATTGCTGCATTTTCCACTCTTCTTCCAAAGGTTTCATCTGTTGCTCCAAATACTCCAAGTCTTTATTGAGCGTTTGCATCTCCTGGATCACAGCGTCTTTCTCTGCACCCTTGAGTGTTGGTACCTTTTTGGACACGTCGTTCTTCTTGGAGCGCAGTTCTTCTATCTGGGGAATAAGCTCTTTTCGTTTGGTATCCAGCTCCAAAAAGGCATGAATATCGATAGAAATACGCTTGTTCTTGGCAGCTTCTTGATAGGCTTCTGGCCGGGTACGGAGATCCTGTAGATCGATCATGAGGGTAGAATAGCGAAAAACATAGAGTCTGGTAGCGAATTTTAGCTTTAATTAAGAAGGATAAGTTTAATCTTGCAGTATCTTCTCATAGAATTGCTTGAGGACAGCATACTCATACATAGATTCAATACTTACTTCACCATCAGTGGTTTCGTCATAATCATCATAATCAAGTAGTGCTGTTGGATTATTGGTTGCAGTGAACCTACTTTCTCCTGATGCACGCCATTCTTCCTGCTCTTCTTCATCATCTTCATCAAGGGGTGGCTCTACTTCATATTCATCATTGATAGCTAATCCAGGGACACCTCCTTCTTGTATATAAAGAGCGTGCAATTCAGAGTCGGTACATATATGTTTGTAAGCGAAGTGACCCATTATTTTTTCCCTTAAGCCTTTTTCAAGGCTTCGTAACCACTGCTCTACAATAATATGATCAACTGATACAGACCCTCTTTTTTCTACTTCTATAATGTTGCTTTTATTCCGATGAAATACATGAACAAATTGCACGCGGAATCGGAATAAAATTTTACTTATCTGTTGATCAATTTCTTGTCTTTCATAAGGCAGTTCGAATCTTTCTTGTAATACTTCATCTAAAATTTGAGCTGATATATCATTTTCTTCCCATTCAAGACCGAGAAACATAATTAACTCTTTAGCTGTTGAACTATTCAGGATGGCAGTTGCTTCTGCATCAAATGTAACAAGCGGTCTTACTCTTTCCCTCAAGCTTCCGAAGGCGATTTTTTTAATTCTATGAGCTTCAGCTTTCTTAAGAGGTTGAGGCGGCCACAAATCTGATGCTTTGTTTGGCATTAGAGAAGCAAGGAATCAAGTTTCTCTTCTAGAAAGTATGGTTGTCCTGTTAGCCTTTTCAAAGATGCTTTTGCGGCAGTAACAATTTTCTCTCTCTGTGCCAATCTCTTGTCAAGATCCATGTGAGTTTCTCCTACTCGTGCAACCCATCTCTCGATAGATGGAACAAAAAGTTTAGTAGCGATATATTCCCGATTAAAACCCCATGTGTTTTCTATGATGGCCTGAACACAGGCAGGATGTATCACGTGCTTACGAAAGTTCTCTTCTGTATTCTTTTCGTGTTTTATGCGAGTTATACGATTTACTTGTATACGAGTCTCTATTCTAATAACTCCTGTTTTTTCGTTTTCGATATACTCTGGATAAATTTGTATACGGTTTTCCGGCTTCTCTTTAAGGGAGGGATGTTCTTTTTCATCAAATTGAAACCAGGGTTTAGCTGTATCGTCTTGCAGTAGGATATTAACCATTAAATCTTGTTTTGCTTCGCGCATCAGCGCAGCATCTTTCTTCGTTCCTCTTTGATGTTCGTAGTCCTCATCCATTTCACTCATAAAACTCTCAAGAAAAGTAGTAGAGTATTTGATCATACAATAGACTCACGTACAATGCCCTGACATGCCAAAAGATACGCAATTTCAACTCAACTCCAGTTTTTCCCCAACTGGAGACCAGCCAAAGGCCATCGAGAAGTTGATACAAAGTATTTCCGAGGGGGAAAAGCATCAGATTCTGTTGGGTGCTACCGGTACAGGCAAAACCTTTACCATGGCCAATATTATCCAGGAATTACAGCGTCCTACGCTTGTTTTGGCACACAATAAGACACTTGCAGCGCAGCTTTGTAGTGAATTCCAGGGGTTTTTCCCCAAGAATGCTGTTTCCTACTTCGTCTCATATTACGATTACTACCAACCAGAGGCATATCTGCCTGCTACCGATACGTACATAGAGAAGGATGCGAGTATCAATGACGAAATTGCAAAGTACAGGCATGCAGCTACGCACAATCTCCTTACGCGGAGAGATGTGCTCATTGTGGCATCAGTTTCGTGCATCTATGGCTTGGGTAACGTGCAAGATTACGAAGCACTCGCCATCAAGCTAGAGCGTGGTCAGCAGATCCAGCGAGATACATTCCTTCGTCAGCTTACAGATATCCAATACACACGAAGTGGTATGGACTTTAAACAGGGAATGTTCCATGTTCTTGGTGACACAGTGGAGGTATTTCAACCAGGTGGCGACACAGTCTTTCGTATCGAAATGCCTTTCAACGAGGTAGAGGTTATTCAAGAAGTAGATAGCTTTACTGGAGAGCTGATTGCGGAGCTGCAGGATCTCACTATCTTTCCGGCTGCGCATAACGTAACAACCAAAGAAAAAATAGAGCAGGCAGTGGAAGGTATTTTGGAAGAGATGCGTATGCAGGAGAAAAAACTGACCGATGCAGGAGAGCTGGTAAAGGCAGAGCGCATTCGCACACGCACCGAGTACGACGTAGAGATGCTTCGCGAGACTGGTTACTGCACTGGTATAGAGAACTATGTTCGCTATCTCGAAAATAATCCTTCGGATACGCCGCCAAGTACACTGCTGGATTACTTTCCAAAAGATTTTTTACTCTTCGTAGATGAATCTCATATTTCCATTCCACAAGTTGGTGGTATGTACGAAGGAAACAATAGTCGAAAGCAAACTCTCGTAGAATACGGTTTCCGTCTACCAAGTTCGCATGATAATCGCCCACTTAAATTCAATGAGTTTCAAGATCGCATCAATCAAACTGTGTACGTGTCTGCCACTCCAGGCAAATTTGAATACGCAACGACTGCCAAAAATCGTATTGTAGAGCAGGTGATTCGTCCTACAGGACTACTAGATCCTCCAGTGACAGTAAAGCCGATCCAAAACCAGATCGATGACATCACCGAAGAAATCAATCAAGCTATCAAGCGTAAAGAGCGTGTTCTTATTACCACGCTTACCAAGAAGTCATCGGAAGATCTTACGCAGTATCTGCAGGATGCAGAATACAAAGTGCGGTATCTGCATAGTGATATCGAGACAATGGAACGTATAGAAATTCTTCGCCAACTTCGTACAGGGGATATCGATATCGTCGTGGGAATCAACCTTCTCCGAGAGGGGCTAGATCTCCCAGAAGTAAGTTTTATCGCTATTCTCGATGCAGACAAGCAGGGGTTCCTCCGTTCGCGAGATGCGCTCATCCAGACGATTGGCCGTGCTGCCCGTAACCTAAACGGCCATGTCACGTTGTATGCAGACAAGATGACAGATGCTATGACGCAGGCAATAAGCGAGACCAATCGTCGACGTGCTATCCAGGAAGCATACAACAAAGAACATGGCATCACTCCCAAGAGCATCGAGAAGGCCATTCACGATATTTCCGAAGAGCAGAGAAAGTTGGAGCTTCGCAGGCCAAAGCGAGATCATCAGAAGATTCCAAAAGATGAGAAAAAGCGTCTCATTGCAGAGCTGGAACAGCAGATGGAAATTGCAGCACAGAACTTGGAGTTCGAACGTGCAGCCGATCTACGAGATGAAGCAGAGTTGCTCAGGCGAGAGTTGTAATTTATATTTTGTTGCATGAGTACAGATTTACCATCACGAGATTCAGATGAGAGAAATGCTTTGTATGAAGATGCAAAGAAAGCGTTAGTTGTCTCTATGCAATGTCCAGAAGTACATCAGGCAATGATAGAAGCAGTACGGAGAAATTTTCCTCATCTCTTTGCTTCGGATAGGTCGGACGATTAGCTTTAAGATCTACCCTCACCCCCGCCCTCTCCCGGGACGGGAGAGGGAGCACTATTGTTGAACTAATAGTATGTATTAGTGCAATAGTGCACCCTTCTCCCCTGCAGGGGAGAAGGGACGGGGTTGAGGGTAGCTACTTACACCCTTCATTCTTTGTCAAAAGCAAAGTGATATCTCCAGGGAGTTGCAGTACTTGGAAATCTCGCATCCACTGTTCCTGAATGCTCAATGGAATATAGAAGCGGTCCCTTTCTGTCAGTACAATAGAACAGGCTTCTTCGGCCAAGTCTTGATACTGAGTAGCAGTGAGTTTCACGCGGACAATTCCACCAAATGTGCGGAAGTCGGAAAGATAATATCGATGCACAAAATTTCTCTTGGCTTCAATGACAGGGATAGGATCAAATAATGTAAGAACCGGCTCTGGCACTGTGCGGAGTATTTGAATACTCTGTTGGTATCGAGCATCTCTGTTGCCTATCCATTCTGTTAGTAAAACAGGAAGCGCAATCATCAGGTGTAATGCTAGTACTGTACCAATGGATAGCCGCATTATTTTTTTCTCTGCGAGGCGGGAAAAATTTTCCAGTGTAGCGACAAAGATGGCAATGCCGATCGCAAAGCCGATCGCCCCAGCGGCAAAGTAGTGTGGGTGAAATTCTTTGGGGAGGAACACAGCTCCAATCATCACAAGAGAAGCAACTGCAAAACCTCGCACAGGTTTTTTTTGCAGTGCACCCATGAGCAGACCACAACACGCAAGAATGTGGACAATCAAATCGGAAGAGAAGGAAAACAGTGTGAGCATGCGCGTAGTTCTGCTGATGCTAAAATTAATCCTGTAAAAATGCTCCAAGAACGTATGATGAAAGCTTTGTGGAACAAGGATGAAGAAAGTGAGAAGTACAAGACCTGTAAGCATTCCCAGCACTGCATAACGGTCAAAGAATGCATTGCGTCTCTTGGTACTACTATTTTCCGAGACGATCATTGCAAGCGAGAGTACAAGAAGCGAAAGGCTCGAAGGAAGAAATGTAAAAGCAGATCCAATGGCGGCCATCAATTGCAGAGGGAGGCTCCATGCAGACTTTGGAATGACAAATCCTGCCCAGACGAAAAGAATAAGGAAAAGAGTGACCACTTCTCGCAGCGCTACAAAGCGCCAATCGTGATGCACAAGTAAGGGATACGAAAGATAGAAAGCAATTGCTACAACTGCAGCAAACTTACTTTTGGTAATACGAGAGAGAATGGCATAAAGCGGTAGTACACTTATACAGTTGAGAAGCAAAAATAACACTCGTACCGCGTACATACTTCCAAAAATTTTTACTCCCCAAGCAGAAGTGAGTGCAACAAGCGGTGGGTGACTATAGTAAAAATTTGAATAAGGACGAAATCCTTCTAGCATCCAGAGGCCACTAAGCACATGCACGCCTTCGTCCGAACCAATGCCATTTGCTTGTTTGAGAAACAGAACCTGAAGAAGAAAGGTGAATGCAGCCAGTATTGCCACAATCGAAAGAGGGTTCTTCCACCACTGTGGTTGTGCTTCTACTTTTTTGGGCATGCGTACATCATATATGGTTGATGGGAAGATCTGAATAGTGTCCAATACCCGATGTATGCATATTGCTATTATTGGAGCAGGCATGACAGGTCTTACAGCTGCATTTCGACTCATGCAGCAGGGGCATACTGTCACTCTTCTAGAGCATTCTCAACAAGTTGGGGGCTTGGCTGCAGGTTTTCCTTTGGAGGGCACACATTTAGAGATGGCCTATCATCACATCTTTGCAACGGATATAGACATCATAGAGCTTGCACATGAAGTAGGTGTGGGTGATGCACTTGTATGGTGCGATAGTTCTGTGGGTCTGTACTTTGATGGCAGGCACTACTCCTTTACTGGTGCACTCGACTTGCTTCGATTTGCACCACTTACATTGCTGCAACGTATCCGTTTTGGTGTTGTTGCACTCTATTTACAGAAAACAAAACACGGAGAAAAATTTTCTGATGTCACTGCACATGAGTGGATGAGTCGTGCGTGTGGGAAAGTAGCGTATCAAACTGTGTGGGAACCACTACTCAAAGGAAAATTTCATGATGCCTATAAAAGTGTTTCCATGGCATGGCTTTGGGCACGGTTGCATATACGAGCAAGTTCCAGAGGTGGAGAACACGGAGAAAAACTCGGGTACTTCCGTGGAGGGTTTTATGTCCTCATCCATGCGCTCGAGCAGAAATTGCAAGAAGGTGGTGTGCAGATACAACTCGGGACGTCTGTACATCGTTTACATAAAACATCAGAAGGCGTTGCAGTGGAGACCGCCGGTGGAAAGCAGATGTTTGATAGAGTGATCTGCACAATCCCCTCTTCTATCTTTGCAAAGCTTATTCAAGAGCAAGAAGTTGATCCTACGTACATCACATCTCTGCAATCTATCCAGTACCTTGGTGCAGTCTGCGTGGTCTTCACTTCTCCGCAATCACTCTCAGAGTATTACTGGACGAATGTGAACGATCCAGAGTCGCCATTTATTGCATGCATTCAGCATACCAAGTTGGTAGATCCATCCTGGTATGGTGGCAAGCACGTATATTATCTTGGTGCGTATCTTCCACACGATCATCCCTTCTTTTCCATGGAGAAAGATGATCTCACACAGACGTTTTTCGCATACTTCAAAAAGTTCTATCCAGATTTTGATGCATCCGCAGTAAAGGAGAAACATGTGTTTCGATTCCGCAATGCGCAGCACATAGTAGATTGCAATTTTCAGAAGACTATTCCAAGCCATCAGACTCCCGTAGAGGGAGTGTATCTCGCAAACTTCTCTCAAATCTTCCCAGAAGATAGAGGCACGAATATGGCAGTAAGGCAGGCGAATAGATTGGTAAAAGAATTTTTTTGATGCAGAAGCAGTTTGATCCGGCTTAGAGACTTGACACATAACAATAAATCTTGTACATTACTCTCCTTTATGAATACTCTTCTACAAAGAATCACAGGTTTTAGTGCTGTTTTGGCACTCAATATTGCCATTTCACCTTTGGCACAGGCTGCTATTCATCCTTCTCATCCTGAGTATAGAAAGGATCCAAAAGCCATCATGCAGCAGCGTACTATTGACGATGTGAACGAGGAATATGATGCGTATCAGCGCAATCCATACAGAAGTGCCAATTTTGCTCTTCATCCCTATAACAGAAAAGGATACTACGATCTGTGGTATTACGAGCAGGATCCTTACTATAGAAATAATCGTTTCTCGGTAAAAAATAGCGATCATGTCGCAAAAGTAGGAACACGTTGTTATAACTCCTCCTCTCGCCGCGATAACTATCGCATGGCTCCAATGCAGAAGAGTTGTACGAACTAAGGTTGCAATCGAGAAAGTTTCACATATTTAAAACTTGTCACATTAAAATTTGTCACACCGAGCGTAGTCGAGGTGTGTGTTTTTAGTGTCATTTCTCGACACACCCACTTGTTACCCTGAGGAGCACAGCGCTTATGCTTCGAGACGTCTCAGTCATGTCATCCTGAGGAAGCCGAAACGAAGTGGAGGCTGTCTCGAAGAATGGCTGACTGATCCTCCTCAGCATGACACACTGTGCGTCTCGAAGGGCAAGTGGGCACTCAGGATAACTATCCAAGTAATCTTACTGCCTCTTTGTACCCTTCAGGCCTTCCTGTATCAATTCTCGTGCCTTCGCATTCGTATCCGTAGATAGGCATTGTTTTCATTTGTTCCGAGAGAGCATCAATGAGGCGAATTTCCCCTCCGTGTCCTGCTGCAAGTGTAGGAAGAATATCAAATGTTGAACGCGGAATGATGTATCGTCCTACAATACCAAGGGTAGAAGGTGCATCTTCTGGTGCTGGCTTTTCTACCATGCCCTTGAGTGTTTTGAGCCGCGGATTCTCCGAGTCCTCCGATGCAATATCTACGATGCCGTAACTACTCGTGTTCTCACGGGGAATATTTTGCAGTGCGACGATGGCACTTTCGGATGAAGAATCATGCGCAGCAACAAGTTGTTGCAAGCCAGATTGTTCTCCAATGAAGAAGTCATCACCAAAGAGCACAGCAACCGATTCTTCTTTAACCCAATCCTTTGCTTGGAGGATAGCGTGGCCATCACCTAGCTGTTCTTCTTGGTACACCACATGGAAATTTATTGCGTCGTATCGTTTGAGCTGTGCGAGTAATTCCTTCTTTCCCCTTCTTTCCAGTTCTGCCTCTAGTTTTGGATCTTCGTAAAAGTACTGTGCGATTGCCTCTTTGCCTCTATTTATTACAAAACAAATATCAGTTATGCCAACATCAATACATTCATCCACAATATAGGCGATAATTGGCTGGTTCCCGATGGGCAGGAGTTCCTTTGGGACAACCTTCGTCCATGGAAGAAACCGTGTTCCAAGGCCTGCTACGGGCAAAATTGCTTGTGTGAGCTTCATAACAAAGAAGAGGGTCTGCAGTGTACGTTTTGGAGGCATCTTCGTGAAGGGATTTTGTTGGCTAAATTGACTCAAGTGCACAAATTGGCTACAATGATCCGATATTTCAAACAAAACCTATGACACCCACTCCACAGACAGGACTTGCCAAAGTGCAGCATCTCTACGTGATGCAGATAGAGTTGATGAAACTCTTTGCAGAGGATCTCAAAGATCCAACCAAGCGCAAAGAGGCTCGCAAGTGCCTTACAGAATTTTCCAAATTGCTGAAGGAGGCAGACTGGAGATATATGGGTGGAGAAGATGTCTACGATGCTCTGCATATGATTCAGAAGGAGTTTGCAGCCAAGCTCAATCGTTCTACAGGTTCTCGCATTTCGGGTAGTTCCAAAAAGAGTGTTGTTTCCAAACAGAAAGTAATCAAGAAAAAGGCAGCGCCAAAGAAGAAGCCTACAAAGAAGGTTCTTAAGAAAGTTGCTGCAAAAAAGAAAGCATCACCAAAAAAGAAGAAGCAAGTATCGAAAACAAGGAAAAAGAAGTAAGGAAACCTCAGTCGCCTTGACTGTCAGGCTGAGCACTGTCGAAGCCTAGACAGAATAGTTTTTCATCTCTCGACCCATCGTTACCTCAGGGCAAGATTGCTCGAGATGACAAATAAAAACTTAATACAAAAAAACCAGTGATCGAGATGACAAAGAAAAGCTTAAGATGATATTTAAATTTTCAACAACCTTGGAATGAATAGAGAATGTATTAGAAATTAAAAATTTCACATTAAAAATTTATCTTACTCTATCAAAACTTGCATCCCAGTTACCCTCACTAACTTCCTTCATTAATTCTCACAATTTTAATTTTCTCTTCCTTGGGGACAATTACTTTCAAAATACAATCTTTACTAAAGGTCGCACGGACTTTTTTAGGATCGATGACAGTAGGTAGAGTGACACTACGACTAAATTCTCCCCAAAAACATTCTTGCACGTAGTATTGAGAATCTGGAATAGTATCGTCTCTCTCTCGTGTGCCACGAATAGTAAGCACCTTTCCATCCACTTCAATATCCAAATCATTCAAACGCACGCCAGCAATCGGTGCGCGGATGATGTAGTACGCATCTTGTTCAAAAATATCTACCGCTATTTGTCCTTTACCCACAGCGCCTTTTGGCACTGCCGTGCGACTCGGAGTAGATGTTGCTACAGTCTCTTCCAGGAACAAATCATTGTCCGCAGCGGTACCTGTTTCTTGCCCTTGTGCGAACGCACTGAAAATTCCGTGGAAGGGAGAAGTACTCATTTCGTGTAATCGTACCCAAATTGCCTTCTTAAGTGCAAAAATGATTAGTAGCCGTATTAAAAAGTTGTGAGATTATACTTTGTTGAATTTTTACTTTTTACTTTCTATTTTTTAGTACAATTTTTAATAAGGTAATTATTTGAAGCACTCAAGGATGCGTAAAATCTCCTCTTAATGTTTTCATTAAAAATTTCAAATTTGAAATTAAAATTCATCCTCTCCAATCCTTCCCATACTACATCTCTCCCCCTATAGTACTTCTATATGGCGAAGAAAAGATCTCTCAAAGAATATGCAGCACTCTCGCTCCGTGGTTTTTGCATGGGAGTTGCAGATGTTGTTCCAGGTGTTTCGGGAGGAACGATGGCTTTTATTCTAGGTATCTACGAAGAGCTTGTAGATTCCATCAAATCACTCACCGACCGCAGTGCACTGCAAGTATTATTCAAAGGTAAATTGCATTCGTACGCACAGAAGACAAATCTTCTCTTTCTCATTGCATTGGCATTTGGCATCGCAGTGGCCGTGCTTAGTTCTGCAAAACTTATTGAACATATGTTAGAGGCGCAACCGCTTTGGGTGTGGAGCTTCTTTTTTGGATTGGTGTTGGCATCTATGCACGTGGTGGCCAAGCGTATTCGCAAGTGGGATATCAGCTTGTTGATTCTTCTTGTACTCGGGGCACTCTTTGCATTTGTCTTGGTTGGCATTGTTCCAGTCGAAACATCCAATGCTCCATGGTTTCTTATTCTCTGTGGAGCCATTGCCATCTGCGCCATGATCTTACCAGGTATTTCTGGTGCGTTTCTCTTGGTGCTACTTGGTAAGTATGCGTTTATTTTGAACGCAGTGAACACGCGCGATATTCTGCAAGTTTTGTATGTTGGTATTGGAGCTGTAATTGGCTTGCTCCTCTTCTCTCGGTTTTTGAGTTGGCTGTTGCATCATTATCACAACCAAACAGTGGCATTTCTCACAGGGTTGATGCTCGGTAGCTTACGAAAAATTTGGCCATGGAAGCTTTCTGCAGACATCCATGAGCCTATCAATATCATTCCACCACTCATAATCAATGGATCTATCAATAGGAGTTTGATCATCGGTATAGTCTTGATTGGTACAGGTTGCATTGTTGTTATCCTCTTTGAGTTTTTTGCCAACAAAAAGAAGAAAAAATGACAGTCTTACAGGCACTATTTCTCGGCATATTACAAGGCATAACAGAATTTTTACCTATATCGAGCTCTGGTCATCTTGTGGTTGCAGAGTCTTTCTTGCACTTGCAGTTTCCTGCATCAGAATTACAGGGATTTGATGTCTTACTCCATGCAGGATCAGCACTAGCAATTTTGTATTGCTACCGAGATATCTGGTTTCGTATCGTGAGAACTGGTCTTCAAAAGGGGGCAACAGAGAATAGGCTGGTTGTACTCTTGATAGTAGCAACTATCCCTGCAGCAATCATCGGTGTTCTCTTTGAGGAAATGATAGCCAGTTACTTTCGTTCTACGTACGCAGTTGCTTTTGCGTTTCTGGCGACAGCAGCAGTTCTTGTTGCTGGCGAGCGCATGAGGGGAGATGCGAAGTATACTGATATGTCTTTTGCAAAAGCCGTGATAGTTGGGTTGGGTCAGGCACTTGCGCTTATTCCTGGCTTATCTCGTAGTGGACTCACAGCGAGCACAGGGCGTTTTATGGGCTTGTCTCGAACGCAAGCCTTGGATTTTTCCTTCCTGATGGCACTCCCAATTATTGCGGGAGCAACACTGCTTACATGCATCGACATCGCATCAGGATCGGTTGCACTTCCTGAATTTTCTGTTTCATTTATAGGAGTGGTCACTTCATTCTTTGCCAGCCTATTGGCAATTTACACTATTCGTACGATGGTTTTGCGATATAGTTTAGGATGGTTTTCGCTCTACCTGATCACACTTTCCTTGTTTTTACTCAGTGCAGTGTAAACTTTTATTAGCAATTTTGTAAGAATGTCATTAAGAATTGTCTTGATTGACTCGGAGGCATGAGTAGAATGCCCCCACACTTTTTGGTTCATGCATTTCTCTCCTCATGTCCTCTCCAATCCTTAAAAATAACATTCGTCGATTGCGTTTTGAACGCAATATGACTCAGGAAGAATTGGCACTTCGTACCGCAGTAAGCAGGCAAACTATCATGAGTATTGAGCGTGGACAAACAACTCCGTCTGTTCTTCTTGCCTACAAAATTGCTGCCGCTCTAGACGTAGGAGTGGTAGAAGTCTTCACAATGGAGGGCAATTTGGCACCGGTCTAAACGTATTGTGCTACAGCTGTAGATTGTGACCGCTGTTTTGGATGTGCTTGTGAAGGCCTCGCATCTTCGATGAAGATCTGAGGCTGTTTTCTCCCTTGCCATTCGTCCATGCCAAGCCGACAGACAATATCAAGCGGCTCCATACTCATTGTTTTCAATGCATGGAGGTGAAATCCGATAGCTTTGTGAGTACCAATGTGTCCCTGGATGTGTTGGGATTCTTTTCCCACCAACTTTACAGATGCAAGAGACACATGTTCCAGAAGAAATCGTGGCTCGGGGTTGCCTTGTCCATATGGCTCAAGTTGTTTGAGCTGTTCACAGAGATCCAGGGAAATATGTGCGGATTCCAAGAGTGCATCAACGTGTAGCGTTGGATAGAGATCCGCCGCAACAACACGTTCTTGGATATCTCGAGAAAGCCTCTCGATGAGTAGCGGCAAGTTTTCTGTTACAAAAGTGCATCCTGCTGCTTGTGCATGTCCTCCAAAGCGAAGAAGAAGATCGGCGCATCGATTGAGCCCCTCTGTGATGTGGTACGCACTCGTGCTACGTAGTGATGCAGTACAAGTGCCATCATGAATAGTTGCAACCAGGCTTGGCCGTCCAAATTGCTCTGTGAGCTTACCTGCCAAGAGCCCGATGATGCCATGTGGATGGTGAGCACTCGCAGAGGAAAGGAGGGGTGGAACTTCTTTTCCTTGTGAGTGCACAAGCCCTAGTTCTGCAAGGGCATCTTGAAAGAGAATAACCGTCTGGTGCTGCCTCTCGGTATTGAGCTGTTGGATGACCTGCAAAAGTTCTCCGCCGTGCAGCAGCGCACGAAATGCCAACATAGCATCATCCATTCTCCCTGCGGCGTTGATACGTGGTGCAATGCGAAATGCGACATCTGTACTCGTAAGATCTTGATCCTTTACTCTCACTTCCATAGCGAGCTCGGCGAGAGGTCCACTCTGTAGCGAGTTAAGAGCCTTCAGTCCCACTTGCACAAGTATTCGGTTATCTCCTTTAAGTTCTACCAAGTCTGCAATAGTGCCAATGGCAGCCAGAGCACTATCTGTTTTGCTATCGTCCCAGGTTGGCCCTTCTAATGCGCGAAGCAGTTGAAACACAACGCCTGCGCCAGAGGGGTGCGGTGTTGCAATAGTCGAGAGTGCTGGATGCACAATGGCTGTTGCAGGGGGCAGCAGAGATGGCGCATGGTGATGGTCTGTAATAATCACATTCATTCCTTGGCTTTCTGCATACTGCACCTCATCAATGGAGCAAATACCTGTATCGACTGTAATAAGAAGCGAGACATTGGCATCCAGAAATTTTTGAACAGTTGCCTGTTGCAATCCATATCCATCGTGCACACGATGAGGAAGGATCACCAAGGGCTCTATTCCGTTTCGCATAAAGTACCGTGTAAGTTGCAACGTAGAGGTGATGCCATCACAGTCATAATCTCCAAAAATGCCTATTCGTTCCTTCTTTACAATGGCGGCTTGTATGCGTTCTTTAGCAGCCTGCATTCCTTCAAAAGACCAAGGAGATGCAAGTTGATCAATCTCATATGTTCCTATCTGCACTCCTCTCTGTGTACACAGAGTACTGAGATACGACGATTCTGAGTGATGATCTGCATTCTTTAGCAGCCATTTTTTCCCTTTGATGGAGAGGAGCTCTTGCATGGATGATCACGGTACCAGAGAACATGCCTCTATGGGAATCTACAAAAAATTCATAGTACAAAAATGCACTTATTCTTTTCTAGAAGCCATTTATTTAGTTCTTTTTCACTAGGGAACCATATGAACAGCCTGTTCAGATTTTCGTGCACGAGCAACTGTCCAGAGAACAGATGCGATCATCGTAATACCAGCGAGCCAAGCTCCTGCCCCTGTTGGAGCAAGTGGAGCAAGTGGTGCACCTCCATGGAGGCCACCGCCATACTGGAGGACACGCTGCCTCTCTTCCAATCTATCGAGTAGTCGAAGCGTACTCGCAAGTTCTAAGTCCATTGCAGATGGATATCCAGATACTGGCTGCGCAGGTGCGGCAGGTAAAAGGTCTTCCACTGGTATTTCTTCTAGTACAGGGATGGGTCGCTGAGCTTCAAATGCGGCTTCTTGTTCTCTTGATCGTCTCTCCGCTGCAGTTGCAGATTGCGATTGCGCTCTAGCTTCTGCATCGCGAGCAGTGGGAGGTAAATACAAATCTTTATTGAGCAGTACTTCCTCTGGGCTAAAGTATGCATGTGCTGCAGATGCACTTAGGATGCTTACAACTAGTGCGACAATCAAAGATTGAATGATTCTTCCGGAGCCAAGTAGTAGTGTTGGTTTCCAATTCATCTCATTATTATAGCAAAAACTAGCTAAATTAGCAATCGCTTCCACCGGCTAGTAAGCAGTTAAAGTATTCTTGTTCATCCAAGATGCTATCTCCGTCCGTATCTTCTACGCGTGGATCTGTTTCGCCATCGTCCAGGACTCCATTGAGGTTTTTGTCTTCACCACGGATTTCTCGGCCTTTATTGACCTTACAGAGGCCATCACACAAACCATCCCTGTCTGTATCCCAGACGGTCGGATTGGTTTCTGCTTGGTCGATAATTCCATCTCTATTGGCGTCTTCTATTCCATCAATAATGCCATCTCCATCGGAATCGCGTTTATCTGGGCGTGTCAGCAATCCAAATACTTCGAGTCCATCGAGTACACCATCACCATCAGAATCTGGATTGAGCGGATCAATATTCCATTCTTTTTCCAATGCCAAATTTACACCATCTTCATCTAGGTCTGTGCCAATAGGGAGAGGTTCCGAAGTCATAAGATAGCAGGCCATACCTCCTTTAAAAATTTCCTGCTGATGTCGAATGAGTCCACGGGAATCGAGACTATCATTGAGGTAGTCTTCTTCAAGATCATCCGAAAAAGAGAAATTCTCACGTGCCTGTGCGCGTCTTTCTACTCGCTTTGCTTCTCGCTCGGCTTCCGAAAGGAAGAGTGTCCCAGGGAATCCACTGCGGCGTAGTGCTGATGTGCGATTGTAATCTTCTGGAAAACAATATCCCCAGTAGCGCACAGTGTCTCCTTTATGACCGAAGAGAGTTTTTCTTGTAATCCTCTCGATATCCTCTGGAATTTTAATAATGACATTCACATCCGATGGAATGGTGGCACCGCTCATAATTTGTGTTTCACGAATAGTAACCCAAGGGATCACACCTTTTTGCTGTGGTGTAAGGAGTCGGCCTTGTACATTTGTCTGATCATACCCAGTAAAGGCATATGCGATAATCCCTAAGGAAAGAATTCCAAGTCCCAGAGAGAACCAGCCAATTACGTTATGTGTGTATGTGGAGAGACGACCTATCATCAAGATAGTATAGCAGATTTTGCTCCATTTTACTACTCCAAAAATACCGCAAGAATATCGTATTTTATTCCAAATACTCTGTTTGATTCTTTTGTTGACACACCGAAAATTCCATAAATCTTGGCGATTCTTTGATGGTATCGAAAGAGGTTCTTCGCTATCCTTTGGCATCATGGCGAAGGATTTTTACGAGACACTGGGTTTACAAAAGGGTGCTTCTGCAGATGAAATCAAGAAAGCATACCGTCGTTTGACGAAGGAATTTCATCCAGATAAGCACAGAGGAGACAAAGAAGTAGAGCAGCGCTTTAAGGAAATTAACCAAGCGTACGAGGTTCTCAGTGACCCTGAGAAGAAACAGCAATATGATCAATTTGGATCAACAGGCGGTCCAGGTGGAGCAGGGTTCGATTTCTCTGGTTTTCAAAATGCAGATTTCTCTGGCTTTGGAGACATCTTCGAAAATTTCTTTGGAGGACGTGGAGGTGGAGGAAGACAAAAGCAGGATAATCGTGGGCGCAATTTAGAAGTTGCGCTGGAAATTTCTTTTATGGATGTTGTGCATGGTGCAGAGAAAGCGATTCACATCTCTCGTCAGAAGCCTTGCGAGACTTGTACCGGTAGTGGCACAGAAAAAGGAAGCCAGATGATAACCTGCACGCAGTGTAGAGGCACAGGACAAGTGACCAAGACAGTGCAATCATTTTTTGGAACCATCCAACAGAGCTTCCTTTGTTCCACCTGCAATGGTCAGGGCAAAATTCCCGAGAAGCCTTGTTCTCACTGTGGTGGAGAAGGTCGCATATCAGCAAAGGAGGAAGTAACTATCTCTGTACCAGCGGGCATTCACGATGGCCAGACACTGCGCCTACACGGCGAAGGTGATGCCGGAAGACAAGGTGCTGCCTTCGGAGATTTGTATGTGCATATCAAAGTAAAAGAAGATCCCAAGTTCGAACGCGATGGAGATGACGTACATACCAGTGTTCATATCCCTGTTGTGGATGCAATTCTTGGTACCAATCTTGCCATCGACACAGTACACGGTTTCGTTACATTAAAAGTTCCGACAGGTACTCAGTCTGGGCAGGTATTTCGTATCAAAGGAAAAGGGTTGCCAGTGCTCAATACCAGTCGACATGGCGATCACTTTGCAAAGGTTATTGTTGATATTCCTACAAAGCTTTCTCGCGCAGAAAAAAAACTTCTCGAAGATTGGAAGGAGATGCAGTAAGTGTTGCCCTCATCCCCATCCCTTCTCCCTGTGAGGGAGAAGGGTGCACTATTTTATAAATATACGGTGGGATTCATTAATAGTGCCCCTCCCGTTTCGGGAGAACGCTGGGATGCGGGCAGCAGCCCCCTACACATCCAGGTTTTCAAAAGTTTCGTCACTTGGCATGTCTTCAATCACCGGAGAGAGCTCTTCTCCCGCAGGTGTAGATCCATTTTTTAACCGTATCACTACTTAACGGTAATCTCCTTCCCCCGAGCTTTGTGTGGCAAGGTCCTGCATTGTCGGAGTATTTGCAATGTGTAAGTGCGCAATACGACGGAAGTATGGACTCATGGGTGGCAGCGCAATACGGCCACCTGTTCTGCGAACCAGCTCTACTTTCTGATCGACGATTCTTCGCACTTTATCCTCTTTCTCTTTTAGATATCCATCGACATCCAAGATAATAAACGGTGCCTTCTCCAAATTTTCTTTCGATCGAATAATTGCCTTGAGAAGTTGCTGAATAGATGTGAGCGTCTCGCCATGCCAGCCAATGATACGGCTCGCCTTCTCTGTGAGAATTTCGACGCGCGTAAAATCTTCTTCCTTATGAATTTGGATGCCATCAAATGGCAAACCAAGTTCTGTAAGGAGCCTACTGAGTACCTCTTCGAGAAGAGTGTTATCCATATGTTGGAGCAGAGCATAGCAAACTTTTGCAAAGTACATAGAAAAAATCTCTTACGGAAAACGATGATTTTTTAGGAAAATGGACTTTTGCATCAAAATTCTTGTGTTATTTGCAGAATGCATAGAGCCAGAATTCCTCAGAAAATTTCTGATTTTTGTACATAACCACTTTTGAAAGCATCAAAAAACCCCCGGGTTACGGAGGTTTTTTGTATATGAGCAGTCGAAAATACTAACGAACAGCATCCTTGAGGGTCTTTCCAGCCTTGAAGGATGGAACCTTCATTGCAGGAATAGAGATCCTCTGGGTTGGATTGCGAGGATTTACACCGACGCGTGCTGCGCGCTTAGAAACTTTGAAAGTTCCGAAGCCCGTGATTGTTACTGTTCCTCCCTTTTTGAGGCTCTTCGTAACAATATTAATAAGTGCATCGAGAGAATCAGCTGCGGAACGCTTGGTGATTCCTGCTGCCTCTGCGATAGAATTGATAAGCTCCTGTTTAGACATACAAAGGAGGGGGTAGGAAAAAATATGACTTCGACAGTGTATGCTGCTAGTTGGCATGTGCAAGCCAAAAAACTATACTTTGGTAGGTATTTCTTGGCTATGAATAGTAAAAAGGAGTTCTGCAAGCCAAAAACTTTGAGCACCAAACATACTCACAAAACCTCCCTAAAGCAGTGTATAGAGCAATAATATGAATTTTTTTGCAAGAAGAGAACCCTCAAGATTCTAGAAATTTTCCCTCTTCAACCTTGGCACATTTCTATTTCTTCAGTACTCTCGCGGTCATGACTTCACATCTCGTTATTGTAGAAAGCCCAACCAAAGCCAAAACGATTAAGCGTTTTTTGGGCAAGGATTATTCCGTGCAGGCGAGCATGGGTCATGTGCGAGATCTTCCTTCGTCTACCCTTGCGGTGAATGTAGAAGAGAATTTTGAGCCAACGTACGAGGTGACCAAAGAAAAGCTGTCGGTAGTAAAGAAGCTTCAAGAAGAACTCAAAGATGCAGATGACCTCTGGATTGCAACAGACGAAGACCGCGAAGGAGAAGCTATTGGTTGGCATCTTACTCAGGTTCTCAAGCTCAAGAAAAACCAGACAATTAAACGGATCGTCTTTCACGAAATTACCGAGGAGGCAATCAAAGAAGCAGTTGCCAATCCTCGCGAGATCGATCAACAACTGGTCGATGCGCAACAAGCCAGGCGTGTGCTCGATCGTTTGGTTGGATACACTCTCTCCCCATTCCTCTGGAAGAAAGTCTACAGAGGTCTCTCTGCAGGACGCGTACAGTCTGTAGCTGTTCGTCTGATTGTGGATAGAGAACGAGAAATCAAAGCATTCAATCCGGTAGAGTATTGGACTATAGGTGCGGAGCTCGAGACACAGAAACAGGAAATGTTTACTGCAGATCTCAAAGCTCGTGATGGAGAAAAATTTATTCCTAGTTCCAAAGAAGAGTCCGATCAAATTCTCAAAGATTTGAAAGGTGCTTCGTACACTGTCTCTTCCATCGAAGAAAAGAAAGTACAGAAGACACCACCACCACCGTTTACAACTTCTACCCTACAGCAAGAAGCTGGGCGAAAACTTGGATTCTCTGTAAAGCAAACTATGGTCGTTGCACAGCAGCTCTACGAAGGAGTAGATCTTGGCAAAGGAGAGGGCTCTACAGGTCTCATCACCTACATGCGTACCGATAGCGTCAACTTAAGTGAGAAAGCTCTCAAAGATGCCAAAGCTACCATCGAAAATTTCTACGGGCGTGAATATATACTCTCGAGTCCACGTACCTACAAAACCAAGAGTAACTCTGCACAGGAGGCGCACGAAGCTATTCGCCCTACAGAACTTTCTCGGAGACCAGAAGCACTCACAGGAGTCCTTGATGGTCAGCAGCTCAAGCTCTACACGCTCATCTGGAATAGAACTATGGCAACACAGATGGCAGCAGCAGAGCTGAAACGAGTAGGTGCAGATATTTCCGCAGCCAAGTACACCTTCCGCGCCACAGGTCAGACTGTTCTGTTCGATGGATACTACCGTGTCTACACAGAAGATATGGACGAATCCGATGATGCGCATCGCAAAGATCAGGAAGTAGGCGAAAAACTTCTTCCTCCTCTTGCAGAAGGAGATCCACTCACACTCGATCATCTCATTCCAGAACAGCACTTCACCAAGCCACCACCACGCTATACCGAAGCAAGTTTAGTGAAGAAAATGGAAGAAGAAGGTATTGGTCGACCAAGCACCTACGCTCCTACTATTAGCACTATTCAGCAACGTGGATACATCAAGAAAGAAGGTAAGCAGCTCGCTCCAGAGGACGTAGCGTTCACTGTTACAGATCTCCTTGCAGAGCACTTCAGTGATATTGTGGATATCACCTTCACTGCACAAATGGAAGAATCACTTGATGATGTAGCCAGTGGAAAGAAAGATTGGAGAAAATTTATCGGCGCATTCTTTGTGCCGTTCGAAAAAAATGTGAAGGAGAAAACAGCAGAGGTGAAAAAAGAAGACGTGATGCAGGAGAGAGTTCTAGGGAAAGATCCTGCCTCTGGTTTGGATATTGTGGTACGTACAGGTCGCTTTGGTCCTTACGCGCAAATTGGAAGACTAGAGGACATGCCGGAGATCAAAGGAAAGGGGAAGGCAAAGCCAAAAAGAGAGAAGCCAAAGAGTGCATCTCTTCCCAAAGGGATGTCCATCGACGAAGCAACTCTAGAAGTCGTGCTTCCACTTCTTTCGTTTCCACGCAATCTTGGCGAGAAAAATGGAGACGTGGTAGAAGTACACCTGGGCCGTTTTGGTCCGTATATTCGCTGGGGCAAAGTGACAGCTGCGCTGTTACCAGAACAGGAGCCAACAGCAGTGACCATGAAAGATGCTCTGTATTTAATCGAAACTGCAAAAGAGAGACGCAAGAAAGAAGCAGAACCTATCAAGGTATTGGGTCAGGATCCAAACTCCAAGGGAGAGGTGGTAGTCAAAAGTGGTCGATATGGGCCATACGTTACCGATGGCACTACGAATGTAT
>CAZLFU010000009.1:0-20547 GCA_964558895.1 uncultured Candidatus Peribacteria bacterium
TGAGCTTGTCGAAGGGGGCTCTCAAAAAGAACAAAGAGTCCTGAGAAGTATGCTGCAACGGAAGTACTAGGAAGGGATTGGTTTTGTATGATGAATTCTGTTTGCTTAACTGTAGATCCCAAATTCCCGCCTATTTCCACGCCTTCTGCAAATACTCCTCCACACAACGTTGAGCACTAAAGTAGGCAATTTGTCCGATAGCTCGTTTCATACGCTCTACCCATCGTGTTCGATCCTTTGCATAAAAATCTGGAATTACTTCGTATTGAAGTTGTGTATAGATATCTTCCGCATCCACCTTGAGATGTTCGTCTGCATTCACTGCATTGGCCAGCGGTCCAATACGCCAACCAGATTCTGGATCTCTACCGTAAGCTTCTATCCACCACCCATCCAGTGTGGAAAGATTGAGCACTCCGTTCAGACACGCTTTCATTCCGGAGGTGCCAGATGCTTCGTGCATGCGCATGGGAGTATTGAGCCACACATCAGATCCAGAAACGAGAAGCTTGGCGAGACTTGGATTGTAATTTTCCAAATAGACGATGCGAATACAATCTTTCAATAGGCTAGAGCGCTCCACCATTCGCTTGATGACATCCTGACTAAATTGATCACTAGGGTGTGCATTGCCAGCGTGAATAATTTGAATGCGTCCACTACCAACTGCTTTCAGTCTTTCTAAATTTGCGTAGAGAAGCTCTGGCCTCTTATACGGCACTACACGTCTTGCACTGGCAATAATGAGGTCATCTACATCAAATGGAATTGTGGTGTGCTTATTTACTTCATCAACGAGTTCCTGCTTTGCAACTCTATGCGCATGCCAGAGAGCATCATCTGGGACTGTTTGTAAACATGCGTGCAATTTTGCTGGATCTTCTCTCCAGCCTAGTAGGTAGGTATCAAAGAGTTGTGCTATCTCAGGGTGTGCCCATGTGAGGTGATGAATACCATTGGTAATTGCATCGATGTTTTCTCCAGGAAACATAGCCCTAGATACCTCTCCGTGAATTTGTGATACACCACATGTGTAGTGACTTAAGTGCATGGCAAGGCTTGTCATGGACAATCTCTCTGCGCCAGCCAAATCACGTATGTGCCAAGGAAGCATCTCTCCCACTACTTTGTGTGCCATATCGTAGTCAAATTCATCATGACCCGCTTTTACAGGAGTATGTGTGGTAAACGCACAGGATGGACGTACGTTTTCATCTTTGTATTCACGTTCCCTCAAGAGTTCCAACGTGAGGAACGCTGCATGACCTTCGTTCATATGAAACATGCCGATATCTTGGTAACCAAGTGCTCGCAACATACGCACACCTCCAATACCTAGCACCACTTCTTGTTTCAGTCGCATGAATCCATCACCACCATAGAGATGATTGGTAATTTCTCGATCATGCGATTCATTTTCTGGCAGATTGGTATCGAGAAAAAGAATGGGGATAGATCTTTGCAAACCTGCGAGCTCGTAAATCCAGGCGCCAACTTTTACCTCTCGTCCTTCGATGGTTACTGTTATCACAGGCTCTACACGCTTCATAAATTGCTGTGGATCCCACTCAATATCTTGATAGAGTTGTGATCCATCCAATCCTATTTTCTGGCTCATGTATCCATGCTGCCAACACATACTGATGCAGGCTGCATTCACCCCTAGGTCACCACACGATCGCATCAAATCTGCTGCAAGCATTCCCAAGCCCCCTGCGTAGGTGGGCATTTCGCTCCGCAAGCCAATTTCCATAGAGAAGTACGCAACAGTGAGGTTTTTGTTCATATTTATAATATTATACCACAAATACAATATATTGCCAATATTCAGGTATGCACGTGTCTACAGGTGTCTTTTTTGTTACCATAGACTCGTGATTTGAAGGGAATCAGCAAGATTCTTTTGGTTTACGAGATCCCACTCCAAAGTACATGACTGCTATCGATCCTCATATCTTCCGTGCCTACGATATTCGAGGCAAAGCAAGTACACAGATTACAGAAGAAGCATGCCTACTTATCGGTAGAGCTTTTGGCACCCTTGTTCGAGAGCGCTACGGAAAAGACAATCCTTCCATTGTTGTTGGTCGTGATGCACGCACACATGGTCTCGCATTCGAAACTTCCCTCATTCAAGGCTTGGTATCTGCTGGTTGCGAAGTGCTTTCCATGGGTCAGACACCTAGCCCACTCAATTACTTCACTATCTGTCATCAGCAGTTAGATGGAGGCGTGCAAATTACAGCTAGTCACAATCCTGCGGATGATAATGGACTCAAGTTACAGATACGCGAAGCAGAAGCATTTTGTGGTGACGATTTACAGATGCTACGGTATCGCATAGAGGCAGGAGATTTTTTGGAAGGAGAGGGGAGTGTGCAATCTATAGATGCAGTGACTCCCTATATAGAGTACGTTTCGGGAATGTTCGAAAAAATTGGTGTTGGGTTTTCCGTGGTTATCGATTCTGGAAATGGTGTTGCAGGACCAGTGTACAGTGGAGTGTTCGAAAGTATTGGCGCCAATGTAATTGGTTTGTATATAGAGCCAGATGGCACGTTTCCCAATCATCCTGCAGACCCTAGCCAATGGTCTACTCTTGCAGATTTGCAGAAGACAGTTCTGTCACAGCAGGCCCACATCGGTCTTGCGTTCGATGGTGATGGCGACCGTTTGGGATTAGTGGATGAAACAGGAACTATTCGAACAGCAGATGATATTCTTCTCCTCCTTGCAAAAGATCACCTATTAAGACATCCAGGAGCTCCAGTTGTTTTTACTGTGAGTAATTCTGGCACTCTTCCAAGTGAGATTGATGCATGGGGTGGAAAACCTGTGATGTGCAAAGTAGGTCACTCGTTTGTGGAGCATGCCATGTCCAATCACAAAGCGCTCTTAGGTGGAGAACAATCTGGTCACTTCTTTTGTGGAGAAGCGTACTTTGGATACGATGATGCACTGGTTGCAGCACTGCGTGTATTCAAAATTTTCGTTGAATCTGGAAAGTTGTTATCCGAACTCTTCGAAGAATTTCCCAAGGTGTTTCAAGCACCAGAGCAGAGACCACACTGTCCTGATGATAAAAAAACAGAAGTCATTCAAAAGATTTCTGAATACTTCGAGAAGCAGTATCCGGTTATTACCATCGATGGTGTTCGTATAGATTTTGGTGACGGAGCTTGGGCTGGCATTCGCCAAAGCAATACAAGCCCTTGCCTGTCCGTTTGTATGGAAGCTCGGAGTGAAGAACGCTTGGCGGAAATTCAAGTTTTGGTGAGTGAACATTTGGGGATGTATGAAGAAATAAGCTGAAAGAAATCAGAGAATTCAGGGAATTCAGAGATGCTTTGGAATTCGATAATTTTCTCAATTGAAGTTCTTACAATTCTTACAATCCCTGAATTCCTTGAAATCCCTGAATTCCTTGAAATCCCTGAATTCCCTGCAATCTCAATTTTTCTTTACACTCCACCCCCCCCACTCTTCACCAATTTCTCAATTTCCTGTATACTAGTACGGATGTGGCCATTTCGTCGACGCGGTAAGGCAGAAGCCAAGAAAAAAAGAGGTAACCTCGATCATGTGGTGACAGGTTTAATTATTGGTGGTGCCATCGGCTCCATTATTGGGAAAAAGCTGATGAACGAGCATTCCGATAGCTCAGATGAACAAGAAGAGGGGAATGAAGATGATGCAATTGTGTAGGAGAGTGTAGATCGGGTAATCTTACTCTTTGGCTTCTATAAGCCATTTATTTTTGTTGCATACTGTTCAAATCATTCTTTTGTTTTATAATTTCATTTAGTGTAGATACTGGATGAAATCCTTTTTTTACTATGATTGATTTTGCACCTGGTTTCGAACACATACGTGAGTACAATGCTACGAGAAACCATCGTGGAGTACCACTCATGATGCAATCAAACTTTGCAGGAGAAGCACGTTTTGCAATTACGAATACAGTTACAAGTCCTGTACCAGAAGAAAATAAAGGTGCGAAGAAGATTCAACCCAATCCTATTGAGCATTTACAGGAGATGCATTTGGCTGAATGGGAATCGGGCATGCCAGAGCGTGGTTCCGATTAATCATCCAATTCCCCAACAAGACTTCGCTCCATCAAGTCCCTCAGACGGCGAGGATTCTTTGCCTGTGTAATTGCCCACATCAACTTGGTCATGGCACATTCAAAGGTCATATTTTTTCCAGAGATGATTCCCATCTGTTCCAGGGTGAGCTGTTTACGGTATCGATGCAAATCTACATTTCCTCGGAATGTTTGTGAGGTAATTACAATCGGAATATCCATCGCTGTCGCTCTGCGAAGCCAAGGAAAAAGGCTTTCTGGAAGCATTCCTGGTCCATATGCTCGAAGGACTATACCGTGTGGTTTGGTATCTAGCAGAGCATTGAGATGAGACTCTGGAATTCCAGGGTGCAATGTAACGAGAACAACATGAGGATCAAATGATGCACGGCACTCCAATGTTCTCTTGCGTCGTACAGTGCGCCATGGATGCAAGTGCTCACCTCCAGTACTAAAGTCTGCTAATGCTGGAAATTTTGGACTATCAAATGTTTGGAAGAGTGATTGGTCTACTTTTTTCACGCGTGATCCACGCAAAGCTCGTGGACCAAGAACCACACACACTTCTGCTATATCTAGTTGTGCTGCACGGATGGCAAAGATGAGGTTCATGCGCCCATCACCACCCAAGTCATTGATAGGAAGTAGAGAACCTGTCAGTACGACTGGCTTGCTCAACCCTTGTAACGCAAAGCTGAGTGCTGCTGCAGTATAAGTAAGAGTGTTTGTTCCATGGATAATAACAAAACCTTCATATTGATCGTAAATAGTTTCGATTGTCTGGGCGATCTGTACCCAGTGATCCGGTGTCACTTCCGAGGATCCTACATTCGCGATCGAGAAAAACTGTAGAGCAACCTCTCGTTGTAATTCTGGCAAAAAGCGATGGATTTCATTAAGAGACTCAATTGGCTCTATACGCCCAGTCTTCTGGTTTACCTTCATCCCAATTGATCCTCCTACGTACAGGAGTGCTATCTTTGACCTAGACATGGATGGAGTCTACAGAAGAGCCCTTCTGGATGCTAGAAAATTCGTCAGAATTAGGCTGGTAGCTGGTAGGAAGGTAGGAAGGTAGGCGAGTAGGGAAGTAGCAGAGTAGGTGTGCAGAAAAGCTTTCAGTCTACTTCCTACAATCTACCAGACTACTTGCTACCTGCCTCAAAAAATAACCTTTTCAACCTGTTCAATGGTTGCATCCAGCTTTCCTTCTACGTTCACAATCTGCGCAGTACATAATGAAGAATGCTGCAGTTCCATTTCCACACTCGCGATACGCCTCTGTAGTTCGTCATTTTCGATAGGAGCACGTTTCGTAATGTGCTGGATCAATTGCTCTTTATTTTCTGGGAGAATAAAAATGGATTGCAATATGTATGGTGCATTCTCCCCTGCAAAGAGGGGATTCATGCGAATACTATTAAACCCTTGCACATCTACTTCTCTCACCACAATTTTCCCCTGCTGAATTGCGGGGATAATTTCATGTACCAGAGTTCCATAACGTGCACCACTGTGAACTTGTGCCCATTCCAGAATTTTATCTTCTGCCAGCAGTGCATCAAATTCCTCATCACTCAGAAAGTAATACAGATCATCTCCTTCGCTTTGTCTCCTGGCTCTTGTAGTCGCCGAATGAGGAAAGTGGAGCTTATGAGAGTACTTCTCCTTCAAGCGCTTTAAAATGACACTTTTTCCAACTCCACTTGGACCAATCAGGAGAACGAGTTTGCCTATAAGTGAACCAGTTTGCTCGACCATAGCTTGTCCTGAGTATTGCATATTTTGGCTTGGTATGGTAGAATATTTGGATTTGCTCTTTCACAGAAATACAGGCGGGGAGAGAGGAGAAGTGACACTATTACTGTATGGTTTGCACGGCTTCTGCTTGGCATTTCCATGCGTTGATAGTCAACTTCCTGGGTTTCTCAGGCGCAGATATAATCTGTGTGTAGTCACTTCTCTTCCCTCCCTGTCTTGCGGGCAAGAGCCCCCGCAATTCCCCTACACAAACATACACAGCCGATTCCTAGGCATAAAATTGGAAGTCCTGATTCAAGACTCATTGAATCGTTACACAAATACACAAGGTGGTACGCCTACTTTCGTATCAGAGATAGGGGGAGAACACAGTCGGCTCGCTGTTTTGTTTCTCCACATTTTTCTGTGGAGAGCAGATGGGCATCTGTCCTCGAGTAGCAGACACGTTTCTGTTCCTCGAGGGCGGATGCCCTTTTTTGTAAAGAATATTGAATCGTGAGATAACGAGTTGTCTTGTTTATTTTCCCAATGAACAGATTGATTCTGTAGTGATATCTTCTAGAATACTTTCATGGAAACATTCGTACAGTCTCAAGGTAGACCAATGTCACTCAGTCAATCGACAGAGTCTCAAGTATACGGACTTTTTGCCGTTGCGATGGCACTCACTGTCGTTGGTGTGTACATCGGTATGCAGTATGCAGTTGCTATGCTGTCTACAGGTATTCATCTCTTTTTTCTGCTTGCAGAAATCGGTCTCATTTTTTCTGCACGAATTTGGATAGATAAAACCCCTCTCAATTACCTCCTGTTTGGACTTTTCCCTATTCTCTCTGGTATCACCATTACTCCGTATATTCTGTATGTTCTTACGGGATATGCGAATGGTGCATCCATTCTCCTCAATGCATTTTCTGCAACGGCATTCATGTCGCTTGCATTAGCTGTATTTGCAAGAACCACACAGTGGAATTTGTCGGTATTTTCGAGGGCACTCTTTTTTAGCCTCTTAGGACTGATATTTCTCGGTATTCTGCAGATATTTGTGCCTAGTCTTCGTGGTACGCAATTTGAATTGATATTGACAGGTGCTGGTGTGATTATTTTTTCAGCATTTACTGCCTATGATCTTCAAAGAATACAGCAAATGGGTCGTATGGGTGCAAATCCATTCATGCTAGCTCTTAGTCTCTATTTGGATATTTTTAACCTGTTTTTGTACATACTTCGCTTTATGGTCGCTCTTTCGGGCGATCGTAGATAGCCTAGAAGATGCTCAAAAAGGCATAGAAATTGCTTTACCAAAGCTTCAGAGATCCCTACCATTACCGCAATGGCAAAAAGGCCTACACCCAAGAAACGGCGAGCAAAGAGTGATGGTGGTCATCACTATGCTGCGTATGTAGATAAGCAGGTACGTCGCATGACCAATAGGAGAAACTCTCCTTATGCAACTATTGCTGAGTCTAAAAATAAGGAAGAGAAGGCTTTGAGGAGCATTACGAAAATCAAGGCCTGATTCAATTTGCTATTTGAAATTTCAAATAGCAAGTGACAACATTCAATAGTACATCTGCACTTTTCTATAGTTATGGCTCGCAAAAGACATCTCTCCAGAATAGCGGTCATGCAGGTTCTCTTCGAGAGGCAGAAGCGATCTATTGATGAAGAAGCATCTCTCAAGAGAAATGCGATGGAGCTTGGTGATATCGACATGGAATTTGCAGAAACGTTACTCGTGGGAGTAATTGCCATGGAAGATGCTATTAGAAACACCATTCAAATACATGCTCCAGAGTGGTCTATGGATCGCATGGATCCTATTTCTCGCTGCATTCTGCTCGTGGGAGCATATGAGCTTTTGTATGCCAACGATGCTCCTGCACCAGTTGTCATGAACGAGGCAATTGATATTGCGAAGGAATATGGAACAATCGAAAGTGGAAAGTTTGTGAACGGAGTGCTCAATGCTATTGCACAGAAGCAAGCCTAGTACACAGCTCCATTCGTGGGTACACTAGGACTGTGATGGCACGCGAACCAACCTCCTTTGTTCTTCTCGAGAAGACAATTGGCATTAACTTTCGTAAGAAAGATCACCTATTACAAGCACTGACGCACCGCAGTGCTGTGCGTGAGAGTCGTAGTCATGGTCACAATGAACGTTTTGAATTCTTGGGAGATGCGGTTTTGGAATTGATGGTGACAGAGTATCTTTTTCAATTTAATGATAAAACAGAAGGAGAAATGACCAACTGGAGATCTGCGCTCGTCAAAGGAGAGCATCTTGCTTCGGTAGCAAAAGAACTAAAACTTGGTGAATACTTGTATATGAGCAAGGGGGAAGAGGCGAGTGGAGGTCGAGAAAAGGTCTCTACACTTGCCAACGCCTTAGAAGCTCTTATTGGAGCCATCTATAAAGATCAGGGTTTCGAAGTGACACAGCGCTTTTGTACAGACTTTATTCTGGTGCGTTTGCAACACCTTATGGCGCAAGGAAAAGATAGAGATGAGAAGAGTTTATTCCAAGAAAAATCACAGGAGGCTGTTGGCATCACTCCGCATTACGATGTTCTCGAAGAAGAAGGACCAGATCATAATAAGACGTTTGTGTGTGCAGTATTTATCGGTGAAGAAAAAGTGGCTACAGGAAAAGGAAACAGCAAGCAAAAAGCAGAGCAGGCAGCGGCAAAGGCGGCATTGAAGAAGAAAGGGTGGAAATAGCAGATCTTCGCATTTGGGAAGTGAGTCCATACGTTTCACTTTTTGGAAAATTTTTCGTAACTGCATAGATTGCAAGAACGACTTTCATAGATTTTTGCCATACAATAAGATTCTTATAGGATCGACTATCATTCATTTGTATGTATGTGAAGTAAAATTATTGTACGAAATACTTTGTTTTAAGAAATACAAGCGACAAAAGCATTTGTACTGATTGTCTTTTTTTGGCTTTCCATAGACAAAAATTTCGTTCTTCTTCACCAAAGAACATGTATATCTAAGCCTCTAAAACCTATTCTCTAAGCCTCTATCAGCCCATCTTAATCTCAATGTCCACACCAGAAGGAAGGCTCAAGCTTTGGAGAGCTTCCATAGTCTTGAATGTGGTCTCCTCAAGGTCAATCAACCTGCGGTGTGTACGCATTTCAAACTGATCACGTGCGTCTTTGTGCACGAAGGTGGAGCGGTTCACCGTAAATTTGCGGATCTTGGTAGGCATTGGAATAGGGCCATGCACAATAGCTCCGCTTCGTTCTGCTGTTTCTAAGATTTTTCCTGCAGCTTCATCGAGAACGATATGATCAAAAGCACTCAGGCGAATGCGAATAGAGGGAACAGAAGCTGTCTTTTTAGCTTTTTTTGTACTTGTATCACTATCCATTGATACAGACTTCTTATCTTCCGTTTTTGAGGAGGAAGTCTTCTTCTTGGTGATTTTCTTTTCTGGAGTCATGGACGGTGAGAGGAAGGAACAGAGAGGGGGTAAAAGAAGGGCGCCTCGTACGAGGCGCCCCTTTCTATGCTTATTGAAGAATCTTGGTAACAACACCAGCTCCAACTGTACGACCACCTTCGCGGATAGCGAAGCGTGTACCATCTTCTAGAGCGATAGGAGCACCAAGGGTAACAACGAATTTCACGTTATCACCAGGCATCACCATTTCTACGTTTTCTGGGAGTTCTACGCTGCCAGTAACGTCGGTAGTACGAATGTAGAACTGAGGCTTGTATCCTTTAAAGAATGGAGTGTGACGTCCACCTTCTTCCTTGGTGAGCACGTACACCTCTGCTTCAAACTTTGTGTGAGGGGTGATAGAACCTGGCTTCGCAAGAACTTGTCCACGCTCGATATCGTCACGCTCAATTCCACGAAGGAGAAGACCAACGTTATCTCCTGCAAGACCTTCATCGAGAAGTTTGTGGAACATTTCTACTCCGGTAACAACTACCTTGCGAGTATCTCGAATACCAATGATTTCCACTTCATCGTTTACGTTTACTTTACCCTGGTCAATACGACCAGTAGCAACCGTTCCACGACCTTTGATGGAGAAGACGTCTTCAATAGACATCAAGAATGGCTTATCGAGTTCACGAATAGGATCTGGAATAAAGGTATCAAGAGCATGGAGAAGCTCCTTCAGCTTTTCGATCTGTGAGGCATCTCCTTCTACTGCTTTGAGAGCAGAACCCTTAATAATAGGAGTAGTATCTCCTGGGAATTCATACTTCGAAAGAAGTTCACGAACTTCTACTTCTACGAGTTCGAGAAGTTCTGGATCTGTCACCATGTCTACTTTGTTCAAGAAGACAACGATGTACGGAACGTTCACCTGGCGAGCCAAGAGAATGTGTTCACGAGTCTGTGGCATTGGACCATCAGCTGCGGAAACAACGAGGATGGCACCATCCATTTGAGCTGCACCAGTAATCATGTTCTTGACGTAGTCGGCATGTCCTGGACAGTCAACGTGAGCATAGTGGCGCACATCAGACTCGTACTCAACGTGAGAGGTCGAAATTGTAATACCGCGTTCCCTCTCTTCTGGAGCATTATCGATCATCGAGAAGTCCTTCTTTTCTCCCTCAGGTGAAAAGTTGATGGAGAGAGCAGCAGTGAGCGTAGTTTTACCATGGTCCACGTGTCCGATGGTTCCAACGTTCACGTGCGTCTTGGAGCGATTAAATGTTCCAGCCATACGAATTAAGGGGAAAAGAAAGGTAAAGTTCAAAAGTGATATTCCAAGAGAGAATACTCTTTTAGCCGCGAAAGTCTAGAAATATTACCAGTAAGAGTCAATAAATTATCGAGAGAAAAGTGGTTTTACACTCTTTCGCAATAACTCGTGATCTAGTGTGTTTCTTTCTGGTTCTTTCGTGTGGTCTTCTGTACGGGAGTTTTCCTCCTGGGGAGAGTCGATTCTTTAGTGTGTAGATTGCAAGTGCAGAGTTCTCTACACTAGAAATATGCGAAGATCGGAGCATATACAGGCTTTTGTTTTAGTTCTCTGGGAATGGTTTGATGCACATAAAAGAGACTTACCCTGGAGAGATCTGAATATTCAAGATGATACAGAGCGTGCCTATCAGATTTTAGTCTCCGAAGTAATGCTTCAGCAGACACAAGTATCCCGAGTAAAAATTGTGTTCAAAAGATTCCTCGAAGCATTTCCTACTATTGCCGATCTGGCATCTGCTTCCAACAAAGACGTTATTCTTGCATGGAGGGGTATGGGGTATAACTCTCGTGCACTGCGGTTGCGAGATGCTGCTCAGACAATTTGTGATGCTTATAAAGGAGTCTTTCCTCGAGAAATGACCGAACTCCAATCAATTAAAGGAATTGGACACTACACCGCAGCGGCAGTGCGCAATTTTGCCTTCTGTCTTCCAACACCTTGTCTAGATACCAACATTCGCCGCATTCTCCATCGAAGCTTCGTAGGACCAGAGAATCTAGATGGAACCTGGGTGAAAAATGATCGATACCTTCTTTCTCTTGCGGGAGAAGTATTAGATGAGGCCATGAAATATGATTCTAAGATGCCTGGTGCATTTGGCATGCCACGCCACACAAGTGCGCAGTGGCATGCAGCACTTATGGATTATGGATCTCTAGTATGTACCAAGTCCCATCCAAAATGGGAAATTTGCCCTCTCACTAAGAAGGGTCTGATGAAGGCTGCATATAAGGTAGAAAAGAAAAAGAGTGCTGTGCGGAAGGAGCCAGGGCGTTTGGTAGGGTCTGTGTTTGTTCCAAACCGTATTTTTCGTGGGAAGATTGTGGAGGAATTGCGAGATGAAGAACGGGGGTTATATCTTCCAGAAATTGGGAGACGTATTTGCCTAGATTGGTCCGAGCAGCAACATGCAGAATGGCTAGATGCTATCCTCAAAAAATTGATCCAAGACCGATTAATCCATCAAGATGGAAACAAGTATGCGCTATCGGTTTTGTAAAACCACCCCACCATCATTGAACGACCCCGACGGGGTGGTTCAATGATGATAGGAAAAACCAAAGAATTATTTTGCCTCCATTTCTATGCGCCTTTCCCGGATCACATTTACCTTGATCACTCCAGGGTAGGTGAGTTCCGATTCGATTTTCTGGGCAATATTCTTTGCAAGTTTCTCTTGTTCCAAGTCATTGATCTTTGCAGTATCAACATAGACACGAATTTCACGACCGGCAGAAATTGCAAATGCTCTCTGGACACCCTCGAAGCTCTTTGCTGTCTCTTCTAGTTCTTTGAGACGTTTGATGTACGATTCGATGGATTCTCTTCGAGCTCCTGGTCTCGCTCCAGAAATAGCATCTGCAGCGGCAACCACAAAGGCTTCCGGCGATTCCATAGGTATATCTTCATGGTGAGCAGCGACACAGTGGATCACCTCTGGTCGCACTTTGTACTTCTTGCAAATTTCTACGCCGATCTCCACGTGGGTACCAGCAACTTCATGGTCGAGTGCTTTTCCAATATCGTGGAGAAGACAACCTTCCATTACAATCTGTGGATCGGCTCCTATTTCTTCTGCAAGCATACGTCCAAGGTTTGCCATCTCGATGGAATGCTTCAAAATATTCTGACCATAACTGGTACGGAAACGAAGTCGTCCAATAATCTTGAGAAGATCTTGTGGATATCCTTGGATACCAAGCTCTTCGGTCGCTCGTTTTCCAAATTCCAACATCATCTTGCTTACCTCCTGTTTCATCTTTGCAACTACCTCTTCGATGCGTGCTGGTTGAATACGTCCATCTTTAATCAGTTTCTCCATTGCAAGTTTCGCTACATACCTTCTTGTAAGGTCATACCCAGAGATCACAATGGCTCCAGGTGTGTCATCAATAATGATATCTACTCCTGTTGCTTGCTCGAATGACGTAATATTGCGACCCTCCTTTCCGATAATCTTTCCTTTGATGTCATCGGATGGAAGCTGAACAATTGTCGCAGTCGACTCGGTAGCAACTTCGGAGGCGTAACGTTGCATTGCCTCTGCAAGAAGATTTTTTGCATCTTCATCAATATCCTCTTTAATCTTTTCCTTCACTAGCTTTGCACGAGATGCATAAAACTCAGAGAATTCCGATTCCAATTCTTTGGTAAGTTGATCCTTTGCCTCTGCTTCGGTGAGCTTGGCTGCACTCTCCAATGCTGCGCGGTGCTTGGCACTGGCATCCGACAATTCTTTCTTGAGCTCCGTTACATCTTCATCTTTTTTGAGAAGTAAGGTGCGCTGCTTTTCTACTTCTCGTACTTTCTCGTCCAGAGTTTTTTCTTTCTCTTCCAAGCGAGCTTCTTCCTTTTGTAACTTTGACTCTAGTTCATTTGCTTGCAAGCGAGCCTCGGTCACAATCTCTTTTGCAGATGCACGTGCTTCAATTTCTGCAGATTTAATCTTGTTACGAGCTTCATTGATTTTTCCTTCCAATTTTTGATGCTCACGTTCGAGCTGACTGATTTGTCCTTGGAGCGATGCACTAATCTTCTTACCTTGCGAAAACCAAAACCAGCCTGTAAGTAAGCCAAGAAACGCTCCTCCAAGGAGAGCTAGAAAGATGATGATGAAATCCATGATTCATGTGGGGCAGGAAATAAACCTGCTGCCACTCGCCTGACATTCGCTATCCCCGCGCCTGTGATGAAACCGTAGAGAGCTTCATAATGGATTCGTTTGTTGAATGTGTCAGAGGAGAGTCAGTAGGGAAATAATTCGTATCTTTTTGAGAGTCCTAATTCTCTCAAATCTTACGTTACTAACAACAGTATATCCCTTTTTTTTATAACACGCGAATAATCTTTCTTGTTTTTCTAGAGCCATTTCCACGGTAGTGAGCCCAAAACTAGAATTGACAGAAGTATTTATACGGTACTAAAAGTATAAACAATCATCGTTTTTCCATAAATTTATAAATTAAATTTTAATTTTAGCCCTTGTATAAGCCAAAAAATCACTTTTCTGTCTCTCAATTCCTTCTAAAGTGAGTTCTCATGGTGGGAGAACTGATTTTTTCTTTTACTGAAGCGATAAATAGGAATTTTCTTCGAGGAGGATAGGTGCAACCAATATCTCTGCTCCATACCCTCTGCTTAGCTATACATCCATGTTTACTTTCTTTTCTACACATCGGATTCTCCTTCGCTGGATTGTACTCATCGTTCCCATCTGCATACTTGGATTCTGCACACAAAAGGGGATTGCCAAAACAGTGGTCAACGAAGTGATGTGGATGGGGTCAGATCTCAGTACTGCAGATGAATGGCTAGAGCTCTTGTATATTCCAGAGGAAATGGGTTCTGGAGGAGTTTTGGAACCAGAGAGCATCTCTCTTGCTGGGTGGTCCCTCAATTATCTTCATACCAATGGGGAGGAAGTTTCTATGCTTACATTTGGAGACGATATTCAGCTACATGCGTATCAGCACTTTTTGATAAGTAATTATGATGAAGAGCATTCTAGACTAGAAAGAGAGCCTGATTTGGTGACTACAAGTGTGAGTTTGCCAAATACAAAGCTCTTACTACGTTTACGTGACGGGGAAGGAGTGTTGATCGATGAAGTGGATGACGGGGTAGGTGTGCCCTTTGCAGGGATAAATGCATCGGGAAGAGATGCAAGAAAGAGTATGGAGCGTATTGATCCATTTCAATCTGGAACACTCCAAAATAATTGGCAAACAGCAGAGACTTTTAGTGGATTTGATGATGGAGCAAGACTCTATGGAACGCCAGGATTTGAAAATAATTTTGGTCCTTCGGAAGACATTTTTCCACCACAAGATGCAATGGCCTTCACAGGGTCTCTTCTTGGTGGCACGTTGGTTCTCCGCTGGATTCCAAGTACCTCTCTGGATCTTTCCTCACAGAAAGTTCGCATAACCAGTAATTTTGGATCTGGTTCTGTTCATGAATCTCTCCCAGCAAGCGCGTCTGGCTTTACGGTGCTCTCACTTTTTTCTGCTAGTGGATACACTATCACCCTCACTTCGATTGATGATCTTGGTAATACCTCCACAGGTGCAGTGATCATTCTTGGTGAAATCAGCTCGACTTCCAGTTCTTCATCTGGGGAATCTAGTTCTTCATCCTCTGCTTCCTCCGATTCTTCGAACTCCTTTCAGTCTTTTTCGTCTTTTCAGTCTTCACAGCCCTCCTTGTCCTCCGAAGCTTCACAAAGTGAAGCGAAGGAGGATCAGTCCTTTTCGTCTCCGGACTCTTCGGCTTCCTTGGACTCTTCGGCCTCTTCTCAGTCCTCTTCCTCCTCAGGTACCACTACCATTTCTCCCCCTCCTATCCTCATCACAGAAGTTCTCGCAAATCCCATTGGAAAGGATGATCATGAATGGATAGAGATTGGCAACTTTGGAACTGGTGCGATTGATGTCGCAGGGTGGACACTTTTGGGTGAGCAATCTTCGGATCATTTTGTGATTCCTCTTTCGAAGACAGAATCTGGGTCTCAGGTTTCCTCAGGATTTATTTTGCAATCAGGGGAATACAGGATATTTCAAAGCGACATCACTGGTATTTCTCTTCGTAACAGCGGAGAACGGATCAGTCTATTTTCCGGTTCTGTACTTATCGATACCTGGGAGTATCCGGAGACAGGAGAGGAAGTGAGTGTTGGGCGGAGTGTGGAAGATGCATCAGTTTTTCTCCCGTTTTGTGTGCCAACACCTGCAATGCTAAATCAGCGTATCGCATTCAATCCTCATATCTCCATCCAATCCACAACAGGTTCGTACACTGCATCGGGCACTCTGGTTAGCCCGGGCAGACTCACAGTCAACCTAGAAGCAGCTGCGCTTTCTGGTTCTTTGGCAACTGCGTCCTGCAGTTGGGATTTTGGAGATGGCTTTACGAGTTCTAGTTGCAACCCACCTTCCCATACTTTTACACAAGTTGGTGTGTATCAGATTCAACTAGTAGTGCAGACGATCTGTGGTGAGCAGATTTATCGAAGCCTAGCAGGAGAAGTGCGTCCACAGGAAGGCGGTGTAGCAGGAGGTGGAAGTACAGGTGAATCAAATGAGAAGCCAAAGCAAAATGCTTGTACGCCTACACATAGTTTTGGTGCCGTCCTCAGTGAAATTCTCCCCAATCCCTACACAGATGAAGCAGAAGGGGAGTGGATAGAATTGATGAATACGACAGCGGATGCTATTTCTCTCTGTGGATGGGTACTCGATGATGAAGAAGGAGGAAGTACTCCATACAAATTAGATGGGGAGACGATTCCTCCCAATGGGTTTCTCACACTTCCACGTGAGCAGACAAAAATTTCTCTCAATAACGATGAAGATACTGTAAGGCTCTTTGCGCCAGGTTCAGAAAATCCTGCAGAAACAGTGCACTATCAAAAAGCAGTAGAAGGAGAATCGTTTGCGCTTCGCGCAGATGCACTCTTTGTGTGGACGCCATTTTCTACACCAGATGCAGTGAATAAATTTCGCACAGCAGAGAGAAGATTTCCACAAGATATCGTGATTGTCTCTGCAGTTCTCCCAAATCCTGTAGGCCTGGATACAGAGACTGAGTGGATAGAAATTTCTAATGTAAGCGATGACCTCATCGATCTTTCTCGATGGATGCTCGATGATAGCGATGGAGGCAGTCCTCCATTTGTACTCGATGGTATTCGATTGGAGCCCAAGCAGATGAGGAGACTCGGCATTACAGAAACAGGTTTGAGCCTTTCCAATACAGAAGATTTCGCAAGGTTGCTCGATCCAGATCGCTACACTGTATCACTCTTGAGTTGGACAGAAGCGGTGGAAGGACGCATCTATCGTCCTTTCTATTTTGCAGGAGAGAGTGTGCCTGCCAAGGTGGTCAATGTAGTCGATGGCGATACCATCGATATTGCTCTGACAGATATCGATCACCTTGATCGTATTCCAGAATCTCTCAAAAGACGATGGATTGCCTCGAGTGGCAAAGATCAACCTTCTATTCGTGTTCGCATGATTGGCATCGATACTCCAGAGACTGTGCACCCACTCAAGGCGGTGGAATTTTTTGGAAAAGAAGCCTCTACATTTACCAAGAAATATTTGGATGGCGCACAGGTAACACTACAGTTCGATCAAGAATTATGGGACAAATACAATCGTTTGCTTGCGTATGTTTATCTGCCTTCTGGCGAACTATTCCAATCGATCATTGTACGACATGGACTTGCGCATGCGTACACCAGGTTTCCATTTGGGATGAAAGATGCATTTTTGGCATACGAGAACGAAGCCAAGCTGGCGAAAATTGGTCTCTGGAGCGACGAAGATGTCAGTACATTTATTGCTCTTGGCAAAGAAGAAGTAGAAGAGGAAAAGCTACTCCAAGAATTTGGATTGAAGGTATCCGTCGATCCTGCACCAGGCTTGGTTGCTTCTGGAACTCTGGTGACATTTTCTCCCAATATTCGTTCGCAGTTATTTCTCTCGGTGGACTCTGGTGCATTCGTTTCATTTTCGGGTTCCATTCTCATCGATCACGATACCGATCTACAGGTTTTTGCAGAGGCAACTGTATCGAATGTGTGTGATCTTTTGCCTGAAGAAAGCGGTGATTCCTGTTTTGCAACTCAGACAATCCGGTCAGATACGTTACACGCTTCCTATGTTCTTGAGAGAGAATCATACTCTACAGATGTGCTCATTAACGAAGTGTATCCATCGCCAGCGAGTGGCGAAGAAGAATGGATAGAACTTTACAATTCTTCGGATGAAGATGTACCACTTGCTGGTTGGGTACTCGATGATACTCCAGAAGAGGGGAGTAAGCCGTGGGTCATCCCTGGAGGGTTTACCGTTCCTGCACATGGATTTTTGGTTCTTTCCAAAGAGCAGACAGGACTGGCACTCAATAACGATGGCGATAGTGTGGTTCTAGTATCACCAGATGAATCGGTGGAAGTGACTATTCAGTATAAGTCCATCAAAACAGGAAAGTCGTGGGTACGAGAAGGGGAGTGTGTTTCCGATCTTCCCACTGTAGGCTTGCTCAATAGATGCATCCAGTTTTTGCCAGAGAAGAATGCTCCAGATGAAGATAATGACCTTCTTCCGGATGATCGCGAAACTTACATTTATGGTACCTCTACAACCAAAAACGACAGTGATGATGATGGCTGGTTTGATGGGTTTGAAGTGCTTGCTGCAGGGACAGATCCACTTGTACCTACCGAGGAAACGAGAGAATTGTTCCAGGCATACCGAGGTTTTGCTCTTCAATATCTTAAGCCTTCCTTTCGAGTGTATGCGAGAAAAGGCTTAGTGATTACAGGAAAGAAGTTTCCTCTTCGTGCATTGGAGGTGTACCTAGGAGAGAAGCCATATCCTGTTTCGTTCGATGAAGATGGAACGTGGGAAGTCATCATTACTGATCCTCTTCCTCTAGGAATGCACTCTGTAGATATGATTGTGCAGGATACTGCAGGAAGAAGAATAGCCCTTTCCAATGCGCTTCGTGTGGAATTGGTAGACGAATACTTGGGAGTGTCTTCTGCGAAGACTGCGAGTGCCAAGAAAAAAACTTCGACTGCCAATTCGTTACCTTGGCTGAGTGAGCGATACCGCAACGTGTTTACAGTAAGTGAAGAAAATGCAGGGGAACCGGTTTCTGGAATCTTTGCAGAATTGGCGGAGCAGGCTATGAATACGGATGTACCATCTATTCTTGTGCAGACAGGTTCAGATTCACAGGGTGTACCAACAGAGGTAGTGACCGTTTCTCTGCTTATGCTCTTTGGTTTGCGTTTTTTGAAAAGTATAGTATAGAGATATTCTCTAGAATTGTAGGAAACTGCGAAATCTGTTACAATATTTAGATACATGAAAACACACAAAACATTTCATTACCAAGGCATGCAGGAAGTCGAGAGGCGACTCTGTTTTGCAGGCAACGCAAATCCAGCTGATAGATATCTCGATGACTTAGGCTCGGGGGCGGAAGTACTAGGGAAAGAATCAGCTTTTTTCTCATCTGTTGTTACTAAAATTCGTGAGCTACGAAAAATTGCAGATCCTGGATTGGAAGATTATGACATTGATCATTTTTCGGAAGGAAATTTGATTGAGAACAGTGCTAAATGGGTCGATGTATTTTTACAGCCAGATATTTTTACAGCTGCTAGGCCAAGCAACGCCGATCCATTGCATACAGATGTACCAAGGGATTTTTTACTTCTTCTTAGTCCAGAAGAAAGAAAAAGATTTCTTTTCGCTTTCCTAGAAGAGTGGTTGCCGGAAAATCGTGGAACAGCAGCATCAAATGCATTACAGGCAATTACAAATGAAAAACCAGGTACACTATCTACAAAGCAGAAGCCAAATTTAAAGTTCCTACTAAGCGTTGGAGCTGTTACAAGAGGAGACAATCTCGATTCATTTAAGGGGATGACTCCTCTACAGAATCAGCAGGTAGATATACTTGCAAAACGAAAGTTACAAGAATTATACACAAGCGAAGTAGATAGGTTTGAAGGATTTGCACAAGCACTTGGAATGGAAGATCCAGTTCTTTTAAATAATATGGATCTGAATGCAATCTATGTTGCTCTCGAAAAGCACGGCGCAAAAGAACGAAATCCAGTTTTTATGCAAGCATTGAAGGTGGGTATATTTACTGCGGATGAGATTCGGGGAATATACCAGATGTATCAAGAAAAATATCAGCACGTGCAGAAGGCGAGGGATAGAGCGGCAACAGAATTAAGCAAAAAAAAGCAGGAAATCGAAACAGAAGCAAAAACAAAATCTTCTATAAAGGATCTTTCCAAGGAAGTGGATGAGAAATTCCCTTCTGTTTCCGAATTTTTTCAAATTGACAAGGTTGCTAGAAATTGGCGACGACTTCCGACTGGAGCAAAACTACTTTCTGCCATTGGAGGCGCTTTTATACTATATAAAATTTATGCCTCGAAACCAGAAGGGAAAGCATGGAAACTTGGGAAATTAGCTGCTCTCTCATCTGTTGCATACTTTTCCGTTGGCGAAAGCCTCCTTAAAGGCACAGCATTGGATCCAAAACAGTATAAAAATTTTTTGGGTGGTATAGATGATGTAAGTCTTTTTCAAGATACAACAAGTAAAAAAAATACACTTTCACTTAAACCAGAAAAGCTGGATGTGTACGCAGATTATCTCGTGAAACACCATGCGGAGGTAGGAGGGGAGATGTTGGCATTCGGCTACCTCTCTTCACTAAAGTTGGGTCCACTTGCAAAGGCGTTTCGTCCTACTCAATCCCACTTGGATACAAATGATTCCGCTCTGTTACAAGAAATAGAGAATGTATATGGAAAAGAACAGGTTGTAAAAGTTCAATCTGTTCTCAATGAATATCCTGTAGATTTAGGAAGGGGCATTGCTCATATTTTCTTCACGTTGGGTGCCATTCATAGTCCAAAAACTCATCAGGAATTTCAAACAATGTTTGCAAAGTCCAAGTGCAAAACCTTTGATGAATTTCTTCGCTTACCAAAAGCAAAAGCAATTTTTAGTCGTTTGAGTCTGGAAGGACAGAAGTTAGCAACATCCAGTCCATACAGTGGGAAGAATTTTGCAGACGTCATTGGTGCATTGACGAATGGGATGCCAAACATTGATCCAGCAGGAGCACCTAAGGCATCTCCAGTAGGTGCCCCCTCTGCCTCAGCAGCTCCAGTAGGTGCTCCTTCTGCTACACCTT
>CAZLFU010000010.1:0-19751 GCA_964558895.1 uncultured Candidatus Peribacteria bacterium
AAAAATTCCTACGCATGCAATGACTCACAGGGCTGAAAAGTGCAAACTCCTCGCTTCGTATACACTCCGCTCGTCAAACAGTGCACTTTTCTACGCCCTGCTCGCCAAGATGCGTGACGGAATTTTTTCAAGGCGACAAATATACATCTTCAATCAAAAAGAATCTCAAAAAAGAGAAGGGGCTTACGCCCCTTCTCTTCCCTCATCAGTGCGACTGCTCTTATTCTTGTGTAATGACCGTGGAATTACTGGATCCACCGGTGATCTTCATGTTGGAAGTAGACGTAGCAGTTGGAGCAACCGTTGCGGACTGATTGCCGCTGGAGCCTGCACCACCTGTCTGACCAACATTCACATTGTTTGTAGCAGTATTATTCTGCGTAGCGCCTACAGATGTATTTGCTGTAGAAGCAGCATCTGCGTTCTGGTTTCCGTCTCCAGAGCCACCAACCTGATTGATGGTGGTTCCGTTATTGGATGTACCAGAAACGTTCTGATTAGCGTTTGCATTCGCAGTTGGAGTGATATCTGCACCTTGTGCACAGACTGGACCGTCACAATCTTGATTCAATGTCACATTATTGGTCGCAGTGTTGTTCTGTGCAGCACCAACGCTTGTATTTGCATCGGAAGTTGCAGATGCATCCTGATTTGTATTGGAATCTGGATCCTGTGAGATGGTTGTGGAGTTACTAGAATCACCACTTACCTTCTGACCTGCATTGGAATTTGCAGTTGGAACAACACCAGCACCCTGAGCACAGACGAGTCCTGTGCATCCCTGGTTTACATTGATGTTATTCGTAGATCCGTTCTGCTGACCACCCCAAACGCTTGTTCCAGCATTGGAGTCAGAGTCTGCATTCTGGTTCACATTGTCGCCATCTGCACCCTGAGTGATGGTAGTTTCATTGGAAGAAGTACCAGTCACTTCCTGATCTGCATTTGCGTTTGCAGTTGGGGATGTATCAACAAACTGTGCGCAGACAATTCCCTTACAAACCTGAGATAGATTTACGTTATTCGTAGCACCGTTCTGCTGAACAGCGTCAACGTCGGTATCAGCCTCGGATGCAGCTTCTGCATTCTGATTGCTGTTACCTGCTCCGCTTGCATCCTGATCAATGTCTGTAGTGTTACCCGATGCTCCAGATGTGTTCTGGTTTGCATTTGCATTCGCAGTTGGGCTTGCTTTTGTGTACTGAGCACACACAACTCCGATACATACTTCGGTTACACCAACATTGTTGAGAGCAGCGTTATTCTGAGCTGCTCCAACATTTGTCTTAGATGTGGAACCAGCGCTAGCATCCTGGTTTGCATTACCCTGTGGATCCTGGCTGATTGTTGTGGAATTACCAGATACACCTTCAACCTGCTGATCTGCATCTGCATTGGCTGTTGGGGATACTTCCACACCCTGAGCACAGACTGGTCCATGGCAACCTTGAACAACTGCGATGTCATTCAAAGCTCCATTGCTCTGAGCTGCAGCAACATCTGTATCTGCTTCGGACTGTGCTTCTGCTGCCTGGTTTACGTTTCCATCACCATCAGCTTCTTGAATGATTGCTGTGGAATTTCCGGAAGCACCTGCAACGAGTTGATCTGCGTCTGCAACTGCATCTGCACCAATCCATACATTCTGATTATTGGAATCTCCACCTGTGAGTTGTAGAACTCCAATTTCATTGACCGCACCATTCTCTTGCTCAGCCCAGACTTCTGTGGCTGCATCGCTTCCTGCCCATGCGGACTGATTCTGATTACCATCGTCACCAGCAAGTTGAACGATCTCTGTTTCATTACCAGAAGCACCAAGAACAACCTGGTCTGCATCTGCATCTGCATCTGCAGCAATATCCGTGCTCTGATTGGACTGACCGTCACCACTGATCTGGCCGATTTCAACCGCGTTTGCAGCGGCATTGAGCTGAGCAGCTCCTACTGCTGTACCAGCAACAGAATCTGCACCAGCACTCTGATTTCCATTTCCGTATGGATCCTGGAAGATCACAGTAGAGTTGCCAGAAAGACCTACAACTTCCTGCCATGCATCTGCATCAGCATCGAGTTCGAGGTCGTTGCTTTGGTTGCCCTGGTCATCATCACCAATCTGAGCAATACCTACACTATTCAAAGCAATATTGGACTGCTCTGCTCCAACACCTGTGCCAGCAACAGAATTTGCCCACGCATCCTGGTTCGCATTGCCATCACCATCAGCACTCTGAACGATTGCTGTGGAATTTCCAGAAGCACCTGCAACTTCCTGGCCTGCATTCGCAAGAGCGCCAAGACCTAGCCAGTTGTTCTGATTCTGCTGACCATCACTTGCACCCTGAGCGATACCAACAACGTTGGTAGCAAGGTTATCCTGCTCGCCCCATACCTGTGTACCAGCAGCGGAATCTGCACCAGCGGACTGGTTGTGATTACCGTCACCATCGGAATCCTGAACCAAAGTCGTTTCATTCAATGCTGCACCTGCAATTTCTTGACCTGCAACTGCTCCAGCTTCTGCAGCAATGTCATTGTTCTGATTGCCCTGCGTATCATCGCCTCCCTGAGCAATACCAATGAGGTTCAAAGCAGAATTGTCTTGCTGACCAGCAACACCAACACCTGCCTGGGAACCTGCCCATGTACTCTGGTTGCTGTTTCCAGTACCACCAAGTAATTGGACAATCGTCGTTTCGTTGCCTGCTGCACCAGCAATTTGCTGACCTGCACCAGCAACTGCGTCTGCATCAATGTCATTGTTCTGATTTAACTGTTCATCACCAGAAAGTTGCAAAATGCCAATGTCATTGAGAGCTGCATTGTTCTGTTCACCAAACACAGATGTACCAGCAGCAGAATTGGAATCTGCACTCTGGTTACCATTGCTGTTGTATGGATCCTGGACGATTGTCGTAGAGTTGCCAGAAACACCAGCAACACCTTGCCATGCACTAGCATCTGCATCTGCTTCGATATCGTTATTCTGGTTACCCTGCTCATCTGCACCAACCTGAGCGATTTCGATCAAATTGAGAGCAGAGTTTTCCTGGTCAGCAGCGGCAGCTGTTGCAGCCTCTGAACCTGCCCAAGCACTCTGGTTTGTATTTCCGTCACCATCAATATCCTGGACAATAATTGTTTCATTGCCAGATGTACCAAGAACAACCTGTTCAGCAGCTGCACCTGCACCTGCACCGATCCAGTTATTCTGGTTGCCCTGTCCATCACCAGCAACCTGCGCAATACCAATAGTATTCAAAGCAGCGTTTCCTTGAACTCCGTATACCTGAGTTGCTGCTTCTACCTCACTATCTGCACTTTGATTGTGATTTCCATCACCATCTACAGCCTGTGTGAGAATAGTGGTATTGCCAGAGATACCAGCGACATTCTGCCATGCATTCGCATCGGCATCGACCTCGAGGTCATTGTTCTGGTTTGCCTGATCTTCACCAGCAACCTGGAGAATCTCAATTTCGTTTACGCCAAGGTTGAACTGTTCTGCACCAGCATTGGTTGCAGATTCTGCTCCTGCCCAAGCGCTCTGGTTGGAATTTCCATCACCAGCCGCATCCTGTACGAGAATTGTCTCGTTACCGGAAAGACCAGCAACCTGCTGTCCTGCGTTCGCAGAAGCACCAGCACCAATCCAGTTATTCTGGTTGCCCTGGAAGCCAGAACCAACCTGTGAAATACCAAGAGAATTGACTGCTGTGTTCTCCTGTCCACCCCATACATCCACACCTGCAAGAACATTAGAATCTGCATTCTGGTTTCCATTTCCGTATGGATCCTGAACAATGATTGTTTCATTTGCAGCAGCACCTAGTACGGACTGACCTGCATCTGCATCTGCAGAAGTTTCAATATCGTTGTTCTGATTTCCCTGATCATCCGCACCAATCTGGGCAATACCAATCACGTTTAGCGCGCCATTGGCCTGCTCACCTGCAACAAGAGCAATAGCATCGGAAGCGCCGTATGCATCCTGATTGACGTTGCCGTCATCTTTCGCATCTTGAACGATAGTTGTGCTATTGAGAGCGGTGCCAGAAACTACTTGAAGTGCATCTGCATCTGCAAGAGTGGAAATATCGTTATTCTGGTTACCCTGCTCATCGGATCCCAACTGGAGAATACCGAGAGTATTGAGTGCTCCATTGCTCTGCTCTGCTCCTACACCCACTCCAGCATTGGACTCACTTCCTGCAGACTGATTGTGATTTCCATCACCATCGGATGTCTGTACAAACTCTGTGTTGTTACCAGCGGCACCACTGACAGACTGTTGACCATTGGCATTTGCTTCGAGGCCCAACCAGTTATTCTGATTGTTGTAGCCTGGACCAGCATCCTGATCGATACCAATAGTGTTCAAAGCCAAATTGGCCTGTCCGCCCCATACTTCTGTCTGTGCATTGGACTCACCCCAGATATCCTGGTTGGAGTTACCAAAGCCAGCAGAGTACTGGGTAGCTTCTGTATTGTTTCCTGCAACACCAAATACTGCCTGAGCAGCATCTGCATCTGCATCTGCAAGAATGTCATTATTCTGATTGTTCTGTCCATCATCACCCTCCTGACTGATGCCAATAGCATTCAGAGCGGAGTTTGCCTGAGCAGCACCAACACCTGTAAGAGCGTTGGAGCTCAAACCAGCGGACTGGTTGGCATTACCAAGTGGATCTTGGGTGATAATTGTATTATTACCAGATACACCAGACACGGCCTGCACTGCATCTGCATCTGCAAGAATATCTAGAGCATTGTTCTGATTATTCTGACCTTCGCCACCAATCTGTACGATTCCAATTCCATTGGAAGCAAGATTGTCCTGAGCGCCCCATACTTCTGTACCTGCATTGGAAGCTGCCCATGCATCCTGATTCAAATTGCCGTCGCCTGCAATTTGAGCGATCTCAGTGTTGTTAAGGGCATTTCCAGCTACAGCTTGAATCGCATCTGCATCTGCAGTGGATCCTACATCATTTGCCTGGTTACCCTGGCCATCTCCACCAATCTGAGCAATACCAAGGGTATTCAAAGCCTGATTCTCCTGCTCTCCGTACACGCCGGTAAGAGCGTTGGAAAGAGCGCCTGCTGCCTGGTTCACGTTTCCAGATGGATCTTGGAAGATCACTGTGGAATTAGACGAAAGTCCAACCACAGCCTGATTTGCATCAGCGTCAGCATCCAAACCTAGAGCGTTTGCCTGGTTGAAAGTACCGTCACCAGTAAGTTGAGCAATAGCTGCAAGATTCACTGCAGCATTACCCTGAGCAGCACCTACACCAGTTTGTGCGTAGGATTCGCTGCCTGCATCCTGATTGACGTTTCCATCCCCATCAACAATCTGGCTGATATCTGTTGTATTGACAGATGAGCCAACAGCACCCTGTGCTGCATTTGCATCTGCGGAACCCTCCAAATCAGTTTGCTGATTGGAAGGACCATCACCAGACTCCTGGTCTACACCAATACTATTCAAACCAGCATTGAGCTGACCTGCAGCAACAAGTGTATTTGCAGAAGTAAGGTTATCGATTGCTTGATTGGCATTGCCATCGCCTTCGGCAAGCTGACTAAGAATATCTGTATTCAAAGAGTCAGCATCTACTCCTTGGACAGCACCTGCATTTGCAGACGTGCCAAGCCAAGCATTTTGATTGGAAGGACCATCACCAGACAACTGATCCACACCCAGAAGGTTCGCGGAAGCTACCTCCTGTCCTGCTTCTACAGTTGTACCAGCAGTTGTACCATTCCAGAGAGCCTGGTTGAAGTTGGCGTATCCATCGCCTCCTACTTCTTGAGCGATATCCGTATCATTGACTGCATCAGCATCAATCCCCTGATTTGCATCAGTATCAGCAGATGCTTCAAGCGCTGCATCCTGATTACTTTGCCCATCTCCAGCCTCTTGACCAATGCCAAGAAGATTAAGAGCGGAGGCAAGCATCTGAGACCAGACACTCGTATCTGCATCAGACTCGCTATCCGCAGCCTGATTGGACTGAGACTCATCATCTGCAGTCTGAGTGACATCGACATCATTGAGAGAGTCGGCATCAATTCCTAAACCAGCCCAAGTGGTGGCATATCCACCAAGACCTGCGTCCTGGTTGTTCTGACCATCACCTTTGACTTGGTCAATAAGTCCCTCATTGTCTGCAGTTGCATCCAAAGCTGCATCAACCACAGTGTCCGCATCCGGAGTGGTTGTTGCATCTTGGTTATTTGCAGCACTAGAGGAGCCGTCATTTTCCTGTGCGACATCTACGTCATTGGTCGCATCGGAATCGACTGCTGCTTCGACAGTGGTTGTAGACCCGAGGTCTGTATCACTATCTTGATTTGCTTGTTCGCTTGCAGAGAAAATTCCTGCAAGGAACCCGCTCAATCCAGCAGCTTCTGCAGTCCCTGCAGTTGTCGTGAACATAGAGAGCACAACAAAAGCAGCGAGCACTGGCTTGCTGAAGAGAGCCACCCTGGACGTGAACAGGATGGAATGAATAGAAAGTTTGCGGCGTCTAGCCATGGCATTGATGAGGAAATAAATACAAAAAGGAATATAAAGACGGATTACCCCACCCTCGACTTACACATCATCTATTGCGGAAATTTTCTTCTATGTCTTGATGTAACGAATTGTAAAGTTTCTTACACAAATTACGCCTGTGTATAGCGAATGGACGCAGAAAGCTGCTTGAGAATTCTATGTAAGCGAACCGAGACATTGTTTGCAGACATCCCTGTGAGAGAAGCAATATCATTTGGCATCAATCCATCGATGTAACGCATAACAAGGAGATTGTAATCATCCTTTCGCAACTTCTTACTCGCAGCCATGATGTTGCGCGCTTCGATTCTACGCTGCACATGCCCTGTGCCATCATGCACCATAGGATCAATTCCCTTTTCGGTGAGTTCATCTAAGGAGATTTCGTGCTTACGCTGAGTCTTGAGACGACGCGCACGATCAATAATCAAGTTATTGGCAATTCGATACAAAAAGAGTTTTGGGCTTTGGATAATTTTCCCACGACGCAAATATTCACACGCACTCATAAACGCATCCTGCACTACCTCTTCTGCATCCTGTGTACTAAACGTACGAAAATAACAGTGACGATAGAGTGCATCAAAATTTTCTGTGTATGCTTCCGAGAGTTGCTCTAAGATGCTGGCACCGTTTGGATGCATAGATACAAAAAAAGAATGGGGGCAATACTAGACAATCTGGGGTACATATTTCCAGTGTCATTTTGCTACTCTTACAAAGAATGAAGAAAAATTGTATTAATTTCAGATCGCTTGAATTGATATCGCAGAAATATTACAAAAGAACCTCTCGGGTTGAGTATAAAAATTGATCGAAGTATAAAAATATGAATAAGCCCTTACAGAAATAGAAAACTCAAAATTAAGATCACAAAAATTATTCATATCTCTACATCATAAATTACATTTTATGCAATGAAAAGTATTGCAGACATGAGCCTGAATCGTATGAGAAAAAATATTCTGCTCTTCAAAACTTTTGAACTGGCTACATGATTAAATGGTTACATGACTACATGATTCGCAAGCGATTACTGATGTAATCCCAACTTCGCTAGATACTCATTACTCCATCAACACCTTAAATCATGTAGCCATGAAATCATGTAGCCATGTATCCAACCAGCTATAGAACCAGTTAAAAGCCTAGAAAAACCAGTTTATTTCATCAATTTCATTGACAATATAGGTAAAAAGAGACCAAAATACTCGCACAGTATCCTTCGTGACCCATCGGAATCTCTAGATAGTTAAGGAAGGAATCTGTTTGTACTTTTTTTTCCTTTTTCTATCTCATGGCAGATCAAGAGATTACTTGCCGCGATTGCGGTTCTTCATTTACGTTCACCGAGGGTGAGCAGGAATTCTACGATTCGAAGGGTCTTAGCGCTCCACAGCGCTGCAAAGATTGTCGTTCAGCTCGTAAGAATCAAAATAGTGGCCCACGTGAGCTACACGATGCAGTTTGTGCTGATTGTGGCGCAAATTGCCAGGTTCCATTTAAGCCTCGTCCAGAGTCCGAAGGTGGTAAGCCTGTACTATGTAGAGATTGTTTTGCTGCAAAACGCGGTTAATTACACTCTAGCAATTAAAAAAAGCCCCAACCGAGGTCGGGGCTTTTTTGTGGCACAAAGCTAGATATCGAGGCAATAACGAATATTGCGATCTTCATTACTACTTCTTTGGCATGGATCTCTGACAATCTCGCCACAGGAAGGAATGTCATCCTGTGGTTCTAGAGTTGTACGACAATTATCTGGGGTGCTCCATCGACCTATTTTTCCATCGGGACTGGCAGCCTGAGCTTCGCATGTGCTGCTACAGAGCACTATTTTCTCCTGCACACAGCGACGGGACTGCGAACCATCAGCAAGAATAACATCGCCGCATGTTAACCCAAGCCCTCCACAACAATCACTGTTCTTCGTGCATACATCATTCTTCTGCATACAAGCTACTGCCTCCTCGTTTGCAAAGCTTTCTTCCGGTTCGAGAATAAACATATGTCTGCGTGCAGACACCTGCAGTTGCACATCGCTGCGAATATCTGCTGCGATAGTATCTTCGATGGTATAGAGAGCAACAACTTCCTGTGTCTGCTCCAAAGATGCCGCTGCAACCTCTACAAATTCATGAACTGCATCCTTGAGTGGTACGCCATCTAGCATCTCTTCTATGCGCCTTAAACGAGCTTCTATGTCGCCCGTGGTAGACTCTACGAGCAGAGCCAGTGTATACGCAGAAATACTGGTTGTATCTTCCTTGGTTAACGATCGAACGACATCTGTAGCAATCTCGATGTGCCTCATAGCTTCTTCGAGTAAGTGCCATGTCCCATCGACAATGACAGGATCAACAAGCCTTCTCTCTTTCCCTGCGTCTACGAGCATATCTTCCAATTCATCAATTCTCTCTACCGCATGATCCACATGTGACTTGGCGACTGCAGAACGACCTCCCATCCTCGCAAACCCTGTTTCCATCAATTCTATAGCCTTATCCATCTTGTATGCGATGCGATTGGATGGAGTCGCGTCATCAATGAGAACATGAATGACAATGACGATAATATGTACAAGAATAAGAGACCCTATGGAGATCAATGCCGTGCGTAAGAGTCCTCCTTTGGACGTGTGTTGTGGAATCAGCATAGGAAAGGAGAAATGTGTAGGAACGTACTTCTTTTGGAAAGACCACGGCTTTCTACACTACCACGCATGGAGTCCCTTACAAGTGAGTACCACTTGCCCTCTGGTGAGACTATGCAAAAGTAATTCTCCCCTCTCAAAATTGCCCAGTATTCATACAATTCTCTCCAAATATGTGTTATACTAATGTACGAAAGAGACACAGAATACTTCTTTTCTGTATCCATGAAGTGCATGCCAAATGCACTCCACCTCTCTCTACTATGGAAATTCGTAATATTGCCATTATCGCGCACGTAGACCATGGAAAGACCACTTTGGTTGATGCACTCCTACAGCAGGGAGGTGCCTACGCGGCGCATGAAAAAGCACAGGAATTGGCTATGGATAGCAACGACCAAGAACGAGAGCGAGGTATTACCATTTACGCGAAAAACACTGCCATTCACTATGGAGAAGGCAAAATCAATATCGTAGATACACCAGGACACGCAGACTTTGGAAGTGAAGTGGAGCGTATTCTGCGTACGGTCGATAGCGTGTTGCTCCTGGTTGATGCGCAGGAAGGACCCATGCCACAGACGAAATTCGTACTCAAGAAGTCTCTGGAACTAGGGTTAAAACCTATTGTGATTATCAATAAGATTGATAAAGCAGCGGCAAGACCACAGGAGGTGATCGATATGGTGTTTGATCTCTTTGTGACACTTGGTGCCAACAACGAACAACTAGATTTTCCGTACGTGTTTGCCATAGCTCGCGAAGGCATCGCCAAGAGGACACTGGAAGAGAACAGTACAAGTCTCCAGCCGCTTTTCGAAACTATCTTGCAACATGTCCCTGCTGCAAAGCAGGATTTGGATGCGCCGTTTCGCATGCAAACAAGTAGTCTCGCATACGATGACTACGTGGGACGTATGGGAATTGGTCGCGTGTACGAGGGGCGTGCAAAAGTTGGACAAGCTGTCACCATATTGCGTCCAGATGGATCCAAGAGACAGGGGCGTATTACCAAGGTGTATGTATCCGAAGGGCTCAAGCGTATGGAAACGACCGAAGCTATAGCTGGAGATATTGTTACGATTGCAGGAATTCCAGATATTTATGTAGGAGAGACCATCACGACAGACCCAGAAGCTTCTCCCCTTCCAGCTATCACCATCGACCCTCCGACAATCAGCATGAACTTCTTGGTGAATAATTCACCATTCGCAGGAAAAGAAGGAACACTCCTTACAACCAGGCACATTCGCGCGAGGCTAGAACGCGAAAGCGAAACCAACGTAGGACTCCATATGGAACCAATTCAGGGAACAGATGGATACCGAGTATCCGGCCGAGGAGAACTTCACTTGAGCGTGCTCATAGAAGCTATGCGCCGCGAAGGATTTGAATTGCAGGTTTCTCGCCCAGAGGTAATCTTCCGCGAGATTGATGGAGTAGTACAGGAACCCATCGAACATGCCATCATTAACGTGCCAGAGGAAAATTCTGGAACTGTTATTACGATGCTTTCTCGCAGACGTGGTGAGATGATGGATATGAAAACCGAGAACGGCCAAACTCGAATGGAATTCAATGTTCCTACGCGCGGACTACTTGGCTTCCGTGGTGACTTCATCATTGAAACTCGTGGTGAAGGAATCTTAAATCACTCTTTCATGCGTTTTGAAAAAGAACGAGGAGAAATCCCAGCTCGTACAAGAGGTTCTATGATCAGTATGATCTCCGGCGAAACTATGGCGTTCTCTCTTTGGAATCTGCAAGATCGTGGAAGACTTTTCATAAAACCTCAAACATCGGTATATGAGGGAATGATCATCGGTGAATGCAGTAAATCTGATGACATGACTGTAAATCCCATCAAAAATAAGAAACTGACCAACATGCGCGCATCTGGCACAGACGAGGCTATGAACTTGGTTCCAGTACAGCCAATGACATTGGAGCAGGCTTTGGAGTACATCGCTGATGATGAGCTCGTAGAAGTGACTCCCAAGAATATTCGACTCCGAAAGAAGTTTTTGAAGGAATTTGAGAGGAAGAGACAGGGGTGATGAGAAATGTATAATTTTTAATTTCAAATTTTTAATACTGGATACATGATCCATCAAAAGTTTTTGACGTTTTAAATTTTGTTCATTTTATATTGATACATGCTTGTAAGCAGTCTTTTTCATGAAGATGAATGTACTTGTTACCTGGATTCCGCAGAAGATATTTGCAAAAATTTTGAATGAGGATAATAGTGCTTTATGTATTATTTTCTTCACACATCTTGTATGGAAACCACGTTCTCGCATGCCAAAGTCGGCCAAAGGGCAATGATTATTACGTTTTGCGTAGCACTCTGTTTTGCATTCGCTCAGCAAGTTGGTGCAGCTGGATATATCAAGTTTGACGGTATAGACGGTGAATCAAAAGGAAAAGATCATGATAAGTGGATTGATATCAGCTCGGTGAGCCAGGAGATTACACGGTATATCACAGACTCTACTGGTACTGTCCGCAACCGTGGACGAGCACAGTTTGGAGATATTGTTATTACCAAGAGAATAGATTCCTCTACTCCAAAGTTGATGGAAGCCATCGCAAAAGGTTCCAACATCTCTTCTGTCCTGATTGATCTTGTTGCTGGTAAAACGGAGGGAAGTTCGCCTTATTTCCAGTGGGAATTGAAGAACGTTCAAATCACAAGTTCTAGCATGTCCGGAGGCGTAGAAGGAAATGATAGGCCTACCGAGACCATTTCTCTCAATTTTGGTGGCATCAAGACGACATATCCAAAAGCAAAAGGGAATGTGGAATTTGAATGGAAAGTTGAAGAAGGAGAAAGTTGAAACGAGCAGAGCATCCAACCCTCTTGAAGAAAGGGGGTTGGATTTGTTGTGGAAAGAAAAACGCCCATGATACGCTTACTCTCACTATTTTCCCTTTTCGCCATGAATTCCTACAAAACTATTCTCACAGCAGGATGTATGAGCCTCTGTGTTCTTGGTCTCACTGCCTGTAAAAAAAGTGCCCCTGTAGACACACAAAGAGAAGAAGATGCGCAGGTAGAAGGGATAGATGGCAACGAATTTGTAGGAAGCATAGGCGACCTGCTCAAAGCAGGAAAAAATGTAACATGTACATTCACCAGAACGGATGAAGCGGGAGAAATGGAAGGAAGGGTATACGTCGCAGGAACAAAAATGCGAGGAGAATTCGTCATGACCAATGCTACATTTGGCACCATGACAATGCACGTTCTTCGTGATGGAGACTACGGATACTCTTGGGGTTTCCCATCCGAAACACAGGGAACAAAAGTGAAGCTCGATAGCGAAGGAAAGCCTGTGCAAGTAAGTGCCAAGGATGAACCCGGTATTGATGATCCTATGGAATACCGTTGCTCCTCCTGGAGAGCAGATGCATCAAAATTCATCCTTCCATCTACTGTGACTTTCCAAGATATTTCTGCACAAGTAGAGCAGATGCAAAAGGTAATGCAGGACAAGAAATCTGCTCAATGTGGAGCCTGTGATCAAGTGCCAGAAGGTTCAGGAAGAGACCAGTGTAAACAAGCAATGGGGTGCTAAGTAACTACCCTCATCCCCATCCCTTCTCCCTATGAGGGAGAAGGGTGCACTATTGCACTAATAGGTAGTATTAGTTCAATAACAGTGCCCCCTCTCCCGCTGTCATCCCGAGCGGAGTCGAGGGACGGGAGAGAGTCGGGGTGAGGGTATCAATGCACATGGGAATGACCCAATGATCCTGTGCCACCACGGCCACCTTGCAAGAAGTACGCCGCTAACGCTGTCGAAATAGGCACAGCGAAGACTAGTGTCATACTTCCTACTAATGTCCGAATAATTTCTTCTGCGAGGAATTCCCCATTGAGAGTAACCCAAAGCGGATACTCACCCTGTGTCTCGAAGAGAAGCAACAATGGCAGTGATGCTCCAACATATGCTAGTGCAAGCGTATTGATTAACGATGCAATGTGCTCCCTCCCCACAGAGCGACCAGCCGCACGCAGGGAAGCCAGAGACATTTTTGGGTTAGCTTTGCTGATCTCATCAATCGCAGCAGTTTGCGCTGTAGTAACATCATCCAGTACACCCAAAGAACCGATGATCATGCCACCCAAAAGAAGTCCTCGAAGATTTACATTTTCCAAAAGACCCGCCTGCAAAAAAACAGTCTCTTCTGATCCCATACCAAAGAGTCTTGCAACATGAACAAACAAAACAGCTATGATCGTAGAACAAGCAAGAGTAATGATGGTGCTCAGAAGTGCTATGGATGTACGTTTGGAAAATCCGTGCGCCAAATAGAGCGATGTACACGCAATAACCGTACTACCAATAATACTCGTAAACAGAGGATCATCCCCTGCTACAATCCGCGGAATCACATAGGCAATCAACACTACAACACTCGCAAAAAGACCGGCAAGAGATGTCAATCCTGTCATACCTCCAAACAAAATCGTCATACCTATAAAGAGAACAACGAGCCAAAGCATTGCAGGAAGTCTGTATTTCTCTCGTACAACATACTGGACGCTTCCATCTGCATGAGTTTGCTGAAGAACGACAACCTCTTCTCCTGGAGAAAGAAGCATATCTTTTCTTTGATTTAAAACGGCATTCTCTATAGTAAATTCTTTGCCTTTCTCTGGTCCACTTTTCAGCTGCAATCGGACAGTTTGGATCATCCTATGAAATCCATACACCTCTTCTGTACGCTCTTCTTGAATTGAAAGTACTGTCGCTACTGTAAATTCCTCCTGTGCAGGAGGAGGAAACTGCCCATATGCTGATGAAGAATCCTGTGCAAACGCAGGAGAACTTACCAGGATGCACAGCAAAATCGTGACCATCAATTTCTTCATGCAGACAGCATAGAATGGTAGAGATGAAGATGTCTACCCTCACGCCAACCCTCTCCCATCCCTCGACTCCGCTCGGGATGACAGCGAGAGAGGGGGGCACTATTATTAAACTGATAGTGTGTATCAGTGAAATAGTGCACCCTTCTCCCTCATAGGGAGAAGGGACGGAGATGAGGGTAAAACCTACTCGAAATCCTCTGCAGCTCAAGCAAGATGTAGTACAGTTTAGTGGTGCAATCCCCTCCTCTCACCCGTCGAGAACGCTTCCGGGAACTCTTTCCAAAGGAACCTACGTTCCGCCTCAAGCAAGTAGAACACGCAGTGTTTGATCCAGAGAATCAAAGCTGGTTGGGAGTAACCACACTGCCAGAAGCTATGCGCGTTACCTTGGCCGAAGAACTACCGTGGATCAGTTGCGAACCAGAGAAGATTCTTTCGAGTGCAAGAGGAGATACTCACAAGGTAGTACTCAAAGCGCAGGATGGAGCACTGTTTGAAAGTGTTTTGATGCTGAACAAGCGCGAACAATGGACTATTTGTGTCTCCTCACAAATTGGCTGTGCCATGGGATGTGTCTTCTGCGCCACGGGCGCCATGGGGTTTACTCGCAATCTTTCTGCAGACGAAATTGCAGATCAATACAGATTTTGGCAACGCTTCCTGCACGATCAACCAGGCCCCACTTCGCGCATCAGTAATGTGGTGTTTATGGGCATGGGTGAACCACTCGTGAATATCGAAAATGTAAAACAGGCAATCAATACCTGGCTTACAGAGACAGACTTGGGTCCTACACGTATCACTGTCTCCACTGTGGGTGTATTACCTGTCCTGGATGCTATTTTGACAGATCCCGATTGGCCAGCTGTGCGCATCGCGATTTCTCTGCATAGCCCAGAAGAGGAACGTAGACGAGAGATTGTTCCAACGACTGCACCAAACTTCCATGCACGTCTTGCAGAATGGACACACAACTACGAAAAAATTCTTGGAAACAGGCGTCATCATGTCACGTTTGAATACACACTGATTGCAGGGGTGAACGACACCAAAGAAGAAGCAGAAAAACTGGTACGCTTTGTGAAGAAAACTGCAGCGGTAAAAGTGAATGTCATTCCACTCAATGCTGTACAGGGGAAAGAATTTTCAGCCAGTTCGCGAGAAGGCATCACGCGTTTTAAAAATGTACTTCTCAATGCAGGAATCGATGTCACCGAGAGAAAAACAATGGGAGATGATATCGCAGCAGCCTGCGGACAATTGGCTCTGGTTGTGAAAAACGCGAAGGGAGAGACGATTGGATGAAAATAGTCAACTAAACTTGACAAGTGTACTTTTTTTATTAAAATAGCGCTCATGAATACTCCTACTCCTCAATCAGAAGGCCTTGGCGACCTCGATAGAAACGAAATTATTCCACATGACTATTTCGAGAATATATTGAGCAAATTAGTAGAAATTAATATAAGCAAAGTCAAACCCTTGATTCCTCATTTGGTTCCTACTCCGAAACCACAACAACCTTATTTTACTGATAGAACACAAGGTTTAAAAAATAAAGGAGATGATATTCGTCCTCTCGGGGAACCTCCTGTGCTTTTTAACTTTTTAAAGGAATTGACAGCTGCTTCTCAAAATAACCCCCTTCCACCTTCGAAAATAGATAGATCATTTATATTGTCCCGGAGCCTACCCACCGGAGATGTGTCGGGAGATCAAGCATTTGAAAGACTCCTTGCAGAATTCAGAAGGCGAGAACTTGTTCAAAGCCTTTTTAGCATTCTTGAAGAGAATTTTGGCCAGTCTGAAAAGAAGAGAAACGCTCCAATGCAATAGTATACATTGGACGAATGGAGTACATGAAAAAGATGTCAGAACTGCGTTCGATAGCTTTTCATGTAATTACGTACGTGAAATCTTAAACCTGTATCCGTGCGAAGAGCTTACTTCCAATGATGAGGAAGAGTCCTGTAATAACACTGAGAATGAGTACATCTATACCAATGCCAAAGTGAGAAGTTCCAAGAAGTACTCCACGTAATGCATCTACTCCATACGTAAGTGGATTGAGTCGTGCAATAGTTGCAATGAGGACTGGAAGTCCTTGCAACGGAAAGAGGGAACCAGAAAGAAAGAAGAGAGGCATCACGAGGAAGTTCATAATCAACTGGAATCCTTGAAAATCCTCTAGTAAACACGCAATGCCAGTTCCCATAGCAGTGAAGAGGAGTGCAATCAAAAACATAACGGCAAACACCGCAGGCAGGAGAAAGAAGTTCTCTGGTCGAAATCCAAGGAGAAGCGTCATGCAAAGGACGATTGTTCCCTGTATTACTGCAACAGTCGCACCACCAAGTGTACGTCCCAGCATAATTTGTATGCGTGGCACAGGCGCAACCAGTGTTTCTTTAAGGAATCCAAATTGACGATCCCAAATAATCTCAATGCCAGAGAAAACAGATGTAAATAAGATTCCCATACAGATAACACCCGGAGCGAGGAACTGCATATAATCCCCTCCTCCAGCCTTTTGGTATATAGGCCCAAAGCCAAAGCCAAGTGCAACCAAAAAGAGAAGTGGCTGACCGAGAGAACCAATAATACGCGAACGGGAACGAATGTATCGCTTTAGTTGTCGCTGCCAGATGATATAGATAATAGACATAAAAAAATATTAACGGTTTTTGTGCAACATGCGTCTATGGGAACGCATGGTGTCCAATGCGCTCGCTTCTTCATCACGAATTGCATCTCCAGTAAGAGCAAGAAATGCTTCTTCCAGAGAAGAAGTATCTGTCATTTCTTGAAGATCCTTGGAGGAACCAAGAGCAACAATACTTCCATGATCGATAATTGCAATACGACTAGCGATACGATCTGCTTCCTCCATGTAATGCGTGGTAAGAAACACTGTCACCTTCTCTTCCTCATTCAATTTCTTTACATACGTCCACAAGTGATTGCGTGTCTGAGGATCGAGTCCGAGTGTTGGTTCATCGAGAAACAGGATTTTTGGATGATGCAGCAAACCTCGCGCAATCTCCAGTCTTCGCTTCATACCACCAGAGAAGTGACTCACTCTGTCATTCTTGCGATCAAACAACCCCACCATAGTAAGCAACTCTTCCATACGCTGACGTCGCAGCTTTTTCTCCACGCTGTATAGAACACCATGCAGTTCCATGTTCTCCCATGCAGTGAGTTCATCGTCTAGGCTTGGATCCTGGAAAACAATTCCAAAGAGCTTGCGTACAGCATTTTGATCTTCTTTTGGATCGTAACCACTGATGCGGATACTCCCAGAAGTAGGATGGAGAAGCGTAGTAAGCATTTTGATTGTGGTAGTTTTACCAGCGCCATTGGGTCCAAGAAATGCAAAGATTTCTCCTTCCTGTACATCGAAAGAAATACCCTGCACCGCGGTAACATCTCCAAATTTCTTCACCAGGTTCTCAACAGTGATGATGGATGTATCAGACATAGAATGAAAAAAGAGTCTAGCGATGGAAGCATCTGTCTTCCATTAAATGATCAACTTATTAAAGAACTATGATAAAAAAGAACCTTAAACCTGTGTTATACTAGAAAGCATGAATGAGTGGCAACCATCGGCACTCTTTGAAACACCGGGCATGATGGCTTTATTCATCGCCTTCATTCTTGCACAAGTGCTGTCACTTGGGTTTCTCTGGTTTACATCGTATGAGTTTCGACACATGCTCCAGAGGCATACTCATTTCTTTCAGGCAATCCACGTGGATAGTCACTTCGAGGGAAAATCCGAACGTGTTTCTCGTATGATTTTTCTCACGTATGTACTTTCAACGATTGCTGTCGCAGTGATCACCACCATTCTCTTCATCTTTCAGCCACATCTACTGTAACCATGCATACAGAAGAAAATACGAACGGCGAACGATTGATTCGTATTATGAGCCAGCACTGGATCAAATACGTTTTCCCTGTTTTCATCTATACCATGATCCTCTTGGTAAGCATACTTCTCTTCATCTTGGCTGGAGTGACTGCACATCATTCTATGTGGCTCTCTCATGTTTCTTTCTTCGCTGCACTGATTCTCTTTTTGGTAAATCACCATTGGTTTTTTCTCACTCTCCTTAGTGAATCTGCAACACGCATCATTGTTACTAATCATCGCGTGGTCTGGATGCGCGATAAAATTTTCCTCGACGAACAGATGATGGAATATGCCTTTGATAAGATGAAGACAGTTTCCATGCACAAACACGGAATTCTACAGACTGTGCTGCGCTATGGAGAACTAGAATTTGAAAGTGGTGCCATTCTTCCGCTCGTTCCACATCCTGGAAGTGTAACCAAAGACATTCAACAGGCAATGGGGATGATGTAAAGTTTTCTTTCTAAGAAATGGAGATAGAATACTGTACGTTTTTATAATTGTATGAGAGAATATCGATCATTCCTTTCCTTTTGTTGCTATGCGTACTCCTTCTTTTTCCACCAAGCATGTATCCCTTGTTATGTGCAGTGCAATCATCATCGCTCTTCCATTGACGGTAGCAGCGAAGAAGTTTGAGAATTGTGGAGAAGAGCATGGAAAGAATTTTGCACAATGTATCGTACAGAAGCTTAAGGAAAAACATAGTGAACGTCGTGGAAACACAGAGGATACAGATGATGAGCAGGAATCTTCTTCCTCTGTCTCTACAGAGGCCAGCTCTTCTCGTGAGTATTCGCCTCGAAAAGTAGAAAAAATGATGCAAAAGGAAGAACGGAAAGCAGAAAAACAGGAGCGACGCTCGTGTAGAGATGCATATCGTACATGGAACAAAGAATACGTACGTGGGCATCGCGAATGGCACAAAACGCATAAAGTTGGCCAAGAGAATCGAGAGATGCATTGGGAATGGCACAAGCAGAAGATTTCTGAGCGCTTGGCATTACTCAAGAGTCTACGAAACGGTAATTGTGGTAATTCCTCCTCTAGTAGCTCCTCTGTAAGTAGCTCTAGTTCCAGCCAGACAAGCAGTTCTTCGGTGAGTAGCTCTAGTATCTCTTCGAGTAGCTCGAGTAGTAGTTCTTCTTCTGATGGAAGTAGCTCTAGTTCCAGCCAGACAAGCAGTTCTTCGGTGAGTAGTAGCTCTACCAGTTTTTCTTCCGAATCATCCTCATCGAGCACATCTTCGCAGAGTAGTTCTTCCTCCTCTTAAGGAGAGGAAAGAGCTTCTTACTTTTTCTCACACTGAGATGAGCTGGTCCACTACTTCAAACTCCGTCGTGTAGACGAAGCAGTACGACGATACTCTTTGCTTGGATCAGCAGATGCTCGGGCAGGAATTGGAAGACCAAGAGCTTTTTCGCACTCACTTCGTACCTGTACGTAGATCTGCTCTGTGGTACATTCAGCTGTTCCACTCTGTACTCTATTCACATATCCGTTGACTGCGGTCAGCAATCGAGACCGGTAGATAATAGCGCTCTCGCCCTCAGAAGAAGTAGGAGCTTCGGAAAAATTAACACCTGGATACCTCTGTTTAAAACACTCATCAACTACTTTCCGTAATCTTCCACGAAGAAGTTCTGCAGGACTATTCTGCAGATTCATATCTGGATGACGAGCTGATGCCAAAGAAAAAGGATTGCATTCCATAGGAATGGATATCCATACATTTTTT
>CAZLFU010000011.1:0-17732 GCA_964558895.1 uncultured Candidatus Peribacteria bacterium
AAAGTGCAAACTCCTCGCTCCGTATACACTCCGCTCGTCAAACAGTGCACTTTTCTACGCCCTTGTTCGCCAAGATGCGTAACGGAATTTTTTCTAGGCGACAGCTTCCTAATTGGAGTGCATACAACTTTTTTAAGTTTCATTTTCAGTTTGTTCATACTCTCTATCTCTTTTTTCTATCCAAAGTGTTTTAAGATCTTCAATCATACCTTGTCGAACCTGATCTATTGTCTTCCCCTCATGTACTTCATAGGTTTTTGGGAAATTAGTTCCGGAAACCTGTCCGTATGCTGTCGTTATTCCTGCTTCCTCAGTGATCACAAATTTTCCTGTGTATGGTCTATAAAGCTCTATAAATTGAGTTGTAATTTTACGAACCCCATCAAGTATTACTTCTGATCTTGTATATACACTTGGACATTTCAAAGCTAATGAATCTGCAATGGGAAATTCTTTTCTAGTCTTCGCTGGAGTTATGTCGTTTACTAGAGAAAGTGGCTGATAAGCATCTACTCGTGATGTCGGCGCGAAATCGGCTATTGCGGTGGCATTTTCCATAATTCTGAAATGGGAATAGTTACAAAAAAGACCTCTTGCGAGGCTTTGGGATTTTGACGACAAGCACAGCCTCGCTATCTCTTCGGAAGAAGGACGACGAGGAGGAGAAGGCCTGTACCAATAGTCATGCGACTCATTACGGGGGAGACTGTAAATGAGCTTATTGACGATGTCAATAAATTTTTGGCTTTGCAGTGCGGCAAGACGATTATCGTAGCTCCAGCTGCTCTCTATTGATTGCTGCTTTTGGCGCTGTCAGCTCATTAATTGCCTCTTGTCTTGCAGTAATACTGCTTACCAATCGTTTCATCTCGGAGTCGCTAATCTTGGGAGTCTTCATCTTTTGCTTTCTCTGATCAACTTCCTTAGCCATTTCTGAGTTTTGCCTGCTCGCATCCTGCAAGAGTTCTGCACCAATTTCTGCAAGCTTAATATCAAAGGTGTTTCTGGCACTAATGTGTAGATCTAGCTTCGCAATCCAATTGATGATGCTCTCTCGTTCCTCTGGATCGAACTGATCTGCAAGTTCGTAGGTGGTAATCTTTTTGAGGCTGGCGAGAATTGGTTCCAGTGCCTCTGGGGAGACGATGTAGAACGTAAATCCCTGTTCCACGAAGCTGAGCTTCTTAATCTCTCGAATAGCATCGGTAGGGACAACCAAGAAGATTGTGGAGTAGATCTTTGGATTTTTCTTCACCTTCACTGCTGTTGTTTTCACCGCATTGGAAATATAGGTCTGAATATCCTGTGATCTCGTCACTTTCGCATCAAAGATGATGTACTGACCGAGGAATTCCAGCATGAAGTCTGGCTTTAAGCTGCCATCAAAATCTACTGGCAGAGAGGTATTATCGAAGGCAGGGAAGGCATATTGAGGCTTTCTACAAATTTCTCGCAGCATATCTTGTACTTGGTGCTCGTGTTCTCCCCACATGCGATCACGCTCTTCCAAGGTACGTTGTTCACGCTCCTCATCTTCTCTACGGATTCGTACTCGCTCATCCTCCCAAGATTTTCTACTCGCTTCCTGCTGTGCTACCACTTCTTCATACTTTTTCTGCCTCTGCTCCGCCTCCGCCTCAAACTTCGTTAAGCGCTTCGAAAGATCATCTCGTTCTTTCATAAGGCCTTTGTAGTCTGCTTCTAGGTTCTTAAAGCGGTCATAGAGCTGTTTTCCGTTGCCAGAAAGCTCATCTTTCTCGGATTGAAGCTTCTTTAATTTTCCATCCAATTCGCCAATTCGTTGATCTTTTTGAGCTATTTCGGCTTTAAGACGAGGATCTCCATCCTGCAAGCTGCTCTGTAAGCGCCAGGCGATGTAGCCACAGATGCCGATGAGACCAATAAGCAGAGCGTAGATAATGTACATGCGCTGTATAGTAGCACAGGGTGAACGCTTGTCCACTTCTTTCTGTTTCCTCCTTCAAATATTGGAGAAAAAGTAGGAAAAGCTTGCATTTTTTGTGCGTCTGAATACAATCAAATCTGCCCGCGCTCCTACAGAGGTACATCCTTGTAGCGGCCCGGAGAGGTTATTTTCTGTTCTTACTTCTATTATGGCCATCAAGCGCGTTACCAAAAAGAAGCTGATTGCTCAGCACCGTAAGCACGATAAAGACACTGGTTCTCCACAGGTTCAGATTGCAATTCTTACAAAGCAAATTGCGACACTTACCAAGCACCTTCAAGAACACGAGAAGGATCATTCCGCTCGTCGTGGACTTCTTGGCATGGTTGCTCGCCGCCGCAGCTTGCTTACGTACCTCAAGATGCATAAGCCAGAGGAATATCAGCAGGTGATTGAGGCACACAATTTGAAGAAGTAGTTGTAGAAATTGGTTATTGATTTCTGCTCTGTTGATAGAAATATCAAATAGCAAATTTCAAGTTGCACCTGTATACTTGCTCGTATGGCCGTTTCACCAAAGCATTTTAAAGAACTCTACAGCCTTTTTGCGTCCATTGATGATGCGAAAGAGGCAGAGATGCTCTTGCATGATATTCTCACCCCTCAGGAGTTAGATTCTCTTGCCGAGCGTTGGCAGCTTATCCAAATGCTGGATGCGGGTGTTCCACAGCGAGATATTGCAGAGAAATTAGGTGTAAGCATCAGTAAAATTACACGAGGATCTAGGGAATTGCAGTACGGGAAGGGGGGATTTAAGCACTTTTTGAAGAAGAAAAAGGCAATTGTATGATTTTCTCCAGAAACAACTTGATTTTGCCGTGCAGTGAATGTACTGTTGTACCAGTACATGAATGAATCACTTCCTCCAAAGGCAACCAGTTCAGAATTACCCTTGCAGTGTGAGACAGTTGGTCATACGCCTGACCCTCAGGTACAAGCTACTGTTCCTGGTGCACAAAATGAATTTATGAATAGCTTGAGAAAGTTGTTTCCTCTTGCACCAAAACATACTGGTCCTGGATTTGGTGATAAATAAGGCATGCCGATCTCCATGTCGAATTGTAAAAATTGTTTTACATTATCTTTTTCTTGAGAGAGGTTTGATGTACACTATACGCAGTTCTTTTCCTCTACCGTCTCTTTTGCCTACCTCCTCTGGGTTTACGTTTGAGCTCCTCGTGCAGGGTCTCGAATGTGAATCCAAACAGATGGGTACGGGTACGAATAGGGTAAAGGATCTTCTGCTTAAGCCTTTAAGGAGGCACAAGTAGGACTTTGTATCCTTTCTTTATAGGTTATGTCTACATCATCGTCTGCGTTTGCAGATCAAAAAGAATATACGCTCGAGCTTGGCGATCAAAAGCTCATATTTCGCACAGGATTGCTTGCAAACCAGGCAAATTCTACTGTGCTTTGTCAGATGGGCGATACCGTCTGTATGAGCAACGTGACGCTCAGTAAGCAACCTCGTGATGGTGTCGATTTCCTTCCTCTCCAGGTAGTGTATCAGGAGAAGTACTACGCTGGAGGAAAGATAGCGGGTTCTCGCTTCCGTAAGCGCGAAGGTCGTCCTGGAGACGAATACGTTCTTATGGCGCGTGTCATTGATAGAGGACTTCGTCCTATGTTTGCTAAGACCATTCATAATGATATTCAGGTCTTTTGCACCGTACTCAGTTACGATTTCGAAAACGAGCACGATGTTGCTTCCGCAAATGCTGCGGCATTGGCTGTTGCATTATCCAGTTGTCCAGCAAGTGGGCCTATCGGCTCTGTGCGTGTAGGACTGGTTGGGGGCGAGTTGGTGCTCAATCCTTCTACCGAAGTACGCAAGAAGGCAGACCTGGATATGTTTGTTACATCCTCTCTCGATCGTCTCGTGATGATTGAAGCAGCTGCAAACCAGGTTCCAGAGGCAGATGTGCTTCGTGCCATCGAGTTTGGAAAGAAGTGGGCGCAGAAAATTGCAAAGTTCTTTGCAGATATTCAGAAGGAAATTGGTCAGGAGAAATTCGAAGCTCCTGCTGGATATTCCAACGAAGAAGCCATCAATTACTTGGCCGCATGGGCAAAACCTATTATCAACAAAGCTATCAAAGAACCTCTTCCAAAATTGGAACGACGCAGTATTTTCGATGGCGTGATGGATCAGGCTACCGAAAAGCTAGAGGAGAAGTATGGTCCTTTGAATCCAGACGATGAGGCATCAAAAGAATTGTATGCCAATGCGCGAGGTTTGATTGATACAGTTATCAAAGGCGAAGTGCGTCGTTTGGTACTGGAAGAGGGAATTCGTATGAGTGGCCGCAAGGTGGACGAAATTCGTCCAATCGGTGCGATGGTAGATATTCTCCCTAGTCGTGTGCATGGCTCTGCTCTTTTCCAGCGCGGAGAAACACAAGGACTGACCACTTGTACACTTGGTGCTCCTGGTGACAAGCAACTTACAGAAGGAATGGAAGGAGAAACAAAGTTGCGCTACATGCATCACTACAACTTCCCTCCGTTCTCCGTTGGAGAAACTAGCAATCGTTTGTTTGTTGGAAACAGAGAAGTTGGACATGGAAACTTGGCACAGCGCGGTTTGGAACCTGTTCTTCCAAGTGAGGAAGAATTCCCTTACACCATCCGTACTGTTACAGAAATTTTGGAAAGTAATGGATCATCATCCATGGCTGCAGCATGTGGCTCTACTCTTGCGCTCATGGCAGCAGGTGTTCCTCTCAAGGCACCTGTTTCTGGTATTGCACTTGGACTAATGTCTGACGAAGACAAGGGTCAGTATGTCATTCTCTCCGATCTCCAAGACGAAGAAGACTTTGGTGGAGATATGGACTTTAAAGTGACTGGTACCGAGAAGGGAGTCACTGCTATCCAGATGGATATCAAGATCAAAGGCTTACCAGATGAAGTATTTGCACAGGCTCTGGAGAAAGCAAAAGTTGGTCGCATGAAGATTATGGAAACCATGCTCAAGACTATTTCTACTTCACGTACAGAATTGAGTCCTTATGCTCCACGTATCGAGACTATCCAAATTGATCCAGAAGATATTCGCTTGGTGATTGGAAAAGGAGGCGAGACGATTCAAAAGATTACTGGAGAACTTGGTGTGGAGATCGATATCGAGGACAGCGGACTTATCTTTGTTACTTCTACTGATGGTGCAGCTATGGCAAAGGCAAAAGAGTGGATTGCACAGATTGTAGCCAAACCAGAAGTGGGCAAAGTGTACGATTGCGAAGTTGTTCGTATCATCGATGGTGTTGGTGCAATCGTGGCATTCCTCGGAGGAAAAGACGCTATGATTCACATCTCGGAACTACAGTGGGCACGTACAGAAAATGTGGAAGACGTACTCAAGGTAGGAGCGACGATTCAAGCCAAATGTGTGGAGTACAACGAGCAGGACGGCAAAACACGCATGTCCCTCAAACAGATGCAAGAACGTCCAGAAGGCTTTGTAGAGAGACCACCTCGTAGTGGACCACCTCGCAGCAGTGGAGGCGGTGGAAGTAGATTTGGCGGAAGACGTTAGTTGTAATAAGAAATTCGGGGTTCAAAATTCGGACACACCAAGTTCGAGTCTGGATCCCGATTTTTCAAATCGGACCCAAGCCACGGTTTATGAATCTAAATCCGATGGCACAGTTGCCATCATGCAGGTATGAATCTTCTCGTTGAGCATCAGAATATCTTCGAATGCTTCTGGCTGCTCATACGGAGATTCGTTTTTCCAGAGTGGCGTAATCTCTCGTACCAATTCTACCAATGCTTGTAGTTCCTTCATGCTCTGCTCGTGACTCATCCAGTCGATATTTTCTCTACTCAAATGATTCAACATCTGATTGATACGGTGCAGTGTGCGATGAACTGCTTCGTGTAGTAATTGTTCCCTGCGTTCATCTAGCGTGTAAAGATGATTGGTTTCACCATAAAAATCTGGAATCTTCTGTATCAAGCTTTGAGCCTGACGGTACGCCGTAACCAAAGTTCCCCAATTTTCCTCGGAAATATTTTGCTCTGCCTCTGCTTCTTTCATGATGTGATCAAAGTCTTTGCGAATGATGTAGAGGCCTTCGCGTGTGTTATGAAACACGTCTTCAAATGTAAGTCTGTGCACTTGCTGTAATGTAATTTCCTGTCTATTGGAAACGAGCTTGGTCACGAATACCGCAAACACAAAGAGTGCCATGATGCTCTGCACACATGCGAGAGCTTTGGAGAAGCCCTGTGGAACAATATCACCATATCCTACGGATGTTGCTGTGATGATGCTGTAGTAGGCACAGTCTAAAAAGCGACCAACGAGAGTCATTTCGCTCGGAAGATTGGGTCCATGTGCGGGGAACCACAGGCTTAATTTAAAGTAGAGCACTGCAAACCCGAGAACGATTCCTATCCAAACGAGGAAGAGGGCAGAGTACGATAACTCCGTGATCATGGAGATGATTCGTACGTGCAATTTTACGTGCTTTTTCTTGTGTGTTTGTATGGGCATTTATTAACTATATTATACCATATTTTATGTATTTTTGTTAATAATATTCACAATTTGCTGTTTTCAGCCTTTTTCTCCTGTTTTTCTACTTTCTTCTCTTTGCCATCTTTTGTGTCCTTTGGCTCCTTTGAGTCTTTTGTGTCCCTTCCGTCTTTTGAAGCCTTTTCGTCCTTTGGCTCTTTTGACTCCTTTCCGTCTTTTAAGTCTTTTGAAGCCTTTTCGTCCCCTGAGTCCTTTCCGTCTTCCCCGTCCTTTCCGTCCTTGCTTCTACTGTCTGTCTTATAAAACCCTTCTCCCTTAAAGACAATTGTTGGCGCTGCGATCATCTTTTCCGTTTCTTTGCAGCCACATGTTGGGCAAGAGGGGATTTCGCTACTTCCAAAAGGCCTCGCAAATTCGAAGACATGTGTACAATCCCGACACTGAAAGTCGAAGGTAGGCATGTGTATGATTAGCTATTACTCGAGAAAGTATTTTCTCCTTTTACTGTCATGGTAATACCCTTGTATCCCAGCCAAAGCCCAAGAGCAATTCCGCCAATCAGTAGTGCTGATTGTCCTAATTCTGCTGCTGTGATGGGATCAGCTGCTTCTGGTATGCCGCTAACTGCATTGAGTGCCATAGTAAAATAATGAATTAAGCTGCGAGTGTTCTTGCTACTTGGTTCCGTGTGTTTCCAATGCTTCCTGCTATCAATTTGTACCCAAAATATAGTACTACACCTCCTACAAGTATTTGACCCACAGAATATGCGCCCACCTCGTAATTGAGGGTGTCGCACACCAGCTCGAAAGCAGATCCTTCACAAGGCATAATTAAGCGGCAAGAGTTCTAGAGACTTGAGCACGTGTTGCACTCGTTGTTCCACCAACCGCACGAACAGCGTCTGTACCAAGTCTAAAACCTACTGCATGGATTACATCTACCGTGGCGCCAATTACATCTGTTGGTTTTTTTACATCTTTGAACGATCCAAATGCGCGAGAAATGTTGTAATTGTAGTCTGATCCTCCTTTGCCTTTTGGCCCGGCAGCAGATCGTACGCCATCAGCGATTGCACTAGGAACTATATCAAAAATATTGAATACCCCCTCTGCAACTTGAGATGCACCCTTTAATCTTTTTCCGCGTACAAAGACCAAGCGACCTGTTCCTTGGAAGATATCTTTTACTGCCCCTATAGTGCTTTCTTTTGTACGGGTGATCCCTCCCAATCCTTCCAGGTGTTCTCCTACTCCAGATTGAAGGCTTGGCGCAACATAATGAGCTTCCATACTACGGTAGAGAAGCCTTTTTTCCTGTGCCGTTCCATGATTCGCAGAGAGCTTCATATCAATAATCATCCTACTCCCGAATATCCTATTTTCAAGGATTTTCTGCACAAATTCTCTTGCAATTTCTTTCTAGGTCTCTAGAATTCCCCCGCTTCGATTTACTTCGAAACATCGATCTTTCTTTTCTTTCGAATGGCCGCCACCAGGCGGTCGTTTTTATTATGTCACACTGAGCTTGTCGAAGTGTGAATGCAGGTATTTCTAAGTGAATTTTTAATGATTAATTTTTAATTTTTATTCAATTTTTAGGTATTGAATTAGTATTTAGCCTTTTAGAACTGTTGATCTCTGTGGAAGGATTTAGTACGATTTGTTGCTATGTTGAATGATAATACTCATCAAAAATTTGATTTAGAAGATCGCACTTCTGCATTTGGTCGCAATGTTGTTCAGTTTTGTACGCAGGTAAGTGAGACTACTGTTACCAGACCTCTCTTAAATCAGCTAGTACGATCTGCAACGAGTGTTGGGGCAAATTATATGGAAGCGAATGGAGCGAGTTCTAAGAAAGACTTTCTCAATAAGATCTATATCGTAAAGAAAGAGTGCAAGGAGACCGAGCATTGGTTGAGGATGATGGCTACGGCCGTACCCCTTAAGAAAGATGAATTAAGGAAATTGTGGCAAGAATGCCATGAGCTCACACTTATTTTTAGTAAGATTGCAAAAACAACCAAAGGAAAAGCTACTCTTGTTGTAACCTCTTAAAAATTACTCAAGTACAAAATTGAATAAAAATTAAAAATTAATCATTAAAAATTTTTCAATACAAGCTACAATCTCCCCAATGCTTCCAAAAGCGTACGATCCACAGGCCACCGAAGACCGTATTTACAAGATGTGGGAAGAGAGTGGTGCTTTTATTGCTGATGCCACGAGTAAGAAGGAACCATTTACCATCAGCATGCCACCACCCAATGCCACGGGGCAGCTGCATCTTGGCCATGCAGTCATGCTTGCGATTGAAGATATCTTCATTCGTTATCAGCGCATGCAAGGGAAAGAAGTTCTCTGGGTACCAGGGACAGACCATGCTGCAATTGCCACGGAGAATGTTGTTATTCGAAAATTGCAGAAAGAAGAACGCATCAAAGATCCTCGTAACGAACTTGGAAGAGAAGAATTGGTGAAGCGCATTGCAGAATTTGTGGATCAGAGCCAGTCGACTATTCGCTCACAGATACGCAAGATGGGAGCCAGCTGTGACTGGTCTCGCGAGCGCTACACCATGGACGATTCTCTCAATCGCTGCGTGAACGAAGTATTTGTGAAGATGTACACAGATGATCTCATTTACCGTGGACACAGAATTGTGAACTGGGATCCCAAACTTCAAACGAATGTTTCCGATGACGAGATGGATCGCAAGGAAGAAAAAGCTTTGTTCTACACCTTTCAATATGGTCCATTTCAAATTAGTACTGCCCGCCCAGAGACGAAATTTGGAGACAAGTATGTGGTGATGCATCCAGATGACAAAAGGTATGCACAGTACAAAGATGGAGATACATTTGAGTGTGAATGGATCAATGGCACAGTAACCGCGACGATCATCAAGGACGAAGCGGTAGACCCAGAGTTTGGAACAGGCGTGATGACCATCACACCGTGGCACGATGCAACAGACTTCGAAATTGCCGAGCGTCACAATCTCGAGAAGCAGCAGGTGATAGATTTTGATGCAAAACTTCTTCCTATCGCAGGTGAGTTTGCAGGTCTTACCATCGAAGATGCACGGCCGAAAGTTGTGGAGAAGTTGAAGGGAAAAGGATTACTCATCAGCATTGATGAGCAGTATGTGCATAACATCAGTGTCAATAGCCGCGGAGGAGGCATCATAGAGCCTCAGATTAAATTGCAGTGGTTTATAGATGTGAATAAACAGGTTGTCCCTTGGAAGGGAAAAGAACTCAGTTTGAAGGAAGTAATGCTGGACGTCGTACAGAGTGGAGACATCAAAATCATCCCCAATCAATTTGAGAAAGTGTACTTTAACTGGATTGAGCACTTACGAGATTGGTGTATTTCTCGCCAGATCTGGTGGGGGCACAGAATTCCTGTGTGGTACAAAGATGCAGAAGTCTTTGCAGGTGTAGAATCACCAACAGGTCAAGATTGGACTCAAGATCCTGATACTCTCGATACTTGGTTCTCTTCTGCGCTCTGGACGTGGAGTACATTGATAGACCCTGCTTTGACCAAAGATTATTCACTGTCTCTCAAAGATCTTCTGGATAAAAGCCCCGATTACAACAAGTTCCATCCTACACAGGTGATGGAGACAGGGTATGACATCATCTTCTTCTGGGTAGCACGCATGATTTTGATGACAACGTATGCAACTGGTCATAAGCCATTTGAAACAGTATATCTGCACGGCATGGTTCGTACGCGTGATGGAAGAAAGATGAGCAAGTCCGATCCAGATACCATGATCGATCCATTGGATATCATCCCCAAGTACGGTGCAGATGCTCTGCGTCTTTCTATGATTGTGGGACAGAGCCCTGGTAATGATGCCAAGCTCTATGAGGAGAAAATTGCAGGGTATAGAAACTTTATCAATAAGCTTTGGAATGCATCGAGGTTTGTGTTGATGCAATGCAAGGAGCCGCAGAATGTAGAATCTGGAATCCAGAATCCAGAATTATTAACACTCGCAGATAAAGCACTTCTTTCTGCTCTACAAGATTTGATTACGGATGTGACAGAAGGTCTAGAGAAATACAGTTTGAGCGAAGTAGGGGAGAAGCTCTACAGCTTTGTGTGGGATTACTTCTGCGATTGGTATTTGGAATTGAGTAAGGGTGAATCTAACCCGCAAGTGCTCATTCATTCTCTGCGTATTATTTTGCAACTCTTGCATCCCTACTGTCCGTTTGTGACAGAGGAACTCTGGGCTTCGCTGAAGCACAAAGATGATCCGATGCTGCTTCGGATGCAGTGGCCACAGGCAGAGGCTCATTTGAGAGATCCTGCTGCGTATGATCGGTTGCAGGTAGTGATCGATGTCATTGTTTCTATTCGTAGACTGCGTGCAGATCACGGGATAGAACCAGGTGCATCTATCGATGTTCTTCTGTGTGCTCCAGAGTACGAGGAATTACTTGGTGCTCAGGCAGATCACATCAAGCGATTGGCTCGCGTTGGTACTCTTACGATTGAGAGCAAACCGAAGGAGCAGAAGAACGTTGCAAGTGCATTCCTCAAGGGTGTCGAAGTTCATGTATCTTTGGAAGGAATGATCGATCTTGATAAGGAGCGCGAGAACCTCCAGAAGGAGAAGTCTCAACTAGAGGCCTTTCTCAAAGGAATTGAATCAAAGCTTGGCAATGCTCAATTCGTTGAAAATGCCCCAGAAGCGGTAGTATGCGGCGAACGCGAGAAGATGGAAGTCGCAAAAGAGAAGCTCCAGAAGATTGAAGAGAGGTTGGCTTCTCTCGTATGATATACTGTACGCATGAAAGTGTCTTTGGTTATTCCGTGTTACAACGAGCAGAAGTACATTGCTTCTTGTCTAGAAAGTGCAATGCAACAAGTAGTTCCCTTCGATGAAATTATTATTGTGAATAATAATTGCACCGATCGTACTATGGAAATTGTGAGCCAGTTTCCATCTGTCCGCGTAATTTCCGAGAAAGTACAAGGGATGACACCTGCACGTAATGCAGGCTTTCGTGCTGCAACGGGTGATGTTATAGCTCGCACGGACGCAGATGCAATTCTTCCTTCCGATTGGAATTTGCAGATTCACAAGATTTTTGCAGATGATACTGTAGATGCATTGTCTGGTCCTGGAGTAGTGTACGACCTGTTTTCATTTTACAAAGGCAATACTTCTACTCGTGCATACGCGACTGTCATGAAATTTATTTTTAATGGGCATGAAACGCTTGTTGGTTTTAATATGGTTCTACGTAAACGTATGTGGGATCAGGTAAAGCCTACCGTGTGTTTGGATGACTCCAAAGTACATGAAGACATGGATCTTGCGCTGCATATTCATGCAAAAGGTGGACACATAGAGTACAGAAATGATTTCTTTGTATTTGCTTCTGCAAGGCGTCTTAAGCAAAATCCGGCATCATTTTTTATTGAGTATCCGGTTCGTTGTGCTAAAACCCTTTTGTATAATTATCGTCCAGGTACAGTGCAGTGTTTTGCACCTTCTCTTAGACCGTTTTTACAGGCAACTCGTAGATCTAAGTCCATTTTCAATCAGCTGATACAAAAGTAGAATTAGTATTCATGTAATTGTTTCATTTGTAGTTTGTCTGTCGTAATTAGCATTGATCCTCGCATAACACTCCCTCGACCATAACGAGTATGCAGACTATCGAGCGCTTTCTGTACGGCTTCGCTTTCGTTGGTTCTTTTAGGACTTTCGAACAAGGAATACTGAACACCTCCTTTTGGTCGTAAGCCGTAGAGTGCCAACCCTACCTGTGTACATTGCAAATGACTTCTTTGTAATTTTTCAAAGCAGTTTTTTAGATAGGGAAGCAATTGTTCCTCTGTATCGGTAGGTTGTGGAATTTTTACCTCTCTTCCATCGTATTGATAATTGCCACTGCGTATCCAGATAGAGAAAGCGGTGCAGACCAATTCCTGTCTGCGCATTTTGAGTGTGACGTAGGTAAGATGATGAAGAAGATGACCAAAAACGAAGTTCATGTCTTTGGTAGGACGAAAACTTCTGCATCGTGAGATGGATTTAGGAGGCTTCGTCTCTTCCTGTACGGTATGAACAGGAATACCTTGCAGTTCCATCTGCATTTCTCTGCCGGTTTTTCCAAATATTGTATGTACCAGTTTCGTATCTGCATGCGCGACGTCGTATGCTGTATGCCACTGATACTGCTCTGTACGAAGTTGTCTTTTCCGTCCAATACCGGGAATAGCTGCTGCGGGACGAGAGCGAAGAAACTGAGAATCTAGAATTTGGAATCTAGAATTTAGAATTACTGTATTCGATTGAACAATTGTAATGCCTGCAGGCTTTCTGTATTCACTAGCCATTTTTGCAAGGAGCTTGGTAGGTCCTATCCCAATAGAAACAGTGAGGCCGACACGTTGAGAGATTGTTTGCTGCATACGCTCTGCCCATGCATCTAAATCGGCGGGTAACCCCCCTACAAGAGCATGCAAGTCTAGAAACCATTCATCTACAGACATTTGCTCCACAACAGGGGATTGATCTCGCAGAATCATTTCAATTTCCCTAGAAGCAGCGAGTGCTTCGCGAAAATCTGAGGGAAGAGCGAGAGCCTGTGGGCAGAGTTTCTTTGCTTCCTTGAGAGGCATTCCTGTTTTCACGCCAAAGGCTTTTGCTTCGTAACTTGCTGCAATCACACATCCTCCTCCCATACCCAAGGCAAGGAGTGGCTTTCCTCGTAGATGAGGATTTTTTCTCTGCAGTGCAGAGGCAAAGAAGGCGTCGGCGTCGATATGTCCGATCATTGTTGAGAATCTAGAATCTAGAATTCTGAATCTGGAATGTAGTTTTTGTTGTTTTGATAAATACACTCAATAATTTACTAATAGTAATACTTTGATTGGCAATTTTTTCAAATTTTTCTTGATCGATGTATCGTACATCTCTCGCAATTAACATTTGATTTTGCACTTCAGAAAGCGAGCCAAGCGCTGTTGAATAAAATTGTATTTTTTCTTTTGGAGATTTTCTTGAAAACCCTTCTGCTATATTGGATGTAATCGATACGGCAGCTCTACGCAATTGATTCGTGAGTCCAAAGCGCTCTTCCATTGGAAAATATTTTGTACAATTATAGATCATTAAGACTAAGCAGTGACCTTCTTTCCATACAGATAGATCTGTAAAGGATTGAGCCGGTTTTCTATCTGTTAATTGCATTCTTCAAGATTCGAAATTCTAGATTCCAGATTCTATTTCTAATACTTTCTCAGCACGCCTCTCACCACCCCTGCAACTTGCAATTCATCAATTGCGTACATATCTGGATAGGCTGCATTTTCTGCCTGTAGATAGTATTTTCCTTGATTACGCTTGAGGCGCTTGAGAGTGAATTCTCCATCCAATACACCGACAACAATGTCTCCTACCTTTGGTTCTTTTCCACGCTCTACAATGACCAGATCTCCTTCGTGAATGCCTGCATCAATCATGCTATCTCCACGCACACGAAGAAGGAAGGTGGCTGCTTTATCGCGGACGAGGTAATTATCCAAGTCCAACATTTCCTCTGCTTGTTCCTCTACGGGCGCTGCAAATCCTGCAGAAATAGGACCGAAAAGCGGGAGGATCATAGGCTCTGGCCTGTTACCCTGTTCGGCAATTTCGATGATTTTGATGCGACCTTTGGGATCTTTCTCTATATGTCCTTCTCGTGCGAGTACATTCACTACCTTTGCGATAGCGTTCTTACTGCGTACACCAAATGCGAGGGCGAGATCCGAAAGAGAAGGAGAGTATCCTCTCTTCATTTGGAATTCACCGATGTAATTGAGTACCGTTCGCTGGTGAGGAGTGAGGTTCATAGAAGGGAGGAAGGAGTACGTTCATCGTAGATGAACAATCGTCCACCATCATAGGTGGACGCTTGTGCACTGTCAAGAAATTTTCTTTTTAGCCTCTAATGAATAATGTCCAAATCTTTTTGTTTATCGAGTTCCATGAATGTAAGTGTCCAGACTGTTTGTTTAAAGACTGTGAGATAGGCAAAGAAATAACTGGCAACAATAAGAAGAGCAAGGCCAATAATAGATCCAATGATATAACTGATGGTGGGAGAGAGGATGAAAGTAAGCAACCACCCCAGTCCAATTGTAATAGCGGGTACAAGAATAACGAGTGCTGTATTGATGACGATTCTCAAGCTGATGACAACAAGGAGAAGCAAAAGGAACATCAAATGACTTACATTACTGACCACCAGTTTAAAACTACGTGCGACAGCAGCAAAGGCACCAAGCTTTCGGATAACCACTGCCTCTTCGGCAAAGCTTGCAAAAAAACGGAAGATTACCGCAAATACCCAAAGAAATATGAGAATACTCATAGATGATGCGATAAATCCAGGGTCGCCTCCGTAGCGAAGCAGCATAGATCCTGCAGCCAAAGCGATGGAAAAACTACTGAGAATAAAAAACCCATGAATTTCCAAAATAGGGAAGAAGTTATACATTCCTAAAATAAATCCTCCTTTTACCTCTTTGTTGGTATACGATTTTGCCGCAAGGCCAATCACCGCTCCTTCAGCGAGAGTGGGGATGAAAAGCTGGCAAACCAACAAAACAATGAGTAATACGGTACCCAGAATAAAAAGCCACAGTGGTAAACTTTGGAAGAAGAGCATTTCAACCGAAAGCCACCCAACGGTTTCTCCTTTGGTAAACGAGTACAAATAATATCCTTGATAGAGGAAAAGCTCCAAAGTTCGCAATGTTTCGAAGATGGCAGCTATGCATCCCCACTGCCAGAGTTGTTTTTCTTTGGTGGTGATTGCCCAAGCCTTTGCGATGATTTGGCGTGGGGTCATCATCTTACTCTTGAGGAGGAATGAGAGATTGGAGAGGGGTATAGACATAGTCTCTGCCAATCACGATCGTGATCTGGTTTTGTTCCTCTGGAGAAAGAGGATTGACGGAGCTTGTGGGAAGCAACTTGATACCAAGAAGCTTGGAAAAATACAGAGCGTACTGTGCATCTGCTTCTGTTCGTGCAGTCATGAAAGAACCATCTTGTTTTTCGATGGAAGCGTTCTCTATATTTTGCACATTGTATCCGTATCGTATGAGTTCTCGTGCGAGCTTACCAGCAACGCCACTCGCAGCACCTGCGTTGAGTACGTTGATGCCTGGCTTTGCAACCTGTAGAGATCTTTGCTTAAAGAGGTGGGTTGTGAGTGTTTGAATTTGCTTCCAAGTGATTGGAAACTCGGGAATAGACACAGGGAGCAACACAGATGCGCCATCAAAGAAGGATCGCGGTGGAGTGTAGAGGAAGCCACCTGGCTCAACCACGCTGTTGTAGAGAGCATTCCTATCGTTGAGTTGCATGGTGATGATCTTAGACTGGTCTATCTTCTTTGCGAGGTCTGCTAAACCAATAATCTCTCTGGTAGAGAGAGTGGTAGTCATGTTGTGCACCAAGATGCTCAGCAGCTTTGTAATAGTAGAAGGACTACTAAGTACACCTTCTTCCTTGGCTTTGGTTGCCATAGCCATAATGATTTGCTGTTGCCTTGCAGATCGGCCGAAGTCGCTAGTGGTATGCCTACTACGCGCATATTTGAGAGCTGTTGCTCCATCCAAGTGTTGCATACCTTGATGAATTTCGAATGTTTCGTATCCATAATTTTCATCTGGATATTCTGTATCCACAATATCGTATGGAACTTCGACATCTATTCCTTCTAGCGCATCAACTGCCTCTACCAAGGCGGTAAAGTTTACTTTGATGACATGATGAATAGGCAAAGCGATTGTACGACCTACTTCATCTTTGAGTTCCTTGATAGCTTCCAGCGACGCAGTATTTTCGTCCATTTGCCCCTGGCGGTGCAGATAGTTCTTGTAATCACGATAGAGACTATTGAGCCTACCTTCGCCCATCTTTTCGGTGCTCAAAAAGTAGAGATCTCGTGGGAAGGAAAGCATCACGACACTCTGTGTTTTGGGGTCGATGCTCGCAATGATTATCGTATCGGTGAGGTCTTTTCCATCGTGATTTTCATCTCCCTGTCCCAGAAGAAGAATATTCGTGAAGCCATGTTCATCTTGTGGGAGGTCTGCACCTGTCACCGAGACGATGCTATCGACACTCAAGATGTGCAGCTTTACGAGTGCTTTTGCGATACCTGCAAATAGGCCCACTGCTACGAGCACTGCTACGAGCACAAAGAGAGTTCTCTTGAGGACAAGTGCATGTTTTTCTTGAAGCTTTTCCTCTTCGTCTCGTACCTTCCAACCGCGGTACCATCCGTACAGTGGACGCATATACGTAAGAACCCCGAGGAGAATCCGTTTCCACGGCAATGAATTACGAGGCTTCTTTTCCTCGCTGATACGACGAACAGAAAATGACATCGTGCTACAGGATAGCGAAAAAATAATTTGAGTTATAGTGTACGAACGTCCATCCTAAGATTTTGGCTTTTTGTAGATCTGTTTTTATTTCATGCATTTCAAAACCTTCATCCAAGTATCATCCACAGGATCAAAAGCAAAGCAGGCTGATGCAAGAGGTATATCGGGAGTGCGTAGCGTCCTGGAGCGGTGATGGTGTACCAACGTTCATGAACAGGTTTTGGCTTTCTGTTGCGAGAAATATACAAGAGATGTCCTGCGCCTACACCCAGAAGTATCACTCCCATCCACGGCACAAGAGGGAAGTAATCGAGCGTTACAAAGTGTTTTGGTGTTATCCCAAGCGGCAGCAGGAGCGATGTATCTGTACCAAGTGATGACACAACAGGATGAAGTGAGATGAGCAGTATTCCTAGTAGCACGTTCCACTGTTTCCATCTGGCAGTGAGAGGAAGCAAGATGATGCTGAGCCCGATGCAGTGGAGTATGCCAAACCGAACGAAGGTATAGGAGTCGAGGATCCACGTTGCGATGCTGATGAGCATGCCAAATCCAATCAAGATACCTCCTCGCTTCAAGAATTTGGTGTACGTGGGTGTGCGATTCCACGAGAGTGAGAAGCTGATGCCAACAAGTACAAGAAACAGATTTGCTGTTATCTTCTGCATCCACCACCAAAAACCTGATTGGATATCTATTGGCATGGCATAGAAGTATTCCAAATCGAATGCAGTGTGGTACATCACCATCAGAAGAATGGCGAATGTGCGCAGGAGATCTAGTTCTATGAAGCGGGAGCGAGGCATGGGTTACGGGTTACGGGTTACCATCCTTCGCCAAGGCTTCGGATGGCAGGCGGGTT